>NZ_BAABWR010000001.1:0-422133 GCF_040370605.1 Aliiglaciecola sp. NS0011-25
AACTTCTTTCATGAACTGACGTTCAGCGACTATTTTATCCATCAAACATTTAACGCAAGCTCTATTTTTTATATATCTTTCAACTGAACCACATTTTTTGCATTTATCTAAACTTTTAAATCTTTTATTGCCTAGTAATTTTGCTCGCTCGAAAGCTTCGTTATTTTTTATTCTATTATTTTCTTTCCGATTTTTAGCATAATTTCTTTTCTGATTTTCCTTTTGGCAATGACAACAGTTTTTCCATTTAATATAGCGCTCCTGCCCATTACATCTGGGGCATCGTCGCTCGGAAATATATGTGTTTTTTATTTTAGACAATATTTTGGATACTTATTCGGGTCAATAATTTCCTTTCAACATGTCTGGAATAATAAAACTAAAACATGAATTTGTCTTTAAGAAATTTCCTGTAAATTAGCGTCCAACAACTCTAATAGAAGGAAAAATAATTAAGTAGTGATTTATATACCCCACAAGTCTAATAATATTTGCGGGTTACCATTTACGAATAAATAGTGAAATATTTAAATAGAAACAAATGAGATGCTTATGAATGACAAACACTTAGCATGGATGAAGGATGAAAAAAGGATTGTTTTAATTGAATTACTTTTAATCGAATTTGAAGGGGCCATTCGAATTCCGGTCAAAATTATTGCTAAGAAATTTTTTAATATGAGTGAATTATCATTTCTGAAAAAATTGAAAAATGAAGAGTTACAGTTTTTATCTATCCATGACATTTTTAACGAAATGATTTCAATTCGCTGTATCGCAGATTTTTTATTGAAGATTAGAGAAGTTGAAATTGGGGGTGTAAATGAATAATAGATTAGCAGCGTCTTTGATGATGTTCCAATTAATGCAAAAATTTGGATCTAGTGTTATTCCTTATGCAACAATAGCGAAGGAATTCTTAGGATGGACCGCACCTAAAACTGCAATGGCTAGACTAAATGACGGAACTACACACAAACTAGGACTACTAGTCATCCGTCCGACAAAAGGTGTCGCATTTGTTATGGTTTCAGACTTAGTTGATTTTCTATTAAAAAACAGAAATGTTGAAATATCAAATAATCAACCTTCAGACTAATATCAATTATTGGTAATTGATGTAAACAGGTGGGGCGAAGTAATAATGCTCCACCTATAAACTTGGCAATCTACCAGCTATTAAGTTACTAAACGAATATGTCGTTATTATTCCATTAGACTTTTTCTATTCAATCTATAAGGCAGTTTACTCAATAAAGATGCGCCTTAAGCTCGATAGTTGCCTTTGAACAAGTGCTGTTTTTCTTAATAGCGGAGCATCTGTATAGAGCTATCGCTTTTTAGAAAAATCTCCTATTTTCACTAAAACGTTGACTCTATACTTAGTATAGACTTTACACTGTACGTAGATTAATTGAAATAGGCTGAAATAATGAGTGGGTGTGGCTGCGAAGTAGACATTAAAGATGCTTCACAAAAACGTGTTTTATACTGGCTGCTAATTATTAATACGGTGATGTTTTTTGTCGAAATGAGTGTTGGACTGCTTGCTGATTCCACTGCATTAATTGCAGATTCTTTAGATATGTTGGCAGATGCGATTGTCTACGGAATAGGTATTTACGCTATAGGTAAATCTTTACTGCACAAAGCCAATGCTGCGCAAATCAGTGGTTACTTTCAACTAATACTAGGCGTGATAATTCTTAGTGATATAGCCAGAAGGCTTTTCTTTGGCAGTGAGCCCGAGTCTATATTAATAATTGGAATGGGATTTGTCGCCTTGATTGCTAACGTCGTCTGCTTGTTGATTATTAGCAATCATAAAAACGATGAAGTGCACATGCGTGCGAGCTGGATATTTTCTGCCAATGATGTCATCGCAAATTTGGGGGTAATTACTGCTGGTATTCTTGTTTTATGGCTTGATAGCCGTATACCCGATTTAGTTATTGGCGTCGTTGTGGCGGGAGTTGTATTGAGAGGTGCTTGGATGATAATTAGTGACGCCAAGCATGAATTACTAAAAGCTAATAATGAAAAAGGAGAGTCAATATGACATACAACCAAGCTGTTAAGCCTCATATTGATGCCAAGATCGTGGCTTATAAAACAGCACTATCAAATCACAATGAACGCGAAGCATTCTCTGCACTGGAAGATGCACACGTCATTGGGCAGCACTCTACTTATTACCACTGTATTATCCATTTTAAAATGCTGCGGCATGGGCTTAAAAATAGAGATTGGAAAGCTGTTTTTGGGCAGGTCGTAAGACTCATTGGTGCTGCAACAAAAACATCTATCGGTCTTATACCAAAAGGCAATACAGGTGGCACCAACATCAGCCCATTCAAATCGCTTCCTATCAGCTCTGAAAACCAAGCTATTTTGGATGAAATCAATCATGCATCGTCATAACCACAGTCACGGTCATGAAAATGCGTCAAAACGCATTGGTTGGGCATTTTCCCTTAACGTGACTTTCACTATTATCGAATTTATTGGTGGTTGGTTGACTAACAGCACTGCAATAATGGCCGATGCAGTGCATGATTTGGGGGATAGCTTATCTATTGGCACTGCATGGGGATTAAACAAACTAAGCGATAAAGACGCTAACAGCACTTTCTCGTACGGTTATAAACGATTTTCTCTGTTAGGAGCGTTGATCAACGGACTAGTTTTGAGCATCGGCTCAGTATGGATTTTATTCGAGGCCATACCGAGGCTTTCAGCACCCGAAATGCCACAAGTAGAAGGAATGTTATTGCTTTCGATATTTGGTATAGCAGTAAATGGTTTTGCTGCTTACAAGCTTAGTGAGGGAAGCTCTCTAAACGAACGTATATTAAATTGGCATTTACTAGAGGATGTATTGGGCTGGGTGGCTGTGCTTACCGTATCCGTTGTATTGATGTTCAAGCCATGGCCAATTTTAGACCCCATTTTATCGATTGGCTTCACCCTATTTATTTTATTTAATGTGGTTAAAAATCTAAAAGAAACCTTACTTTTATTCTTACAAGCTACACCCGATGCTCAACAGATGAAAGAAGTGCGCAAATTGCTTCTTACAAATGAAAACGTTGCGAATATTCATCATTTCCACATCTGGTCATTAGATGGAGAACACAACGTCATGACCGTACATGTAGAATTGAAGCAGGATGTTTCGCTAGCTGAGTTAAAGAAATTCAAAAATGAACTTCATCAAAGACTGGAAAATTTTGGTTTTGTGCACACTACAATAGAGATTGAATTCGCGAATGAAGATTGCCGTGATAGTTGAAAATTTTTTTCAGCTATTCAATGTAACTTAATAAAATAACCTGCTAACATATTAAAGAATGAGGGTAGATAGACATGTTTAACTTAAGGGTAACAAGTTACCTTTTGATTTCGCTGATTCTTTTTCAGTCGTTCTCTGCTGTCGCCAAATCTATTGACTTTCATACTATCGACTCTGAACATCTAAGTGAAGTGCACGAACATCAGGTAGGCGATAATACCGCAACTGACAAAACACAGATTCTCTTAAATTCTAATATTCAAGCGAATGTTGATAATTCATTAATCGAAGTTCCCCATAATCCAGCTGATTGTCACCATTGCGGCCATTGTCAGGGGAGCCATGCCCAGTGGCTTGGAAATGATGTATCAATCGAACTCGCTTCCATCCATCCCTCCTCCGGTTTCTATTATTTATCAATAGTAGTAGATGCACCGGTCACACAGTTATTACGCCCACCAAAAGTTTAATCCTGAACTAATCAAACATCGTTCGCCAGCAATCTGGCGATGTTCATTATTGATAATTTAGGAATAAAACAATGAGTCACATTTCATTGAACCGCCTCTTGCGTGTGCGTGCTTGGGTGGTTTCCACTATGGTCGTCCTTGCGACGACACACACTATGGTATTCGCACAAACAAATATAAACCCCAATCGGGAGTTAACACTGCAAAGCGCTATTAAACTCACTTTAGCCAATTCTCCCGAACTACATGAATTTACCTTCAAGCAACAAGAAGTTGAGGGTGACATTAAAACAGCATCACTTAAACCTGTTGTTAATGCTGGTATTGAAGTGGAAAACTTCTTAGGTACAGGAGAGGTCTCAGGGATTAAAGATACTGAGCTGACACTGACCTTGTCTTCAGTGATTGAATTAGGGAATAAACTCAACTCACGAAAAGCGTTTGCTTCTGTTCAATCTCAAGCTGTAGAAGCACAAAAGCAAGTACATACACTAGATATATTGGCTGAAGTAACACGCCGTTATATCGATGTGTTAGCGCAACAGGCACTGATTAAAGCACAAGAGGAAGCAGAAGCGCTTGCAAGATATACTTATCAAGCTGTCACAAAAAGAGTCGATGCAGGCGCATCACCTGCGTTTGAACAGCGTCGTGCTGAGGCTGCCTTGGCTAGAGCTAGGCTGGATGTATTAACCGCACAGCAAACCAAGCAAGGTATGATAAATAGCTTGGCCATCATGTGGGGAGAGCGATTCCCGACCTTTACTAATGTTGAAGGTGATCTGTTCACCTTACCATCGTCCCCCTCCTTGACTTCGTTGTTCACAACCCTATTGGAAAGCCCCAATCTAAATGTTTATACACAAAGCGAGAGGATACAAGCAGCACAAGTCCGCCTTACCCGAGCCGCTAATCAATCAGATTTAACCTGGACAGCGGGAATAAGGCGAATCAATGGTATTGATGAAACCGCTTTCGTAGCGGGCGTCAGCATGCCGCTATTCTCTGGTGAGAGAAACCTAGGTGAATACGAAAAGCAACGGGCTATTCAAGGGCAGTTGGAGCAGCAAAAACAGTCTGCAACCCTAGACCTTTACCACCAACTAAACATGGCGTTGGTGGCGAGAAATAATGCGCTGCTTAACGTTCAAACGCTGCAGGACTCCATTATCCCGCCACTCGTGGAATCGCTCAGTTTGGTTGAGCAATCCTACATCAACGGGAGATACAGTTACCTTGAGTGGGTTAGTACCCGTCAAGAACTGCTTAATGCTAAACAAGCCTTAATTCAGTCTGCAAAACAAGCACACCAGCGAGGTGCGGATATCGAATCACTCACTGGACAGCAACTTTCCGATGTAATCAACACTTCTTTTTCGAGTAAAAATCAATGAACAACAAAACATTAATCAAGAAACAAAGCACATTGTTAATTTTCATTATGTGCAGTGTGTTCACATTGCTTGTCAGTAGTCCAATAAACGCATCTGAAGGCGAACATAGGGATTTAGAAACCCATGATGCTGAATTTGTACTCATGTCTGACAGCATGGCGCAAAAAATGGAAGTGATGACACAAAGTGTTAAAGCGGGACAACTCAATATCACCACTACCGTTTACGGAAATGTGGTGACAGACCCAGCTTCAATGAGTCATATCCGTGCTCGATTCGACGGAATTGTGACTAAGGTTAACGTAAATTTAGGTAACAAGGTCAAAAAAGGTCAGATACTGGCGGTCGTTGAATCCAATGAGAGCTTGAAAAGCTATCCTGTCATCGCGCCGTTTTCAGGCATAGTGATTGCTCGGCATGCTAATGAGGGGGAGTTATCTAACGGCCAAGTATTATTTTCAATCGCCAACTACAATGATGTCTGGGCACAACTCAAGCTCTTTCCACAACAACTCTCAGATATAGCCGAGCAACAAAGCGTTCAGCTTAGTTTGTCAGAGGCAAAGTTAAACACCACTATCAATCATATTATACCTTCGCCCGATGAAAAACCTTACGTACTAGCGTATGCAAAAATTGATAATACATCTGGACGGTGGCCGGTTGGCGCAGCAATCAAAGGTCAGGTGGTCACTAGCAGCCTAAATGTCGCCATGATGGTACCTAAAGCGGCTATTCAAGAATTTGAAGGGGCGTCAGTGGTGTTTGTTAAAGAAGGCAATAAATACCACTCTGTCCCCGTTACACTTGGTCAACAAGACAATATCAATATCGAAGTGTTATCTGGTCTGCATATCGCAGATGTGATTGTCAGTCAGAATAGTTATTTAATAAAAGCTGATTTAGAGAAGTCGGAGGCCGGTCATGATCATTAATTACATAATGCCACCTATACGACTGGTAGTCGCTGCTCTTAGGAGGCAAACACATGATTGAATCCATATTGCGGTTATCCATAGAGCGACGAGGTTTGATGCTGATGTTGATATTCTTAGTGCTTGGCATGGGAATATTAAGCTATCAAAAGTTGCCAATTGATGCGGTACCCGACATAACTAACGTGCAAGTACAAATCAACACCCAGGCTTCCGGTTACTCACCATTAGAAACGGAGCAGAGAATCACCTTTGTGGTTGAAACTGCACTGGCTGGATTACCAGATTTGTCGTATACCCGCTCACTATCACGCTACGGACTATCTCAGGTTACAGCTGTTTTTGATGAAGGCACTGATCTGTATTTTGCACGTAATCTCATAAATACTCGACTGGGAGCGATTAAAAGTCAGTTGCCGCAAGGTTTGGAGCCAGAAATGGGGCCCATAGCCACGGGGCTAGGCGAGATTTACATGTATACTTTGAGAGCTGAACAAAGTGCCGTTCAAAAAAACGGCAAGCCATATGATGCAATGGCTCTTCGGGAAATACACGATTGGATTGTCAAACCGCAGCTTGCACTTGTAGAAGGGATCACCGAAGTAAACGCTATTGGCGGTTATGTGAAGCAGTATCACGTCAACCCAGATCCACAAAAAATGCTTAATTTTGATATTAGTTTGAGTGATATTCATAGTGCACTTAAACGCAACAATGCCAATCAAGGCGCAGGGTTTGTTGAGCGAAATGGCCAACAAATTTTAGTGCGTTCACAAGGACAGCTACAAACACTAAATGACATCGAAAACGTGGTGATTAAACGCATCGATACTATCCCTGTTGCGGTAAAGGATATTGGTAGTGTGGCTATTGGCAAGGAGCTTAGAACGGGGGCTGCAACGCAGGAAGGTGAAGAAACGGTATTAGGTACCGCTATGATGTTGGTTGGTGAGAATTCACGTGCAGTTGCCCAATCCGTTGCGCTAAAAATGAAGGACATTCAATCCAGTTTACCTGATGGGATATTGATTGAAGCGGTCTATGATCGAACCCAGTTGGTAGACAAAGCCATCGCAACTGTTCAAAAGAACTTAGTTGAAGGCGCATTATTAGTAATCGTGATTTTGTTCATATTGTTGGGCAATATCCGCGCGGCACTTATCACAGCGGCAGTTATTCCACTTGCTATGTTGGTAACTATAACAGGGATGGTTAATGCAGGTGTGTCTGCCAATTTGATGAGCCTTGGTGCATTAGATTTCGGATTAATAGTTGATGGTGCTGTGATTATAGTTGAGAACTGCATTCGGCGACTGTCCGAATCACAGAAACGCACTGGTGCCGTATTGCCATTGAAAGAAAGACTTGAGCTGGTTTTTCAAGCGACGAACGAAGTCATTCGTCCCAGTATGTTTGGTGTATTGATTATAACTGTAGTTTATATTCCACTGTTCTCATTAACCGGTGTTGAAGGCAAGATGTTTCAGCCAATGGCTGCAACCGTCATTATGGCACTGATAGCGGCTATGCTTTTTTCCATCACTATCGTACCAGCTGCAGTCGCGATGTTTATGGGCGGAAAAGTCAATGAAAAGGAAAGTATCATCATTGTGGCGGCAAAATCTGCATATCGACCAATTCTTCACACTGCACTGAAGTTACGCTGGTTTGTGCTCCTTGGCTCAATTGTATTAGTAGTTAGTAGTGTTTGGCTAGCAACTCGATTAGGCTCTGAGTTCGTTCCACAGCTTGATGAAGGGGATATTGCACTACATGCCATGCGCATACCGAGCACCGGTATTGAACAGGCTGTCGCAATGCAAAAAACACTTGAATCTACCCTGATGGAATACGAGCAGGTACGCACCGTATTTGCTAAAACCGGTACAGCAGAGGTTGCTACTGATGCAATGCCGCCTAATGTGACCGATACCTTTGTTATGCTCAAACCGCGCGATCAGTGGCCTGATCCGAGCCTCACAAAAGCGGATTTCGTTGAAACCCTTGAGAGAGAACTCCAAGCGGTAACAGGTAACAACTATGAGTTTACCCAGCCGATTCAAATGCGTTTTAATGAGTTGATCAGTGGGGTAAGGGCGGACCTTGGGATTAAAGTCTTTGGAGATGAACTGACCGCGCTTGTTGTTTCAGCTAACGATATTTTAAGCGTACTCCAATCTATAGATGGTGTGGCGGATGCACGGCTTGAGCAGGTTGATGATATCCCTATTTTCACCATCAACCCTAAACCTGCTGAAATGGCACGTTATGGATTGGATGTGGCTGATTTACAGGAGTGGCTTGCGTCAGCGGTTGGTGGTAACACCGCAGGGTTGATTTTTGAAGGAGATAGACGATTCGAATTGTTAGTGCGATTTGATGAAGGTATTCGTACCGATTTAGATGCAATTGGCAGCACTCCCATCATTACGTCTGACGGAGAATTCGTACCCTTATCAGAGGTCGCCTCACTCGGTTATTCTTCGGTCCCCAATCAAATTAGCCGTGAAAATGGTAAACGCCGAGTCGTGGTAACCGCCAACGTCAGAGAACGTGACCTCGGTAGTTTTGTTAATGAAGCGAAAGCGAAAATCGCGGAGCAAGTAGAACTGCCTGCGGGCTACTGGCTTGACTATGGCGGCACTTTCGAGCAACTCGAAAGTGCCAGCCAGCGCTTATCAATTGTCGTACCTGCCACACTCTTTTTGATACTGGTGTTATTAGTCGTTGTTTTTGGCTCGTTCCGTGATGCTCTTATTATCTTCACTGGTGTGCCATTAGCTCTAACGGGTGGTGTTTTCTCACTCTGGATGAGAGACATGCCGTTGTCTATTTCAGCAGGAGTTGGGTTTATCGCACTTTCTGGAATAGCAGTGTTGAATGGTTTAGTGATGCTGTCATTTATTAAACAGCGACTGCATGAAACTGGCGATTTAATTAACTCCATCGTTGATGGTGCCATCACCAGGTTACGTCCAGTGTTGATGACAGCACTGGTAGCTAGTTTAGGTTTCATTCCGATGGCACTCAATGTTGGCACCGGTGCTGAAGTACAAAGGCCCTTGGCGACGGTTGTGATTGGAGGGATCATTTCATCCACTATTTTAACGCTCGTTGTCTTGCCTATTCTATATCGGATGATGCACTCGAAATCGGCTTAACGTGTTAATTGTGCACCATATTTGAAGAAGTATGGTGCACGTTTTTACAAAACAACTCAAAATAAGGAATGGAGTTATTGTTTACTAATTCCACCCAGTTACGTCTTAAAGTGTATGCTCTACTAAGCTTTTCTCTAAAGGGGTGTCATTCGACTCCAAAACTCACAGAAGTAATAAATATACCTAACTAAAATGGAGGATAGCTAACCTTGTTGTATAGAATAATGATAATGGTTGGCGTGTTTCTGGTCGTTTAACGTCCCAAAGCATTTCTGGAAAGTCCACTTTACTCGATAAAAAATAGCGAGAAAGAAAGTTAATCCGTAATACTGGACGACACAGAAGACGTCAATACGTGTCGTGTTGTTCTCTATTTATTTTAAATTTATTCCCGAAAACGCAAAAGTGGCCTTTGAGCAAGTTATAAAGACATATAATCTGTGAAGGAAACTCTATTGTGACAATTTAAATAGAAGCAATAAGTGTTAAACCATACTTTAGTTAATGTGTTCGGTAAAATCCAAGGTTAAATAAGTAGGAATATTCCAATAATAAAGTCTAAGTATTGGCATTTAAAAATATTCTTATTGACACGATTGCTCCAAAGTGCAGAATTGTGCTTCAGGTTGCCCTTAAAAGGGGACCAAATGGGGGAACAAACATTTTCTTTAGCCAAAATAATCAATATTATCATTCAGTTAAAATAAAAATCCGTCCAATCCAGCATTGGCGCGATTGAAATGGTGCGGTTGATGGTTGAAGTATTCAATGGAATCCAGTTGCCTAAAATATCGAGGTTATAAACCTATAGTTAAATTAATATGCGAAATTGTGACAATTTTTTAACATCTACGACAATTGGTCGATTTAATGGGTTGAAAAATTTGTACATAGCCACTTTATAGGCGTATTTTACCATATAACAGATTGGGAGAAAGCAATTGCATAGGCATTACTTTTTCTCCTAATTTTGAACAACTTGATATTTGTTTGCATTTTCGGGTGAACCAAACACTTTTGGAGATGCCAAACAGTTAAGATTAATGTCACTGTCTGTAAATAATTACTAAGTAGTAAAGAGTAAGAATTTGATGAAAACCCTTTGGTTCAATATATTGCTGATGTCGTGGGTAGCTAGTTTTAGCTTCTCATCAGTAGCATTTGAGAATCAACAAGGTGCAGTCGACCAATCCAGTTCAATAGTAGAACAGGCGCAAATATTTAGTCTTGATCCTTTAGACTTTGATTTCGATGCGACCTTAAATTCATTCACTTCATCTTCAAGCCTAGTCAGCTATGCTCCCTTCGCTTATCAGCAAAATGCAGCTTTTATTGTATTCAAAAATGCTGACTTTATACGCGGTCCGCCCTCTATATCCATCTGATACAAAAACAATTTTTTAATTTTATAAAATCAGAGGGTATTCCCATGAGTATAACTGACGTTTTAATTCGTTATCGTGTCGACTGTGCATTTATTCAGTCTAAAACAAAAAGCAATCTGTTAAAAAGTGTTAAAAAGGAGCGTGCAAATGAAAAAGTTAGCGCTCTATAACACTGAATCTGTAGACAAACTCGTTTGGCCCCCCGAAAACACTAGCATCACAATGCGTTCAAATGCGTTGTCTATTTTCACTGATTTCAAGCAGTTCATGCCTTTGGTTATCGATTCCACAGCGAAAGCTGTGGAACTTGAAGATCTGATGAAAAAGTCACATGTTAGAATGAAACTGGTACTTGATAGTGAAAAGAACTTCATTGGAGTTATTGCATTAAGTGACTTAACCGAGCAGAAAATACTTGCGAAAGTTACCAAAAATCAACCTCGGGAAGAAATTACCGTCACCGATTTTATGCGTCCAAGAAACACGCTTAAAGCTTTCGCTTACGAGGAATTAAGTACAGCCAGAGTGGGTGATGTAGTAGAAACTCTGAGGGATAATCATCAACAACATTGTCTGGTAATTGATAAGAGTAATCACGAAATTCGTGGGTTGATTTCAGCAAGCGATGTAGCAAGGCTGTTGAAATTACCAGTAGATATTCAATTACAGCCATCCTTCGTTGATTTATTCAATGTAGCTGCAGCGTGATAATTCCCATCCTATCTAACATTCAGATGGGATGTGGTTTGTTGGGTAAAGCTCACACTTCTTAACGCTTTGCACTCTACATAAAGAAGTAGGTATGCAAAGCGTTAGTCATGCATTAGTTAAGCTATTTGCAATGAGAATTCACCACAACATTCGATATCAAAATAAACCAAAAAAAATAGTGAAGGGTAATTATATCCTTCACTATTTTTAGTTTTTTAACCGGCTTAGATTAACCTAAACTGGGGTTGAGTAAAAATTTCTCGCCGGTTTTCTTTGCCATATATTTGGCAATAACAGAAGGCTCTAGAACCTGCTCAAAAGACAGCTCATCGGTAAAATCAATGGCGAAAGTTGTATCGATTTCATTAGCAACACGCTGATGTAATTGTTTTACCTTTTGTGGACTTTGTTTGCCTAAGAATTGCATTAGCAACCAGCCTCCAATACCCCATGTCATGCCATAGGCGCGATTTAACACTGTTGGAGAAAAGTCTAATCCACCATAAATGTACACCTGCTTGTTATCAGCTGAACCATAAGTATTAAATCCTTTGGCGTCTTTACTTCCCACTCTTTCCATTGCTGCGAGTATATTACTGACTAAGTCGCCACCACCAATTGCATCAAAGGCCAATGTGGCTCCTGTAGCTTCGATTGCTTCATACAGATCTTGTTTGAAGTTTTCACTTGAGGAATTACAAATGTATTTTGCCCCAAGCTTTTCTAGTATTTCTACCTGCTCTTGTTTTCTAACGATATTCACTAACGGAACATTTTCAGCAATACATATTTTATTCAGCATTATTCCTAGACTCGACGCAGCTGCTGTATGTACCAAAGCAGAATGTCCTTCTGCACGCATAGTTTCTACCATACCTAAAGCGGTTAATGGGTTAACAAAAGAAGAAGCCGCTTGCTTAGCTGAGGTATTTTCATTATGGACAATACATGCTTGAAATGGCACAACACACAACTCAGAGTAAGTTGCACCACTTAATACGCCGACCGTTTTCCCCATCAAGGCTTTGGCTGATTCACTGTCTCCAGTGGCGACCACTTTACCAGCCCCTTCATTACCTATTGGTAAAACCTGATCCAATCTTGAGCGCACGCTAGCAAGCATCGCTGGTGCAACTGGCGCAGTAAATTCCATTTGATCTTTATTAAAGGTTCCTTCGTATACGTTAGCTGGACCAAACATTGGCCACATATCGGACGGATTAATAGGTGCGGCTTGGATTTGAACCATAACTTCATGAGGCTTCAAAGCGGGTATTTCTCGTTCTTTTAAAGAAACGGTTAGTTGGCCATTTGACGTAATTTCGGTGAATAATTGTTTCGTGACTGTCATATTTTAACTCTCATAATGTAAAGGCAAAATGTATAAATCCAAGCTAACATTAAGTGTTGAGATATTCGAATGATAATATTTGTTTGATCTACATTAGTTATATTAATGTAAATTTTTTAAACTACGATAAAGTCTATATTGAAGGAACGAAGGAAAGCTTAATTTGCTAATGGTAATTAAGAACGGTAATTATTCAATGCTTTAGAAAACGCTTTACATATATGTTACGGCTAGTTCAAGGTACACATTGAAGCAAAGAATAATATACCGTTTGCTCATCTGCATTTAAAACTTTCCGTTCTCATTTTAAAGGCTAAATAAGCGAATTCACCTGCAAACTTAGCATTTTATTTTCAACAAAAATGTGGATATACGAAATGAATAGCATGAACCGACCATGGATAGACAGCGCTAACAAGGTTGTGACTTTTGTTTTACCAATACTATTACTGATCAGCTTCGCCATCGCTCCCATTTATGGAACTTGGCTTGAAGCGGCTGTGGTAGGCATTCCTGCCGTTATTATTCCACTACTTTTGATCAATAAAAACGCGCAAGCCGAAATTACTCAGCACGTAGTTGCTGTCAGCTTCATGTTGTTTTCAGCTTTGCATATTCAGCAGATGCACGGCGCGATTGAAATTCACTTTGGCATATTTGTGTTGATGTCGTTTTTAGCTTTTTATCAAAATTGGCATATTTTTATTACCGCAATTATTGTCGTTGCAGTGCACCATTTAGGCTTTTTCTTTTTACAGCAGGCTGGTGCGCCCCTATATGTGCTGTTAGATGGTGAACTACTTTTCACCTTACTGTTAGTGCATTTTGCTTATGCTATTGCGCAAGGTGTGATTTTAGCCTGGATGAGTAAAAAGAACGCAGTTAACACCCAAGCTGCCCATGAATTGTTAAAAAGTGTTGGCGGCATTGCCACAGGTGACGGCAAATTTAATCTGACTTATCGCTCTAACCCCAATTCTAAAAGCCAATCAGTCATTGCCTTTAATCAATTAATTCAATCCTTTGAAATTATTGTCAATGAAGTGGAGATGCTCGGGGAAAAAATAGACAAAAATGCGAGTTCCACCAAAGCTGCTTCAAATGAACTACAAGAATTTAAACCAATCGCAAACTCCGAAATATCCGCTATTGCGAATGCTTCTGAGCAGCTATCGGATTCTGCCACAAGCATATCGGATTTAGCCATAGAAACCTATAATCGCGCTAGTGATGCCAGACAGGATACCGAAAAAGCGCAAACGGAGATGACGAACGCAAATACCGAAGTGAGCAAATTAGTTGAGAACATTTCAAAGACCAGTAAAAGTATTGAAGACTTGGCCAATGAGTGCGATAGCATTTCTAGTGTTTTAGAAACCATACAATCTATAGCAGACCAAACTAACCTACTAGCACTAAATGCTGCGATTGAGGCGGCCAGAGCGGGTGAGCAAGGACGCGGATTTGCAGTAGTTGCCGATGAAGTTCGTCAATTAGCTTCGAGAACAAAAACCAGTACCGAAGAAGTCAATGAAATCATGGCAAGACTGCTGTCATCTTCCAAACAGTCTAGTTTATTTATGCAGGAGTGTATGACTTTAGGAAACACCACCAGTAAACAAGCTGATTCAGCGCTTAATTTAATGCAAAGCGTACAATCAAATATCGAACACGTTGATGAGGTGACTAATGGTTTGAAGAGCGCGGTGGAAAACCAAACCAATGTGATTAACAATATCGCCAACTCTGTGGGGCAATTGGATTCAATTAGTCAGAAAGAGTCCGCATTAGTGCAATCTGTTTCCAATGAAACTCAACAGTTAGAGCTCATATCAAGCAAATTAATGCAAAGTCTTAGTAAATTCAGATGAAACTAACCGATGACAATTAAAGGGATCTTAGCTGTGATTATGTGGGCAGGTGCAAGTCTGTTCGCATTATTTTACTTTGCTCAAAATAAGGTGACGAGTTTCGACCCAAAGCAATCATTGCTGCTAGCCTCAATGTCACAAGACTTTGATGACAAAGTTAAATCCGTTTTTTCCGACGCCTTACAACCGATAAACAATACGGTCTTTCATATTCAAGGGGGATCTTGCAGTTGCAATAAACTGTCACAAACCCATATTCGTAAACTCAATATTACCTTTGCTGAAAATGGCTACAAGGTGCAAACAATTGACCCTAAAGATAACGCCAACCTGAAAAAACTAATTCCATCCTACCCAGCAGTGGTTATTTTTGATGAGTCAGGTAATTTAGGATATTTAGGCCCCTATTCCACTGGTTATCTGTGTAGCTCTCGGACAAGTTTAATAGAACCAATAGCTAAAACCATAGTCGCAAATAATCATCTAGGTGCCACAGTGGTCACTGATGGCGAAGGATGTTATTGCCAATCTTAAGCAAACAACATGTTAGTCTAGGACATTAACCAGAATATATTTAGGCAAATGCTGGTAGGCCAAATTACGGAAGTTGATTGAAAAAATGAATGAAAATATGGACTCGATAATGTGGTTTAAAAAACTACAGACTTCAATAGTTGATAGCCAAACTAGACCTGAATCAAAATATATCCAACTAGCGACTACTAATAATCAAAACCAGCCAGAAGTCAGAACCGTCGTTTTTCGTGGTTTTTTGAATACTACTACGTCTTTGCTTATCCACACCGATATACGAAGCAATAAAATCAATCAAATTCAGACCCATAACCAAGCTCAAATATGTTGGTATTTTAGTCAATCCAGAGAGCAGTACCGCTTAACCGGCAATATCCAGATTATAGATTTCCAAAATGAGCAACATCAGTCGCTGCGTTTACAACATTGGCAAAACCTGTCTTCTAGCGCGCAACAGTCGTATTCTTGGGAAACCCCCGGCGAAATTTTAGGTCTTGATGACATCCACCAAGCTCAAGTAAGTGATAACGTTAACCAAGACGAAGTAAGTGTAAACTTTGCCTTGCTATTATTTTCGGTCTCCGAAGTTGATCATCTTCAGCTCAAACTCACCCCACATAAGCGAAATCGCTACATTTATAGCAATCATGCATGGCAAACACTAAAGATAAACCCATAGAATTCGAAGCATGTTGTATTTAATTGTTATCCAGCGCAATACGCCCTGTTTTTACCGCTTGGCGCTTTACTCCTAATTGTGGAGCCAGCAAAAATATATCCCCATTATTGCCGGTTAACGTGCGTAAAACATTTGACTGCTTAGCTAAATAAGCGTTTCTTTGCATATGCATTTGTTCACCGTGAGTCGGCACTGCAACTTGTGGACGCACCCAGTTGTACATTAATTTCAACTCTTCTTCACAAGGGTGACCCGAAGCATGAATAGCAAACTCACAGTCTTCAGACAAAACAGTGTTTATGTTACGCGCTTTGAACGCCTTGATCAGATTCTCAACGGCTTTTTCATTTCCAGGAATGACAATAGAACTGAATATGACCAAGTCCCCCTCATCAAGTGACAAGTCACGGTAATGATCTTGCGCCAGTTTAGACATGGCAGCCCTTGGTTCACCTTGACTACCTGTAGCGACAGCCAATACTTCGTTAGCCGGCAAGTAGCCACTGTGATAAGAGTCAATTATGCTTAAATCTTCAGGCCAATGCCCTGTTGCCTTGGCGGCCCCTACGGTATTTTGCAATGAGCGGCCAAGCAACGCTAGATATCGTCCTGTTTGTTTGGCGATTTTCGCTAGGGTAATCAATCGCGCAATATTACTACTGAAACAGCCCACGACTACACGGCCAGGTGCTTCATCCACTAGCTGCTTCAATCCTCGATAACAAGCCCCTTCGGATATAGAATATCCACTTTTTGTGGCATTGGTTGAATCACAAATCATGGCTAAAATATTCTGCTTTCTCAGTGACTTAAACGGTTGTTCATTAAATGCTTTACCGGTAACCGGATGACTATCAATTTTCCAATCCGCAGTATGGAAAATATTCCCCGCTTCAGTCCGTATAATTAACGCATGGGGTTCTGGAATAGAGTGTGTAATTGGCATCCATTGCACATTGAAAACGCCAATATCAACAATTTGCTCAGATACCACTTCAATAATTGGCATATTTTGATTAGCGCTATTTCGCAATTTCCGACGAAGTATTTCAGCGGTATAAGGCGTTGTATAAACGGGACACTTAAAGCGATGCCAAAGATGCGGTAAGGCACCAATATGATCCTCATGGGCGTGAGTGATAACTATGCCAACCAAATTTTCTTTTTGACGAGTTATAAATGCGGGATCGGCACAGACCACATCATGTTTTGGTCCAACTGCAAATCCTTCTTTATAGGTTAATGGTTCATCGAAAGTGAGACCACAATCTACCATTAACCACTGATTGTTATGTCCAAAAAGATTCATGTTCATACCGATTTCGCCTGTACCACCTAACGGCAAGAACCACAGATCATTTTGTCCTGGAATATAAGATTGAATAAATAGCATCCTTTTATAGATTCAACTGCAAGTCATTATTATGCACTAGCTTCACAAAAAGATTATGTTTAAACGCAAATAAATATTTGAATCGAAAGAAAATTGTATTGTTAGATTTTTTGCACTAAATCTGTCACAGTAGCTGTATATTATTTATACCGATTTGGAACCATAATTATAATTACAGGCTCAAATTCCTGACAAAGTGGTTTGTAGACAATACAAGTAATCATCAATCGACCATTTTTCAGGGAGCTTGAAACAACTACAGCGAGTTGGGGAAATTTATGTTGGTATTGCGATTGAACAAATCTGGTATGCCGCAAGCGTGGATAACACCTGAAGAAGCGGCCAAGTATTATGCCCAAGATCGGGTTTTATTCGAGCTGGGTGAAAGCAAAAAAGTCATGCTTGGTGGCTGGAATAATCAAGGAATTCAGAGTCGACTTCAGCTTTCTTCAATTATTGGTTGCGAAGGAAAAGTGACGAACTTGGACGGCAAAATATCCCTGTGTAATCGTTATCTATTCCGTCGAGACAACTTTCTTTGCATGTATTGCGGACAAAAATTTAAATCATCCCAACTCACTCGCGATCATATTATCCCTCGCTCTCGCGGCGGAAAAGATGTGTGGACCAACTCAGCAACTTCCTGCACACGCTGTAACTGCCACAAGGCAGCGCGTACTCCTGAAGAAGCTCAAATGTCGTTAATTGCAGTGCCCTTCACACCCAATTTGTATGAGCGATTTTACCTGATGAATCGACGTATTTTGGCTGACCAAATGGCTTTTTTGGGGAATCACTTTTCACGAAATAGAAGTTGGCTGGATCAAATTTTGTAATCGTCTACCGAATCACAATAATTGTTTGCAACAAAGCCCACAATTTAGTTTACAATATCGCCCATTAATTCTGAGAAATGGGGTCTATTCTAGCGTGTCTATCCGCAATATTGTTGGTCATTTTATTGGTACCATATCTGTCATTATTTATTTTTTTAATACTGTCTTTTGGGTCATCCCCATTGTGATCCTTTCATTTTTAAAGTTGATCCCAATTAAATCTTGGCAAAAGTTGGTTAGTTATCCGTTAGATGGTTGTGCAACTGCTTGGATTGGCGTGAATAACTTAAATCAACGAATCACTTCCAATACCGAGTGGGATGTAGAAGGCGTTGAAACACTTACACTTAATGACTGGTATTTAGTGACGTCTAATCATCAGTCATGGGTCGACATTCTTGTTTTACAACGTATTTTTAATCGCAAAATTCCCTTTCTTAAATTCTTTCTAAAAAAGGAATTAATCTGGGTACCATTTTTAGGTATCGCTTGGTGGGCGTTAGATTTTCCTTTTATGAGTCGTCATTCGAAGTCTTTTCTAGCCAAAAACCCACATTTGAAGGGTAAAGATATGGAAAGTACCCGCAAAGCATGTGAAAAGTTCAGCACTAAACCAGTCAGTATTATGAACTTCGTAGAAGGCACGCGGTTAACAGAGGAAAAGTTGAAGCGAATCAACGGTCCCTATAAACACCTTTTAAAACCTAAAGCTGGCGGGATGGCGTTTGTGCTTAGTGCCATGGGCAATCAATTGCACAAGTTTTTGGACGTAACAATATATTATCCAGAAGGTATACCGTCTTTTTGGGACTTTGTGTGTGGTAGGGTCAAAAAAATACAAGTAAAAGTGAGAATTTTGTCCGTCGAAGACATTCTTAATAGTGATGCCTTTGGCATGGATTATTTTGACAACCCCGAACAACGCGCTCGATTCCAACGTTGGTTAAATCAATTGTGGTCTGAAAAAGATCACACTCTCACGACTATGTCATCGAGTAAATAGAGTGTTATGTTGAGTTTTATCCCTGCTTTTTTGATGTTCCCAATTCATTTTGCATTACAAATACTTAATCTTGGTTTTTGGGCAGCGTTGATTATTATTTTGGGGGTAATTAAGTTTATACTCCCATTTAAATGGGTAGCATCACTGCTCAGCCCAATGATGCATTTTATGATGTTTGCGTTTGGGGTGGTTAGTGTCAAACTCATACGACTGACCAACAACGTCCAATGGGACTGTTCTGTAGAAGGGGAGTTGAGCAAAGACAGCTGGTATTTGATGATGCCAAATCACTTAAGCTATTTAGATATCATTTTATTGATTGAGTTTGCCGCATCGCGGATCCCCGCCCCCAAATTTTTCCTCAAGAAAGAACTCATATGGTTGCCCTTTGTTGGTTTAGGAGCCTGGGCCCTTGGCATGCCTTTTATGCAGCGCTATAGCAGAGAGTTCGTGGAGAAGAATCCCCACTTAAAAGGCAAAGACATTGAAACCACCCGTAGATACTGTAAGAAGTTTCAAAGCACACCAACTACGGTAATCAACTTTGTTGAAGGATCAAGATTCACACCAGAAAAGCAGCGGGCTAAATCAAGCCAGTACCAACATTTACTTCCCCCTAAAGCCGGAGGTGTAGCTTTTACATTAGCGGCTATGGGCGACCAATTTACTAATATCTTGAATGTCACCATTTTGTATCCTGAAAACAACCAACATCCAATGATGGATATGCTGTGCGGCAATCTTACCCGCATAGTTGTGCACATTGATGTACTCCCCGTGGCGGATGATGTTATTGGAGACTATTTCAACGATGCGGAGTTTAAAGGACGGTTCCAGATTTGGCTAAATGATTTGTGGGCCAGTAAAGATAAATTCATATCACAATTAGGTAGCTCGAAATAATGCTTCAACAAGAAAAAGTCAAAGAATGGTTGCTGACGAATTTAAGTACAATTGATGTAGACATCACTGAGCATAGTTGGCTGTATCAAACCTCCGCTATTTTACTTTCTTTAGGTCTGGCCACAATCGCTTTCATGTTAACCCGTTTGTTGATGCGCGGGCGTATTTCGAGAATCGTTTCATTAAGCCGAAATAATTGGGATGATGAGCTCCATAAACATGGGTTTTTCCAGCGTATAGGCCACATAGTTCCTGCTTTGGTTATATTTTTATTAACCCCTGTTTTGCTTGACGTATCTAATATTCTTTACGCGTTTATTCAAAAAACCATGTTGATTTATATAGCTGTCTCAGTTGTATGGTCTAGTAGTGCGCTATTTAACACAATTGAAGACGTGTATAACGCGTCAGATTTGGCCAAACGAGCGCCGATAACCGGCTTTATTCAAGTGGCTAAACTGGTCGTCGTGATCCTTGCTGTACTGCTTATTATTTCTAATTTACTCAATAAATCTCCCCTACTGTTACTTTCAGGTCTTGGTGCTGTTACAGCCATATTATTATTGTTATTCAGAGACACTATTCTCGGTTTTGTGGCGGGAATTCAAATTGCAGCGAACCGAATGGTGAATACGGGCGACTGGATTGAACTGCAAAAATACGGTGCTGACGGTGAAGTATTAGAAGTTGGATTAACCACAGTTAAAGTACAGAACTGGGACAAAACCATCTCAACAATACCCACTTATACGTTAATCAGTGATTCAGTGAAAAACTGGCGCGGCATGTCTGAGTCGGGCGGGAGGCGAATAAAACGCGCAATTAAAATAGATATCAGTAGTATTAAGTTCTGTGATGCTGAAACGCTTAGCGAGTACAAAAAAATCCGATATATCAGTGACTATATTGAATCTAAAATCCAGTTGCTGCGCGATTATCACGATCAACAACATATTGACGAGCAAGATTTATTAAACAGTCGCCGTTTAACCAACATAGGTACTTACAGAGCCTACGTTAATGCGTATTTGCACCATCATATGCAACTCAATAAAGATATGACCATGATGGTTCGTCAATTGCCACCAACTGAAACCGGACTACCTTTGGAAATATATTGCTTTTGTGCAGATAAAAATTGGGTAAATTATGAAGGGGTGCAGGCAGATATTTTTGATCACTGTTTAGCTATGTTACCTGTTTTTAATCTGAGAGCTTATCAAAGAGTTAGCGACAAATAATCAATACAGGGATTGCGCCCTAGTCTTGCAAACAATAACGCTGACTGTTTGCATCCATTTCGAGGAAAACTTTAGTCAGCGTTAATATCATTGATTAAAAAGCTTAGATTTAGCTCCAGGCTAGGGCTACGGACAACAACAAAGTCGCAACCAATCCCGTCACACCGAAGAATCCATACTCAACTTTCTCACGCATTCCACCAGCAGGTGAAGGTAGAAAACCCATAATCAAACAGGTTGCGCCCAAAACAAACACAAGAACTGTTATTCCAAATAAAATGGCATCAACCATGCTATCTCCAAGTTAATTAACGTTAAACTCCGTACATTATGCACCAAAACGTCTAATTGGGGGAGTGATCTATATCAAACAGTTAAAATTTTCTTCAATATATAATAGCCAAAAGAATATAGTTAAATTGACTAACTTTTAGTATTTCTTCCTATTCATCGTAGGTCATATTACCAACTTCACAATTCTAAAATAAGTTAACCAATTGATTATATTGAACTAATTAAAACTGGCCAGAGTGTTGCTACCTTATTAATAAATTCAATCAACACAGTCAGTGGTCGCTACCGGTCATTGTGCTAATTAGTTAATTTATGTAGAGGAAAAAATTATGAAACAATCAGTGATCGCCGCAAGTATATTGTTGCTCTCTGGCACCGCGGCCGCAAATGAGTGTGACGTTAGCATGGATGGTCAAGTTTCCTTAATAAACAACGTATTGACCATAACGACTGAAGCCAATGATGTAATTAAAATTGATGCTGGCGAAGCGTTATTTGTAAACGGCCAGCGCATGGATGTAAACAGGGACCAAGAAAGGTGGGTATCTGAATACTACAATGGTATCTACGATGCAGTCCCAGTAGCGGCTGAACTTGCCCTAGATGGTGTAGCAATAGCCAATGTTGCAGTGTCTGAAGTTTTGGGTAATTTGCTGGGAACGGACAGCAACGCAGTGGATAAGATCCAAGAAAAATTAGATCAAATTAAGGAAAAAATTGAATTCAACTTTTACGCTGATGATGGCAGCATTCATATAGATTCTGCTAACTTTTCAGATGGCGATTTTTTAGGTGCGCAGTGGCAACAAGATTTTGAAGAAACAGTGGAAGAAGTGGTTACCGCATCCATTGGCCATTTAATGATTGCCCTTGGAACCGAACTTATATTTGGTGATGGTGATACAGATGCTTTCGATGAACGTATGGATAACTTTGGCCAAAATATCGAACAAAAGATTGAAGCCAGAGCAGAAAAGTTAGAACAAAAAGCCGATGCTTTTTGTATGCGTTTAGCAAGCATTGATTATGCTGAAAATAAACTTCAAAACTCAATGCAAGAGTTGTCAGGATTAAATCTGATTACCGTAAAGTCAGATTATAAAATGTAATAGGCAAAATAAATATCGTGAAAATAGCAATTATTGGGGCGGGTTGGTTAGGTTTACCACTTGCCCAAGCATTAACTCAAAGTGGCCACTCAATTGTGGCCACAAAACGTTCTGCCTCTGACGTCAAAAAGTTACAGGATATGGGTGTATCAGCGTTCCAATATGCTCTGGGCGATAACTTAAACAGCCCTGAACTAGCTAACTTGTTTGACGTGCAAACTCTTATCCTGAATATACCGCCAGGTCGCAAATCGCTATCTTTGACTGAATATACTAATCAGATGCAAGCATTAGTCACAACAGCCAAACAAAAAGGTGTGCAAAAGGTTATTTTCATTTCAACTACTGCGGTCTATGGTAATCGCGATGGAACAATTTACGAATATTCACCAGTAGCTCCGCACACCAACAGTGGCAAAGCTCATGTCGAGATTGAAAATTGGATTCGCGATCTATTCCAGCAAAACGCCTGTATTCTTCGATTAGCAGGTTTGGTCTCACAAGATAGACATCCTGCACGTAGTTTAAGCGGCAGGAAAAATATTGAAAATGGTCAGCAAGCTATCAACCTTGTACACCGGGAAGACGTGATTAGCGCCATTCAAAAGATAATTACAAACAATAAGTTTGGCCAGACTTATCACTTAAGTAGTGTTGAGCACCCAACCCGACAGCAATATTATACTGATGCCGCAACGTCTTTAGGCTTGCCCCCTCCTGAATTTACCCCAGTCACCTCTGCGCCCTCAGGCAAACGCATCAATTGTGACCTCACCATTAACGCACTTGAGCTAACCTTAGCCTACCCTAGTCCATACGATATGCTTTAGCGCCAACCTAAAACCTCAAATTCATATTTATCAGATGTAAAAAAGCCGGTCTGTTGACCGGCTTTAATTTGAAGTTAGTTACCTAACTATCCAATCAGCGCTTTTCCGAAATACTTCAGTGCGACAGTATTAATAAAGACTAAAAATAGGATTAGCGGGATAAAGGTTCCCACCGAAAAGTCGACGTATTTTTCAAAGAAACTGCCTTTGTAACTAGGAGCTCCTTGGTCTAACTCTGCATTAAAATTCTCTTTTTTCCAACGATAAATCACGAATAGACAGATTAGCAATCCATTTAATGGCAAAATTGTGTCATAAAAAACATCGACAATAATGTCGAACAAGGATTTATTCTGTCCTGCGTAACTCGTCAATGAGGTGACGGGATCCCAAATACCAAATGACAGAGTCGTCACCCCAGAGGTCACAACCAATAACAGCCCCATTACGCCCAACGCTTTTTTCCGGCCCACTTTTTTCGATTCCATAAAGGATGCCACTGGCACTTCGAAAATTGAAACCAAAGAGGTTATGGCGGCAAAGAATACCAGTAAGAAGAACAAACCGGCGACAACACTTGCTCCAACGTAGCCAATGGAGGCCTGTAAAGCTAAAAATATCTTAGGCAAAAAGGTAAAAATCATTCCTACAGAAGAGTCACTCAACTCTGCTGTATTGGTATTAGGGTTAAACGAAAATACCGCTGGAAGAATTAAAAGCCCTGCAATGAAGGCCACCCCTGTATCCGCTAAAGCAACGAATTTGGCCGAACCTGGTACATCACTTTTGCTATCTAAATACGAACCATAGGTGATCATAATCCCCATCCCCAAAGATAAGGAAAAGAACGCTTGAGATAATGCGGCGCTGACCACAGATGCATCAATTTTACTGAAATCGGGGACCAAATAATATTCCACCCCAGCAAAGGCATTGTCTAGGGTAAGTACAAAAATAACCAGACCGATTAGCATGACAAACAAGGCGGGCATCATCACTTTTGCGGCTTTTTCGATCCCCTGTTTTACCCCTCCTTGCAAAATTAAGTACACCACAGCTAACACACCAACCATGTATATAAATAACTGCGAAGACTTTACGAAATCAGTAAATGTTGAAGGATCGGCTAATTTATCTAAATTACCCATCGCGATTTGAAACAGGTAACCAAAGATCCACACGGTAATGACCAGATAAAATACCGCGATCATAAAAGGCGTAATAATTGACAACCATCCCGCTATCCGCCAATGCAACTGATTTTGGCTAAGTTTGACATAAGCATTGAGGGGATCCATTCGACTTCGCCGTCCAATAGACATCTCTGCCAACATCACGGGTAAACAAATTAACATCACAAAAACGGCATAAATGAGCAAGAATGCTCCGCCACCATTTTTGGTGGCAGCAACTGGAAATCCCACCATGTTGCCAATACCCACAGCGGACCCTGCCGCAGCCAAAACAAACCCGAGACGAGAACCAAACTGTTCGCGATCTGCTGCCATAATATTTTCCTTTTTTGTTGGTTGATTACCCCTTACTGTAGACTACAGCGCAGTTTAATCACCCTTATTGTTTTTAGGTTAGAATGACGATGTTAACAGGCTAATTTTAAAATGTCTTTTACTTAAAAATATAGGTTTGCCAAAAATTAAAACACAGCAGATATGCAGCGTAATATTGATAAAACACCCACATTTCACCATGGAATCGGTTGATTATCCCAATCAATAAAATGCGGAGCTTGGTTGAAGTCTAATGTTTGCAGGTGTGATAGTAGTCTTTGCACAGTAAAATCCACACTAAATAACTTTTCCTTTGGCACATTGGATTGAAAAGGTTTAGACAACCCCGTATCTACTGTACCTGGGTGATAACAGATAAGTTCTACGTTTTTAAATCGACGTTTGTATTCCACCTGACTAGTTTTCACGAGCATGTTTAACGCGGCTTTACTGGCTCGGTAACCGTACCAACCTCCCAGTTTATTATCTTCTATACTGGCTACTCGAGCCGATAAAAAAACCACTTGAGAATGAACCGATTTAGAAAAAAGCATAGGCAGGTGTTTTAACCACATCATAGGCGCCAGAGTATTTACTTTAAAGTAGTATTCCAATTGTCTAGCTGTAACATCCTCTAGCCTTTTTTCTGGCCTCACCGCCCCCGCTATGTCGTCGGCATGAAGAACGCCGATACAACAAATAACCAGGCTAAATTGACCGTATGCTTGCAACTCTTTACAAAGGTTCTCTACTTGCACTTCATCTACACTGTCTAGTTGATGAGTGCAGAGTTTTGGATGTTCGATTTTATCGGGTCTTCTAGATACAGCATGGACAACATCAAAGTGACTGTTATGACACAATCGACGAACAAGCTCGGCACCAATACCTGATGAACTGCCAATAATTAGCGCATTTGTTTTTTGCATAACTGAATTTTACCTCTGTATTTAGAGCGCAATAGCTTGCCCCTTTCCGCTAACTCAATTATTCCCATGCACATCACTAAGCAAAATAAGATAGGGTTAGGCGGGCAATGATAATCTTAGTACGCAAAACTATCTGTTGTGGATGCCTTGAACTAAACTAAATTCGTTACCATGTTAGTTGCAACAATTCGCGAAAACTTATTTTCTGAGGAAAAAATGGCAAATATTCAACAAGCAACCCTAGCAGGCGGCTGTTTCTGGTGTATTGAATCAGCATTCAACTCTGTTGATGGCATCCAATCAGCTTATTCAGGTTATGCTGCAGGTCACATTGATAATCCAACTTATGAGCAAGTTTGCAGTGGTTCAACGGGCCATGCTGAAGTGGTGAGAGTCAATTTTGATGCGGATAAAATTTCGTTTCGAGATGTATTGGAAATATTCTTTTCTTTGCACAACCCCACCCAATTAAATAGACAAGGCAATGATGTAGGCAGCCAATATAGAAGTGCTATTTTTTATCATAATGATGAACAGAAGAAATTAGCCGAAGAGATTATCGCGGAAATTGAAGAGCAAAAGATCTGGCCAGACCCTGTCGTTACCGAAGTCACGGAAATCAACAATTATTACCAAGCCGAAGATTATCATCAGGATTATTTCACTAACAACCCACAGAACCAGTATTGCAATATGGTCGTGGCCCCTAAATTAGCGAAATTTAAAAAGAACTTTGCCAGTCGATTGAAATGACAACGTTTTAGCTATCAGGATATTCGAATAACAAACAGTGTAACCGATAAGTATTTAACTCGTCGGTTACGCTGGTTCTTATTTAGTTAAACCAATTAGGATCGATAGGCATAGAAAATAACAGCGGCGCCATTTGTTCGTATTTAGTTCGATTCGTTTCACAAACAACGTTTTCTTTGTAATATTTTTTCCACGGGTCGTTGATCATCCAAATTTTATCTCCCACTACAGCCAACCCCTCTAAAGAAGCGTTATTCATTAACTCCCATTGACCACAATTAGGATCATTAGAATTAGTAGGTGCGTAATAGTGAACTGGGATAATTTTGGTTTCGTGTTGTTTTTTTAAATCAACCAACCAAATATTGTTATCATTTCTAGCGGCAGCAACTAAATAGCCAGGGTGATTAGTTCTAGGCAAATAGTCCATGGCATTAATCGGATGATTACCGGTTTCAAACTTTGGTAATCTGAGCTCCAAATCAGTTACTTGAACAAAGTCATCAGATGCCCAAAAAGAATCTTCGACTTTGACTGAGAAGATTCGAGCGTTTACTTGTTTGTCCTTCTCCAAGCCCAAATAAAGAGTGCCATCGGGTCCAAAAGTCATCGCTTCGATACCGTCATTGGGGAAATTGCCAATGTTTAATGATGCTTCAAACTGTAATGGCCTTACATGCGTGATCAACAATGAATTGTCGTCTTGTAGCTCAAGTCGCACTAACAATGTTGGATAGTCAGTTGAACCACTGTTTCGATATTTTTCAAAACAACTTTCAGACATGCTTTCACCACGAGTCGCATCTTCGGTGACAACCACAAACACTTTATCATTGCGCGGATCAACGGCAAGTGCCTCTAGATCAGGCGCATCATTTAAATATGCGGCAAAACAACTCTGCTGAACAGCTTCCGACATAACAAATAACAGTGATTCTTCTAAAACCAGTGCATTTTTAGGCTCGATAACATGTAGCTGCTTACGCTGAGAAATATCCGCACTTCCATCAGAGACAGAAAGTAATTTCCCACGCCAACTTTTAAGTCCGGAAGTTTGTGGATCAAGCATCACATCGCCAGTAGATTCAGTTAACCACTGACCTTGCAAAGGAATACTTTGTGATTTCTGCTCTTTCTCTTCCGCGCACCCCGCCAGTCCAACAACAACTAAAAAAATTAGACTCAGTTTCTTCATTATTCCTTTCCTCATCCTTCGGCAGGTTTTATAAGTTGTTAATTTATTAATAGCAAGTAAATCAGAAAACTATTTGCTTGTTCGCTTAAAACTAATGCAAACTGAATAGAAATTTCGACTATTTTTAATATTGCTTTGGTAAAATCAAGACTTTCTCAACATCCTCCCAAAGAATTGCCCCCGATTATTGCGGGGCCTATTCTTCGTGCAATTGATGAAACTAGTATTACATTGTGGATGCTAGTTAGTCACAAATACGAATTCGATGCTAAAGTCTGGACCAAAGAGTCTGATATCTTATATCACCAGAATATTGACGAACACTCAAATATCGTCAGAGTAGGCAAAAATGCGTTCATTTACGTCACTACCTTAGCACTTTCTGAATCGTTAACGGAAGCGACCCGCTATTTTTACGACATTACCCTTACCGATAACCAAGGCATTCGTAAAACCTTGCAAGAATTGATGCCTGACATAGTGTATAACCAGCAAAGCTCTCCGAGTTTCTTTTTTAATAGGCAAATCAATAACGTCTTACATGGCTCCTGCCGTAAACCTCATCACAATAGTAAGGATGGGATGCTATCTATTGATCAGGCTTTGGAACAGTCATTTGCAGATGAAGCCTCAGCACCCGATTTACTCATATTATCTGGCGATCAGGCTTATATTGATGATGTGGCAGGCCCGACTTTATTCGCTATTAACCAAGTTATTGAGTATTTAGGTTTATTCCAAGAAGAACTGTCAGGGGCGACAATAGATAGTAGTAAGCAATTACTAACTGATGAAAATTGTTATTACCAACGCCCTACTTTGTTACCTGACAATGATACAACTGAAAACGTAATGTCTTACTTTTTCAAGGGTAAAAAGAAACCGATATTTACTTCGGTAAATGCAAATAACCATTTGATAAGCTTCGCAGAAGTAATAGGTATGTACGCGCTAATATGGTCTCCTGAAATGTGGCGTTTTAGCAAACTTGAAGCAGACAATATCGCCCCTCAATATCAAGCTACCTACGCAGAAGAATTGCATTGGGTAGAAGAATTTAAACAGGGGTTACCTAAAGTGCGCCGAGCAATGGCGCATATTCCTGTGTATATGATATTCGACGACCATGACATTACCGACGATTGGAACTTAACCCGAGGTTGGGAGGAAGCGGTTTATAATAATGCGTTTGCTAAACGCATTGTTGGTAATGCCTTAATTGGATATTGGCTGTGCCAAGGTTGGGGCAATGATGTAACAAAACTTTCTCCGCTCACAGAAAAGTTACTGCCTTTTTTCAGCGATAGTGGTATCGAACAACATGATCAGGTTATTGATATTTTGCTGCACTGGGATCAATGGCATTATACCTTGAACACTCACCCGAAAATTGTTGTGTTAGATACGCGGACTCAGCGTTGGCGCTCGGAATCAAGTTTAAGTAAACCTTCAGGATTGATGGACTGGGAAGCGTTATGCGACTTACAACAAGAGTTGATCGATCAACCCGCGGTTATTATGGTTTCCGCAGCACCGATATTCGGTGTTAAACTGATTGAGACCATTCAGCGCATTTTTACCTTTTTTGGTCGAGCATTAATGGTTGATGCGGAAAACTGGATGGCGCACAAAGGCACTGCGAGTGTGATTCTTAATATTTTCCGGCATTACAAAACGCCCCCCAATTTTGTGATCTTATCTGGTGACGTTCATTATTCCTTTGTCTACGATATAACCCTAAAATTCAGACGCAACAGCCCCCACATCACTCAGATAACCAGTAGCGGTATTAAAAACGAGTTTCCAGAAAAATTAATAAGCTGGTTGGATAGACTGAATCAGATTTTATTCGGTCCAAAGTCACCGTTGAACTGGTTCACACAACGTCGCAACATGACTATTCGCCATCGCCGTCCTAGCAACCAACAAATAAGAACGCTACTAAACGGAGCGGGAATAGGCCAATTGAAAGTAAACGACGATTGCACCGAAGTAGAAGCCTCTGTTCTATTAGCAAATGGTGAGCAAGTCACTTTTATCAAAAAAGATTGACGCCACATCATCGACTCTGCAGTAGTTAAAACGGCTGCTAACAGATAAAAATAAAAAATCGTTGGATATTGATAGCGCATACAGAGACAATAATGGTTGAGTAATCGTTAATACCTATTTCGTTTAGGAGCGTTTCTAAATAACGCATCCCTTATCGGAATTAGTATGAGGAAAAAAATGTCAGAAAACGCCCTAAACATTGGTTTATTTTTCGGTTCTACCACCTGTTATACAGAAATGGCCGCAGAAAAAATCCAATCAGAAATCAACGAACTTTTCGATGCCCCTGTTGTTCAACTATTTAATATAAAAGACGTAGCATTGAGCAAAGCACAATCATTCGACATATTGTTGTTCGGCATTTCCACATGGGATTTTGGTGAACTGCAGGAAGATTGGGAGTCGACTTGGGATGATATTAAAAGCCTGAACTTAAAAGGAAAAACCGTTGCCTTGTTCGGATTAGGAGACCAAATTGGTTATGCCGACTGGTTTCAGGATGCGCTAGGAATGTTACACGACGAGTTAGCAGTGCTTGAGTGTGAATTTATAGGCTATTGGCCCAATCAAGGATATGAGTTTAATCATTCCAAAGGACTGACTGCAGATAAAAGTCATTTTGTTGGATTATCATTAGATGATGAAAACCAATACGACTTAAGCGAACAACGTATCAGTCAATGGTGTGAACAACTGCTGACTGAAATTCCACTAAGCTAGCCATCTAATGTCGGATATTATCCCTAGAATTCAGCGACCTTTTTATCGAAACGGTGCAGAGCATCGGGCGGGAGCGGACGTAAGTTTTGGAGATATTCGTAAAATTTTCGGTTTCAAGACGATTCAAATCGGAAAATGGGTAACCCAATCTGAGCAACAGTTAGCGGCTAACCTATTTTTCGATGCGCTGTGTGACTTAATGGACATCTTGCAAGTCAATGAGCAAGTCATTTCCCTCAATGGTACTTTGTCACTGGCTTTTGGGATTGGCGGACAAAAGCACAGTAGCGCACATTATCATGCACCTAAGAGACAACTATCCTTAGCTAAAAATGCAGGTGGCGGCGCCCTAGCCCATGAGTGGTTCCATGGTTTCGATCATTACATTAGCGCTAAAATGTATTCCACAAACCTACCCCATGCATTTGCCTCTAGTCTTTGGTTAGAAGATGCCATAATGCATTCACATCCTTTAAACCAAACCCTCTCGAATTGGTTTCAAACCTTATTTTTAGACAGTAATGGAATCGAGCCCAGCGAATATGTCACACGCTGCGTACAAGCAGATAAAAGCATGCAACTGTATTATTTCGCTCAACCACAAGAGATGGCTGCAAGGGCGTTTGAAGCAGCTATTCAGGATCAAAGCGTTAAAAATGCATTCCTAGTGCAAGGCACAAAACAAACTGTAGAAGCACAAGTAGGAATATATCCGATTGAAAAACATAGGTTAGAAAGTAACGCTAGTGTACTGAAATATTTTAGAATTTTGGGGAAAGCGCTCAATTAACGGGCAATTTTAAACTCAAATTAAAATTAATTGCTAAAATCTAGCAACAAATTTCATTTAACGCATTTACTCTGACACCAAAGTGATTCTATACTAGGACATTAACGATTAGTAACTGTGGTTGAATTTATGAGAAAGAAAAAGCACGGCTCCGCTGATGACGAAGCTCAAATTGATATGACCCCCATGCTAGACATCGTTTTTATTATGTTGATTTTCTTCATTGTAACGACGTCTTTTGTGAAAGAAGCTGGCTTGATGGCTAATCGTCCAAAGGCTCCAGATGCGCCGCCGCCGCCAAGTAATGCAAAAACATTGGCGATACGAATTGATCAGCAAGGTACCATTGTAATGGATAACCGTGAAGTTGATATCCGTCGTGTTGTGGCAAACATCCAAAGCTTTTTAGCAGAGAATAATACTGATTCTGCAGCGATCCAGGCTCATTCAAAAACCAAGCACGGTATCGTGGTTGAAGTAATGAACCAAGCCAAAGAAGCAGGAATAGACAAAGTGTCAATTCTTGTTAAAGACAGCTGATAAGATTCAAGTTGATTTTAAAAGCCCTTCAATTGAAGGGCTTTTTTTTGGCTGCTACTTTGTTATGACTCAAACTTGAGAATTATTCAGGTGATAGTTAATTTAACTAAACAAAATCTTTAATAATACGTTTGACCGAACGATGGTTTCTGGCTACACAGACATCATCAGCCACATGATCGGCAGGATAACCATACAACCCAAACCTATCTCCCTTGCTGTGAGTGATGATAACAACATGCTCAGGTGGCTTATCAATATTGCCTCGAAATGGATCAATTACTGGCACCTCATAGCGCCCAAGTTTGATTAGTGCCACACGTCGCCCATTACGATACATAAATCTGTCGAAAACGGGGTTATTTAAGATACTGTAAACTGCAAATTTGGGAATTTGAAACGGAATACCTTGCCATACAATTTCAACAATTTGCAGCTTATCGGCTAAGTTAGAGATTGAATCCGGTAGTTCAATATCACGCATACATCACCACTTTATCTAAACCATCTAAATTAAATATAGCAACAAATATGCTAAGAGAAAATTGTTTGTATAAAAAACCTTCAGCAAAGCAACTTAAAGTAACCATGCCGATTCAAAAATTAATATAGTAGTCCCGACAAAGATCTAGGTATTCATCGGAATAAGCGCCTTGTTGGTTATGTATACTGAATTCCTTTGTAATTAGCTCTGTTTGACTAAATCCAAACCTTAGTAATTGACGTATTGCCGGCTTAGAAGGATTTGATTTCACCACTGTTAGCATTTGACAGTAAAGGCCTTGCTGCTTAGCAAGAGTAAAGATATCGCCACTTTGCAACGGTAATATGCAGTAAAAATGCCCATGCGGTGTTAATAAATTAGATACTGAGTGGAATAATTCGGCGAGGCTTAAGCGCGTATCGTGTCTAGCTTGCCTTCTTGATTCACTCATGAAATTAGCGTCTGTGACTTCTAGCTCTCCCATTTTTCCTTCAAAGTATGGCGGATTGCTCACAATTAAGTCGTATTGAGATGACCTAGGTAATTGCTGCAAAGCTGTATGTTGGAAAGACAGTTTTGTTGTCCACGGACAGTTGTTCGCATTTTTTCGAGCCTGTAAAACCGCTTTCTCATCAACATCTATGCCCAATATGTGACTTTGCTCGGCAGCTCGTTGCGCCAACATAATCGCAATTAAGCCACTGCCGGTTCCAATATCTAAAATAGAAGAGTAATTGCCTTTCGCCACCCAGCTTCCTAACAATATCCCATCGGTTCCCACTTTCATGGCACAATCTTTATGTTCAATATCGAATTGTTTAAATCGAAATCCGTTAAATTTAGTTTTGGGGATCATTTGGGAGGATCACTTACTTGCACGCTGCTATTCATAAAGTAGACGAGGTGGAAAATCATTCCCACCTAATTTGGCTATATCGCTTAAAACATATAATCGGCAAGGGTACGTTGAATGCCAACTACCACATTTTTATTTAATTCTTTTTCAATTGGCTCATCAATTCCAGATATCCAAATTTTGAACTCAGCATCTAAATCGAAATGTCCTGCGGTTTCCAGTTTAAATTGGGTAATTGCCCGATAAGGAATTGAGTGATAGTCGACTTTTCTTCCAGTTAAACCTTGTTTATCTATTAATATCAAACGCTTATTAGTAAAGACGTACATATCACGGATTTCTTTAAATACACGTTCTATGGTTTCACTTGCCCCTATGATAGGAGCTAACTCTTCACTAACGTCAGCCACATTAATTTCTGACGCATTCCCCATTATTTTGTCTAACAATCCCATTTTTGTCTCCTGATTCATGTTGCGGTATTAAGCATAGGGGATTGGTTGCAAAACACAATACACCTATACCCATTGTGTCGAGTTTATGCTTCACTAGGAAATCAAAAATAAACGTCAGACGAAGTAAGCCGCTTACTATACATAAAATCTGTAGATAACGACTTAATATGCGAAAAAAGGAGTCTAGATGACAAGCTATTCTGACATTGTTCAAGCCCGCAAACGGATTGCTTCAATGATACATCAAACCCCAATAATTGAATCTTCGTTATTGAATGAATGGTTGGGCAGCCGAATCTTATTTAAAGCAGAATGTTTACAACGAACCGGCGCATTCAAAGTGCGCGGTGCTATTAATACCTTGGCCAAACTAGCCGAACAGAATGCTTTACCAGAACGTGTGGTTGCCAATAGTTCAGGCAATCATGCCCAAGCAGTTGCATACGCAGCCAGCCTATATGGTATTCCAGCGAAAATATTTAGTACCGAAAATGTATCGGTAGTAAAAGCACAAGCTACTCGGTATTATGGTGCTGAACTAGCGCTATACCCAACTCGACTAGAAGCAGACGATGCAGTAAAACAGGCATCCATAGAACCAGGAACCTTGTGGATACCTCCATTTAATCACCCCGACATTATCGCTGGACAGGGCACCTTGGTAGTGGATGCACTCGAACAAACAGGTGATGTAGACGCGATATTTGCGCCCTGTGGTGGCGGTGGACTATTATCAGGCACATTAATTGCGGCTCGAGCCCTTTGTCCATCGGCAAAAATATTGGGGGCAGAACCACTGGTAGCCAACGATGCCGCAGAGTCTTTACGTCAGAATAAAATAATAACGCTGAACAAACCACCGCAAACCATGGCCGATGGGGCTGCGACGCCATCAATAGGTGAGCATACTTTTGCGGTACTAAAAATGCTAGATGGTATAGTGGAAGTATCCGAACCTGATATCGCTTACTGGACTCAGTGGTTGCAACATTTACTCAAGCTGCTTATGGAGCCCACCAGCGCTATGTCGATGCAGGCCGTCATTGAGTGGTTAAAACATCAACCGAAAGGTCAAACAATATTAGTGCTGTTATCGGGCGGAAATATTGATCATAAAAAAATGCAACAAATTTGGTCCGTCGATTACCTAGGTCATTTACCTAGCTTATAAAAATAAGAGGATTTATGAAAAATTTACTTGTACTGCTTGTCTGTTTCCTTAGCTTTTTTACACATGCTAAACCAACAATGGTAGGCAATGTTAAAGGATATACCCTCAATAATGATGGAGCGATGATCCAGTTTTCTCATATAGTCTTTGAAAACGGCAAAGTGATTTCCATCGGCGATCAAACCTTAATGAATCAATATCCAGATAGTGTATTTATTGATGGCCGCCAAAAAACCCTTTTACCGGGCTTAATTGATGCGCACGGGCATTTATTATACCTTGGCTACTCATTGCTAGAAGTTGACTTACGCGATGTGCAATCTGCACAACTGTCAGCCTCTAAGGTAGGCGAATATGCAGCAGCAAACTCACATTTAGAGTGGATAATTGGCGGCGGATGGAATCAAGTATTGTGGCCAGACAAACAATTTCCCAAAGCACAACTGCTTGACGAATATGTGAATGAAACCCCTGTTATTTTAAGTCGAGTGGATGGTCATGCCGTTTGGGTTAACAGTAAAGCAATGCAAATCGCGGGCATAGACAAAGACACTTTGGATCCGCCAGGTGGCAAGATCATTCGAGATGAACAAGGAAATCCATCAGGTGTATTAATAGATACGGCGATGGATTTACTATCGGAACATCTACCAGAAGAAAGTAACGACAGCATTGAAGCTAGCTTAGAAGCCGCTTCACAGCACTTACTTTCAGTGGGTATAACCAATGTGCATGACGCTGGAATAAGCAAATCAGAATATGATTTTTTTAAACAAAAAGCCTTAGCAGAAAGTTTAGCTGTGCGTATTTATGCAATGTTCTGGTTTGAAGATCCCAGTTTACAGGAAGTACTCGAGGCGGGTTATTTTAATGATCCCGACGATTTTTTATCGATTAGAAGTGTCAAAGCCATGGCCGATGGAGCCCTAGGTAGTCGTGGAGCAGCTTTGTTCGAAGACTATTCAGATGCAGCTGACAACAAGGGGCTGATGGTCATGCAGGAAGCACAATTTAAACCCCTTTTTGATTTGGTACTCAAGCACAAATTTCAACTCAATGTGCACGCTATTGGTGATCTCGCTAATCACTTAGCCTTAAATCAATTTGAAGCCTCATTCAAAACCGTTGGCGGTAAAGAGCTGCGCAATAGAGTGGAACATGCTCAAGTTATCAGCTTGAATGATATCCCACGCTTTAAACAACTAGACATCATTCCCTCCATGCAACCTACCCATGCCACCAGCGATATGAACATGGCTGAAGACCGTTTAGGAAAAGACCGTTTACGTGGTGCATACGCTTGGAAACGCTTCATTGATCAGGGCTCACCATTGCCGCTAGGTTCAGATTTTCCAGTTGAATTAGCTAATCCATTTTATGGCATTCACGCAGCTGTCACCCGTCAGGATAGAAACAACCAACCTGTCGAAGGTTGGATTCCTAGTCAAGCTTTAAGTCTCCAACAAGCTTTTAAAGGCTTTACCATAGATGCAGCCTATGCCGCTCATCAAGAAAAAGTGTTAGGTGGATTAACTAAAGGTAAATGGGCTGACTTCATTTTGATAGATCAGGATATCTTCGAAATTGATAAGAAAGAACTTTGGAAAACTAACGTAGTGGAAACTTGGGTTGCTGGTAAACGCGTATATGAGAATAGTAAAGAATAAATAGAAGGAAAAAACCCGCACAAACCACAGGACACGAAAATTTGTGCGGGTAGTATTGCCTTCCTGCCTCAAACAACTTAGCTAGCGTTTGAAGTATTTCAACATTGTTTATTATTTTTATTATCAATGGTTACACACATAACTTTTCTATCGTAGATGCGTAATCAAAGCTTACTTAGCAGCTTCAGTGCCAACTTTTTTATATATAAAAATCAATGACTTAATTTTTTCACATTGGTGTCTTTTGACGCACATCATACCAGTTTGGTGCATTAGCACTTTATTAGGGCGTACCGTTCAAACGAGTGCCTATTTTATGCGCATATATTTTCACTTTTTCGCCCTCATATAATTGTTCGTTATTTGTACATGCGCTTGATTGCTATGGGAAATTTTGAACTCAGAGTTGACTGCGAGGGTAAAATTAAATAGTTACTTTAGATTTGAAAACGAATGTTTTGCATGGCGGCGTTGATTGATTTTGTCTTCAACCCCCAAACTTGCGTTGTTTTAACCTGATTAGTGCTGATTATTTCAATCTGTTATTTAGTCTTTAATTAAATAGTCACACTTAGCCATCTCAGGTGTTATAGAATCCGGATAATTTACTCGCCGGAAACCCAAAGATTGATACAGCTTCTTAGCGACTTTATTATGAGGCCATACAAATAACGAAAAGCCCTTAGTTACTAGGTATTCGGGGGCTTGAGTCAGTAGTTGCTTAACGAGTTGCTTACCAACACCACAGCCTCTGTTCTGAGGATTGACAACCAAACGGGCTAAGTGACACCTTCCAAGTCGTTCATAACACTGCCCAAAAGCGAGCAATTTGTTTTTGGTATCTATTAGCTTATAACTCCTTCCCTGCGCTAATTTAGTTTCTACAATTAGACTGCGGGAGCTAATGGGGAAGGAGATGTTAGGTCCCCCCCAATCACGAATTTCATCAAAACTGACAAACCACCCACAAAGGCTGGCTATATCCTGTTCGGAGGCCTCGACTAAAATTAACGGTAAAGTGTTCTTATCCATTTTTCTTCATTGATAAAAGCCCAGCTCCATTCTTTCCATTTATCATCTAATCCCGCGTCTATAATATCTTCAACTGGCAAGCCATTTATCTTCAACTGTTTAACTTGCGAAGATGTTTGTTTAATCATTTCAACAAATGCCTGTAATTGCGCCTTGTCGCCTAAAGGTCCATGACCTGGAATAATTTTAGTATCATCATCAATCATACTAATCAGTTTTTCTACCCCGGCAATGTAACCTTTTACTGAGCCCCCACTATCAATATCGATATAGGGAAAAAGCCCATTGAAAAATAAATCACCAGTATGCAAAACATTGGCTTTTTCAAACATAACGACACTGTCTCCATCGGTATGAGCGTTGGATAAATGCATTACTTTTAGTGTGTCACCATTAAAGTGAAAGGTAACACCTTGAGAATAAGTTACGACAGGCAATTCCGAGTGTTTATGCTCCTCTTTGTTTAGCAGTCGGACACGGACATTATCGTGGGCGAAAATAGTGGCATCTTTGACTTCTTTCATATACGCATTTGAGCCAGTATGATCACCGTGATAGTGGGTATTAATCACGTACCTTAACTTGTCTTTCAGAATTGAATCTAAAGCAGCAGAGATTTTTTCTGCCATAGGTTCATATTGGTCATCAATAATCAGAAGCCCATCTTCACCGGCTGATACCCCAATATTTCCGCCCATACCCGTTAGCATATAGACTGAATCCCCCAAATTTTCAGACTTCATAGTAACGTCATCAGGATTATTTTGAGCATAGCCAGACGTAGTTAAAAATCCAGTTAACAGAAACATCAATAAAACAACTTGTTTACGCATTTTCCTATCCTATGTGTTTAATCAGTTATGAATATAAAGAGCTCAACTAATCGTTAGCATTTAACGACAATAGTGCCTAAATAGCTTAGAAGTTTAGCCTCCTTGGATGCTAGACTATTACTTTCTCAATTTGCTAAAGACATAATTACTTAGAGTGGCGCTAGAATGAATAAATTGCAAAATAAGTTGACCTTTTTATGTATTATTTTAGGTTTAATAGGCGCTTTGTATGTCAATTTATATGTTTCAGCAACTTGGGTCGAATCAAGGATACAATACCAAACCTACTTAACAGAACAAGGTGAATGGGCATACGTAAAGCAAGGTAATGAACAAATTATTAGCGACGTTACTCCTTACGAACTATCGCCACTGGCCCAGCATAAACTAAATTTACTGACCTCAGAACCAGAAATAAAAGAACAGTGGGTTGTCATCTCAGACGTCGGTCAAAACCCTATTTTACTTCGCGCAGATTATCACTTTAAAGTATGGTCGCTGTTACCAGCATTCATCGCGATCGCCCTATGCTTAATCAGCCGAGAACCTCTGCTTGCCTTGTTTAGCGGGATCGTTGTGGGCGCTTTTATGTTAGGCAAGTTTGATATCAGCCAAGAAGTTTTAATACCTAATATGGCCACCACTGACGCAGCCTCAATTTTAATATTGTATTTGTGGTTGCTGGGCGGGCTGATGGGAATTTGGTCTAAAACAGGCGCGGCACAAGCGTTTGCGGAAATGATGAGTGAACGCTTTGTCACCGGTCCTCGTTCAGCAAAGCTAGTAACTTGGATGTTAGGGGTGTTGTTTTTCCAAGGTGGCACCATGAGTACTGTATTAGTTGGTACCACTGTCAAGCCCATGGCTGACAAAGCGAATGTGAGCCATGAAGAACTGAGTTATGTGGTTGACTCCACCGCTTCGCCTATTGCAGCAGTGATCGCATTTAACGCCTGGCCTGCATATATTCAGGCATTTATATTTGTTCCAGGGGTGGCATTCTTAGCCACTGAAGCCGACCGAATAGCTTTCTTTTTTTCCAGTATTCCATTTAGTTTTTACGGCATTTTTGCAGTAATTGGTACTCTCCTTCTTAGCTTAGAATTCACCGTTTTTTCCGGTGCACCAATTCGCAAAGCCATTTCTAGGGCCAGACTGACCGGCCAGTTAGATGCTCCAGACGCGGCCCCTATTAGCGCAAAAGAACTGCAAGAGACGAGCGTGCCTGAAGGGTATAACCCTCATTGGATCGAGTTTGTTTTTCCTTTAGTCAGTCTAATTGGGATTGCTGTGGTAACCTTTATATTCACCGGTACCCCACAAATTCACTGGGCTTTTGGCGGTGCGTTACTCATCGCTGTACTCTTCGCGCTGGGTAAAGGTATGCAAATTCGCGAAATGCTCAATGGGCTTGGTATAGGCTGGAAAGGAGTCGTTGTTGCATCCGTCATTTTAATGTTAGCTATCACCATCGGCACTATCAGCAAACAACTTGGCGGCGGAATTTATTTAGTAGATCTACTAGGCGAAGAGCTACCGTTTTGGATTTTACCGGTGGTTTTACAACTACTCACCATGATCATCGCGTTTTCCACAGGTACAAGTTGGGGAACATTTGCCATTGCATTCCCATTAGCGATGCCCTTGGTGTGGGACATTTCTCAAAACGAAATGTTAGCTAATCCAGAAGTATTTATGATGATTTGTTTTGCTGCTGTTTTAAATGGCAGCGTGTATGGCGACCAATGCTCACCGATATCGGATACCACCATTTTAAGTTCCATGACAACTGGCTGCGATTTAATGGATCATGTGAAAACACAACTTGTTCCTGCTACATTTGCCGCTTCGATTGCCGCGGTTTTATGGACGTTATGCGCGCTGTTTATGAGTTAATCTTAAGCTGAAATAACGTTCTCTGTTTAGTTGGTTAACTCGTCGAGTTTCACTCTATTTCGACGAGATAGGGTTAACACCTCACCACTTTGTAAAATCACTGAATAATCTCCTTTATCATTCGGCCGTAATTCACTTATTGCACTACGACGGACAATAGATGAACGGTGGATTCGCACAAATTCTTGGGGATTAAGCTGTTCTTCTAAAGTCGAAAGTGTTTCTCGATGCAATACATGCTTGCCATCATCAAGATGAATTTCGGCGTAATTTCCCGCCCCAGAAATAAAGGTAATTTGAGCCACATCAATTAAACGAATTCGCCCAGGATCTCGTATTACTAATCTTTCACGATACGCTTTTTGCTGCTCATAAAGCATCTGCTGAATGGCCTCACTCAATTTAGCATAGTCATCTTGTTGCTCACCGGTGATTTTTGCTCTAGCCCGCTCCAGCGCTTTAAAAAAACGTTCATCATCGTAAGGCTTCAAAATGTAATCAATCGCATTGAGCTCGAATGCCTCTACAGCATGCTCATTATAAGCGGTTGCAAAAATAATAACGCTTTCAGGAGGTACATGTTTAGCAACTTGGATACCCGATATTTTTGGCATTTCAATATCTAAAAATACCACGTCAGGTTTAAATTCGCTGACCAGTGAGAGTGCTTGATTGCCATCTTCGGCCTCATAAATATTGCCAATATCTGATTCGTTGGATAATAATACTTTGATAGTTTCCCGAGCCAAATATTCATCGTCTGCGATAAGAACATTAAGCATCTTGTCCTCCTATCGGTATTGCTAATAAGGTTTCGAATAAATCGTTTTCAAGTGGATGCAATTCCAAACGAAATTGTCCATATAATCGAGCTAACCTCTCACGGGTATTGCTAAGGCCAATTCCAAAGCCACAGTGATTATCGTTCCTTGCAACCTTGTTGGTTAACACGACTTTAAGTTCGTTTTCATCTCGACTTATATCTAAATTCAAAAGGTTTCGACTCGACTCTAATTGGGAACCATGCTGCACCGCATTTTCAACTAAAGGATGCAAAAGCATGTTCGGAATAGTCAGCTCGAGACATTCTGGCTGCACATGAATATGGGTATCTAATTTATCTGCAAAGCGCATTTTTTGGATCGCTAAATAACTGTTTATAAAAGCAACTTCGTCTTTGATCTTAATATCATCATGATTTTTAGTTTCGAGTATTTTACGTAACATAATACTCAATTCGGATAGGGCTGTTACTGCATCCTTTTCACGTTTTAAGCGCACTAAGCTGGCAATAGTATTCAATGCATTAAACAGAAAGTGGGGGTTCAGCTGAGAACGTAAAGTCCGTAACTGTTCTTGGGTGAGTTCATGATGTAAGCGCTTCAATTCAAGACTTTCTTGCACTGCATTATGATAAAAACGCAATGCCATCGCTGCCCCAAGCACTCCTAAATACATAGAAATATCCAATTGTGCATTCTGAGTTATGGTGCGCAGAAAGTAATACGAAAACTCATCCATTGTTCGATCTGTTACGGCGATGATGAGTAGATGCGCCGTGCCCCAATAGATAAATAGAATAAACACCATCCAACTTAAGTGGAAAAAAACTTTAACAGTGGTTGAATGAGATGAGTGACTTGTGTATTGCACTAGCTTAAAGATAATGGCGGTCACGCCTATCCAAATAATAAACCAAGGACTTATCGCGATCCAAAGTTCAGTCCAATTTGGATTTTTGTCATTTTGCTCAAACGCTAAAAATTTAACGTGTGTGTAAAGGGCGTGAACAGCCAACCAAAAGAAGGTGTTGGCAAACCAGAAATAGCGATTAAAAATAAGTTTTGAATGGGCCATTTCAATTATTCTTTATCGTTGGCTTTTTTTTAACATATCGATGTTTTCATAAATAATCCACACATAAAATTGCATTAAAGTGGGTTAACTATTCGTCACAACCTGTCCCCACTCGCCCCAAAACCATCTCAATTAAAACTTTAGAAGTAATCAGCCTAAAGCACAACAAAAATCGTACAATTATATTTTAATCATTAAATTTCAATAACTTAATAAGTTTTAGGGTAATTTTTTGGGCAACAGTTAAACCTGCACAGCCGCCGTTCATCGAAAGTTCCCCCGCTTCAACACGCAAAACACTCCTTTGGTCACACACTTACAACGCTTGACGGAAACCACCTAGAGCAACTCCGAGATAGCGCATAGCTTATCTCTAGACAAGTGGTTTTTGTCACAAACTAACTATACAAAAAATGTGAGTCCAATTAACCATTGAGACCCATTGGGGAGCTAAAAATGTATATCACCTCAAAACTAGCCAGATCAATTAAGTTGGCACTTTGTGCTAGCTCGATGGCAGCAATTAGCACATCATTTGTTGCCGCTCAAGAAGCTACAGACACGACCGATGTAGAAAAGATTTCAATAACAGGTAGTCGTATTTTGTCACCCGGAGTTGAATCATCCAGTCCTATTTTTTCCTTGGGAGAGGAAGAGATTGGTTATTTACAAACCCCCGAGTTTGAAAAAATAATTCGCTCATTACCCTCTACTATTCCTGCCGATGGTGGCAACGTAAATAATGGCACCGCAGGTGCTGCAACCATAGATTTACGTGGTTTAGGGGCGCAACGTAATTTAGTACTGCTAAATGGAAAACGCATGGTGCCATTTAATTTTAATGGCCAAGTAGATACCGCCAACATTCCTACGGCACTAATTGACAGAATCGATGTAGTCACCGGGGGAGCTTCTGCCGTTTATGGTTCTGACGCCATTTCTGGTGCAGTGAACGTTGTACTGAAGAACAACTTTCAAGGTGTTGCTCTGGATATGAATCACTCGCAAAGTAGCGAAAGTGATGGCGACCAAGACAATATGTCTCTTACCATTGGCGCTAACTTTGACGACAGCCGAGGGAATGCGGTTTTATCAATTAGCTGGATGGAACGGGACTCAGTACTGCTCGGCGATCGTTCCTTAGGATTATTCGGTATTAATTCCAACACAGGTTCCGGTTATCAAGAGTTTCTAAACGGAGATGTAGCCACACCGCCGCCGGCTGGTTGTGGCGGTCCAAACGTTGTGGATTTATCTGGTAGCGGTTCAACTACTGCAATCCCCACTCGATTTGAATTAATAGGAACCGGTGTAAGTGGACAGTTTAGAGAGGACGGTACCCTTGGTTCAAACTGTAGTTTATTCAACTTTAACCCATTTAATTATTATCAAACGCCAGCTCAACGTTATGGCGCAACAGCCCTTGCCAACTATGAAATAAACGATCACATGGAATTCTACTCATCGTTTAACTTCACTAATACCACAGTGGTTCAGCAAGTCGCGCCTTCCGGTACATTTGGTAGCAGTTTCAATTTACCGCTATACAACCCTCTCATTGGCACACAGGCTTTAGACTTTATTCTTGATGGCGCGAATGCAGCTGTAGGTGATGGAACCTTATTAAATGGTGGTAGTTGGACTGACGCTAACAACAACGGAATTGTGGATACCGAAGACTCGTTAACGGTTCGATTACGCAGACGTACGTTAGAACTAGGTCCGCGCTCGGAACGCTATGACGCTGAGCTTTGGCAAATTAATGCCGGTATTCGCGGCGAGTTAGTAGCCGACTGGGATTATGATTTTTCTTACCAGTATGGTGAGTCAAACCGCACTACTGTTCGAGACGGCTATACCAATCTTGGTAACATCCAAAATGCATTGGATACCCGTGATGGTGTCACCTGTGCAGTGGGTGGAACTTGTGTTCCTATTAATTTATTTGGCGGCTTTGGCACTATTACAGATGCAGCTTCGGCCTACGCTAGAGCGATTGCTTTACAGCAACAAAAATACGAACAAGAAATTATCTCCCTCGTACTTACCGGCCCAGTAGACTTCATTGAGTTACCCACAGCTGGGGCTCCACTAGCCATGAGTTTTGGTTTTGAAAACAGGACGGAGACTGGTATTTTGGAGCCGGATGAATGTTTAAAAGAAACCCCAGCTAGCTGTCAAGGTGGAGCTGGAGGTAACTTGCTTCCAATTAAAGGTGGTTTTAAAGTTGATGAATTTTATTTTGAAGGGATTCTACCCGTGTTCGATGGTGCTGCGTTTGCTGAAACCATGGATCTAGAATTCGGTTTTAGGACTTCAGATTTTGATACTATCGGAACTGCAGAATCATGGAAAATAGGATTCAATTGGCGTCCAGTAGGGCCACTGTTATTGCGAGTGATGCAACAAAAAGCCAATAGAGCGCCAAACGTAGGTGAACTGGCTTCCCCTGTCACATCTGGTTTAGATAATGCCGTTATTGATCCCTGCTCGATAGCCAATGCAGGAAATATTGACGCGGCATTAACAGCACTATGTGTCTCAACTGGCATGACTGAAGCGCAAGTAGGCGTGATACCCGACATTATCTCAGGTCAAATCAATACCTTTAACGGCAGTTCACCCAGTAATCCGCCAGGACCAGAAGAAGCAGACACCTTCACTGCTGGTTTCGTGTGGACCCCAGATTTTGATTGGGCCAACGACTTTACATTATCGGTCGATTATTACGACATCGATATTTCTGGGATCATTGGTAATTTTTCCGCGCAGGAAATACTTGATTCATGTTATATCAATGGTGACGCTGGTGAATGTGCCAAAATCAATCGTGTTGGAGGAGACTTAACCGGTTCTGCGGCGGGTGTAAATCAATTCACTACCAATTTGAAGTATCTTCGTGCTGAAGGGATTGAAATTGGATTCAACATGAATTTTGATTTAGATGACATGGGTAATCTCGCTATCTCAGGTAACATCAATAAATACTTAACTCAGGAGTCACAAAGCTCAGACACAGTACCAGTGCTAGACTGCAAAGGATATTATGGCACCAGTTGTGATCCGCTATCTGATATACGTTGGATTCAGCGCACCACATGGTCATATGATGACTTTACTGTTTCGTTATTATGGAGACATATTAATTCTGTGGATGTAGAGCCAGGTGAGCGTGACTTGCGATTTGAAGCCTTCAGAAAAATTGATTCTTACGATTACTTCGACATATTTGCCAGTTATAGTTTTACTAAATATGCCACCTTTACTTTGGGTATAGATAATATGTTTGACAAGGAACCACCGGTTTTGGGTAATGATATTGGTGACACCAGTTCAAATTCGGGCAATACCTTTCCAAGCAACTATGAAGTCTTAGGTAGAATCTATAAAGCAGGGCTTAAATTTAAGTTTTGATACTGTTATCTAGCCATTAACACAAACCTAAAACGGAGCTTAAATAGCTCCGTTTTGATTGCTGTTTTAGCAACCTTAGGCTTAACTTACTCTTCCACAAAACGAAAACGAAGGGTGGATTTGCCATCAATCACCACCTCTTCAGTAAACATCTCCAATGGCCTTACCCACAACTTGCCTTCTCCATATAGTGGACGATAAACCACTAACTCAGACTCATCTTCGGAATGTTTAGCCACTCCAATCACTTGATAATCATTACCTTTATAATGACGATACTTACCCGCTTTTAGCATACTTACCCTTCTCCATTCAATTCCAATACTGTTGCTGATCTAATCCGCCAAGCCTGCCAAGACAGCAAAATTAGATGGCAACAAATAATCATAAAACTAGTTAGCATTAACCCCTTCCAACCTAAAGCAAAGAGTAGTGCACCGGCTCCCAACGCAGCCATGCCTTGAGCACTAAAAACAGCGAATTCATTAATACTCTGAACTTGGAACTTCTGCTCAATAGTATGTGTTTGCGGCAGAAGCACAGTTCCACCTAAGAATAAAAAATTCCAGCCTATACCCAATAAAATGAGAGCGACCCAGTAATTGATCAGTTGACTGTCAATTGAACCAACCGCAATGGTTAACAAGTAGATAATAAGACCCGCCACTATCACCCGATAAACGCCGAGTTTTGCAATCAACAGACCACTGAATATTGAAGGAATGTACATCGCCAGAATATGACTTTGAATTACCCACTTAGCTTGCTCTAAGCTATACAAAGTATTGATATGCATATGCACAGGTGTTGCTGTCATGATAAAGCTCATGAGTGCATAACCTATCACTGACGCAGAGACCGCAATAATGAAAGAAGGCTTAGACAAGACATCACGAATAACAACTTTTTGCTTTCCTGTATGTTGCAGCGGGGTATGGGTCTCTTTAAATAAGCCGAATAACCCTATACAAATCAAACAAAGTACGGCCATTAAAACGAATGAACCAACAAATGGGGTTGCCAATAATTGATTACCAATAGTGGCGAGTTCCGGACCTATGATGGCTGCGGCTAAGCCGCCAAGTAGTACAGTGGATGCAGCTTTAGGGGCACGTTCAAAGGTCACTGACTCCATAGCGGCGAAGCGGATTTGCTGAAACCCAGAAATTGCTATCCCTAACAAAAAAGTAGCCACTAAAAATAATATAAAATGTGCAATATATATACTCAATGCAGCAAGCAATGAGGCACAACAAGCCAATCCAGCAACGGCTAAAAAAACAGGTTTTCGACCTAGCTTTCCCATGCAACGAGTAACGGGTATGACGCCAAAAGCGGTACCTATGATCATCATTGCTACCGGCAACGTGGAAAGACCAACAGAGGGGGCTAAATTCGCTCCAACAAGGCCTCCTACCATTACCATCATCGCTCCCGCACTCATCGCTAAGGCAAGTATAAATGTCAAAATCCAAACATTTCGAGGGAGGGAAAACAAAGTATTAACTACCTAATAGAGTGAAAACGCATACTTGAAAATAACATAGTTTAAAGTGCAACTGTTAAACATCATTTAACTACATTTGCTGCAAACAAGTTAGCGCATTATGGCTATGTTAGGGCTGAATCAAAAGGCAGCACCATTTGCTGAAACCGACTTTTAGTTGGTAAGCCTACATGCAAGCCAACTAAGCGAATTCCACGTTCGGTTTTGCGACTAAAGGCTTCATCAAGCAATTCAACAAAATAGTTTTTATCTAATTCAGAACATCGGTGCTCAACAGTGGTTTGTTGAAAGTCACTAAACTTTAGTTTCACACCTTGAGTTTGAATCTTGTTGTCACTGCGGGCTGTTTTTAATCGTTCTTCCAATTTAGGGTAGAGGGTTTCTAATACTTGCAAACATTGTTCTTTGGTCTGAATATCTTCATGTAATGTGCGCTCAACGCCAACTGATTTTCGTTCCCGCGACAAGCTTAAATCTCGATCGTCTATGCCATTGCTACGCTTCCAAATTATCGGACCAAATTTACCAAAGATCTTAATTAACTGCTCAATGGGATAAGTGCGCACATCATTGCAGGTGTATAAGCCTAAATTATGCAACTTCTGCACAGTCACTTTACCCACTCCAGGAATTTTCCCAAGGGGGAGCTTTTTAACAAAGTCATCTAATTTGTCTGGCGTGATCACGCAAATGCCGTTGGGCTTGTTTTCATCACTGGCAATTTTTGCCACAAACTTTATAGGTGCGACGCCAGCAGAGGCCGTTAACCCCGTTTCGTTCACTATTGCGTTACGTATATCCTCTGCTATTAAAGTAGCACTGCCAGAGAATAGCGTGGAATCAGACACATCTAAATAGGCTTCGTCCAATGAAAGGGGTTCTATTTTGTCGGTGTATCGCTCGAAAATAGCGCGTATTTGTTTGGAAATCTGTCCATATAGTTCCATACGACCTGGCACCATAACAAGGTTAGGACAGAGTTTAAGCGCATGTGCCGTAGCCATCGCAGAACGTATACCAAATTTGCGAGCGGGATAGTTACAAGTTGAAATAACACCTCGCTTGTCAGATCGACCTCCGATAGCAATAGGTACATTTTGTAACGCAGGATTATCACGCATTTCTACTGCTGCATAAAAGCAATCCATATCGATATGAATAATTTTGCGCATAACCTCAACCAAAACCATTAAACTGTTTTTTTATACAGTAATGGTAAATTCAGGTCAAGTCATTTGAATGCAGGAAGTTCAGGCTCTAGTGATTTCATTTGCGCATATATAGGTTTGGCAATTTTTTTGAAGCCCGACTCTGTAGGATGAATTTCATTCAGCCAATCTGTTTTATTACCAGGTCGCAAAATTCCTTGGGTATCCACAACAATGAGCTTATTCAAATGTTCCGGACGACTTGCTAACGCTTGAAGTCGCGTTTTTAGCGTACCTAAAAGAATTTCGACTATCGGCAAATGTAACTCTAGTGGTATATTTTTTTCTATTAAATAAGGATAAATCCAAGGTTTTGTCTTTATCAGCCCCCAAAAAAACTCAGCGCCGTCTTTACTCGGTTTGGCAATATCGTAAGTATGGGTAATGATAGTTGCTTGAGGATTATACTCGTCACGTAAATCAATTAACTGGTCATAAGCCAACATGATTGCATCCATTTTGCGGTTAAAGCGTGAAGCATGAATGCAGTCCTGAGCGCTAAATCCTTCTTCGTATTGGTTCAAAATCATTGGCATGTCACGTTTACCGACAATATCGTTGCCGCCGCCAGAGAATAAAATCAACTTCACGTATTGAGCACTCTGTTGCAAGACTGAAGATAGGTCTGCTTTTTGCTGACCTGACATCATATTAACCGCTTCATCGCCATTACTTGCCAGCCTAAGTAAGTTGACTTTATCTGTTCTAGAAACCACATTCTCAATATGATGGATAACGTTAATATCGCCACCAAATGCAACCCACTTCTTAGGGTATGCAAACCAAGAATCGCCTTCTGTGATGATGCCAATTCTATCAGGGTGTTTTTTGCAAATATGTAAAAAATCAGTTCGTAAACTGGTGATGCCGGTATGCGCTGCTATGCGTCTGCGACGTTCTATTGGGGTTTCTTTAGGCATTTTCTTTCCCTGCTTAGCTTTTTACTAAGTGTAGTAAAAGTAATTTATTTTGCAGTATATTATCTTGCAACCAGCTGGGAAATAGCGGAAAAACGGTTTAAGTTTTGGTAGGTACAAGGTTGTAATAAACCTTACAACCTTGTGATAATTTTCATCTCAGAATTTATAAAATTTGGTTCTGTTTCCATTCGGCCAGTTTTTTCTGGCGTATTTCTTCTTTTTCTAAGCGCGCTTTTTTGCGGTCACACGGTTCTGGACAGTCACAAGCTTTTGCAATACCTAGCGCACCTAAACCTCCACAACTTCCTGCAATTGTTTTTTGCTGGAATATGTAACCTACTGCCATGGCTAGCACCACAACGAGAAAAAACACAAAGGCTAAAATAAATGTACTCACACTATATCCTAACTATTTTAATTTAAATTACTGCTCAGTTGCAGCGTTAATATATTCGTCAAACTTTCCGGTAGTATACGCTTTAAAGCTACCTTTTTCTCGCGTAATTAACATCACGTCTAGGTTATGTTCTTTCGCAACTCGCAGTGCATCGTCTTTCCCCAATACATTTAAAGCCGTCGCTAAACCATCTGCAGTCATAGAAGAAGGATGAACAACAGTTACCGCAACCAAGTTATGCTGAATAGGGTAGCCAGTTCTGGGATCAATCAAGTGGGAGTAACGAATGCCATCTTGTTCGAAGTAATTACGGTAGTCTCCCGACGTTGCCACCGCGTTATTCCCAATTGTGAGGATTGACTGTACAGCGCGTTCGTTATTGACTGGCTTTTCAACCGCAATACGCCAACCTGAACCATTGCTCTTTACACCGGCCACGCGCATCTCGCCACCAATTTCTACCAAATAGTTTTTGTAACCGTAAGACTCCAATAATTCAGCTACAGCATCTACACCATAACCTTTTGCAATGGTCGACAAATCCACGTACAAGTCAGGCTGCAGTTTAATTAGATAGTTATCTTGGATAACCAACTTGTTCAGGCCAATTTGTTCTTTAAGCGAATCGATTGTCTGCTGTGAAGGAATTTTTTCTGGTCGGGCTTCAGGTCCAAAGCCCCACAAATTAACTAGAGGTCCTATGGTTACATCCAGTACGCCCAGACTGACTTCCCCTAGCCTTTTCGCTTCCTTTAATACTGTAAGTGTAGCTGGCGACATTTTAAAGGGTTCAGAGCTAAGTTGTTGATTAAAGCGGGACAACTCGGAGTTAGGATCGTAGGTTGACATTAACTTATTGATATCGACCAACAGGTCATCAATTTTTTGCTGTAATTCTTCCGGTGGCAAACCCACATCCGCAAGAACTTTCACATTGTAGCTAGTCCCCATAGTCGCACCTGACAAATGGATTTCGCCAGCACTTTTAGGAGTATTCCAAACAACCAGTATTACCACTAAAACACATAATAGTAGGCCGAGGGATTTCACTTTATTCATACAACAAGCTCATTTAATAACACTAATGCTCACAAAAAAAAGGGACATAAATGTCCCTCTTTACAACTTTCCATTTAGATATTAGCCACCGAAGTCATCTAACATGATGTTTTCGTCTTCAACGCCTAATTCTTTAAGCATATTGATGACTGCAGCATTCATCATAGGAGGCCCACACATGTAGAACTCACAATCTTCCGGCGCTGGATGATCTTTCAAATAGTTTTCCAACAATACGTTGTGGATAAATCCAGTATCACCTTCCCAATTGTCTTCTGGTTGAGGGTCAGACAAGGCAACGTGCCATTTAAAGTTTTCGTTTTCTGCTTGAAGCATATCAAAATCTTCAACATAAAACATTTCACGTAGCGAACGAGCACCATACCAAAAGGTAATTTTACGGTCAGTCTTAAGTCGACGCAATTGGTCAAAAATATGAGAACGCATTGGCGCCATACCTGCACCACCACCCACAAAGACCATTTCAGCTTGTGTGTCTTTAGCGAAGAATTCACCAAATGGACCAGAAATAGTGGCTTTATCGCCTTCTTTCAAACTCCAAATATAAGAAGACATTTTACCCGCAGGCAAGCTTAGATTGTTCGGTGGAGGCGTAGCAATACGCACATTCAGCATGATTATCCCTTCTTCTTCTGGGTAATTAGCCATTGAATATGCACGTATAGTTTCTTCGTCTACTTTAGATTCGATATTAAAGAAACCGAAACGTTCCCAATCAGGCTTGTACTCGTCAGGAATGTCGTAATCTTTGTACTTAACGTGATGAGGTGGAGCTTCAATTTGAATATAACCACCGGCACGGAAAGGAACACTTTCACCATCTGGCACAGCCAATTTAAGTTCTTTGATGAAGGTTGCTTTGTTATCGTTAGAAATAACTTCGCAATCCCATTTTTTGATCCCAAAGACTTCTTCTGGTAATTCAATATCCATGTCTTGTTTAATCGCAACTTGACAAGATAGACGGCAACCTTCTTTCGCTTCACGTTTACTTATGTGATCCAGTTCAGTAGGCAGAATCTCGCCACCACCAGACTTAATATCAACACGGCATTGGCCACAAGAGCCACCACCGCCACACGCAGATGATACGAAAATACCTGAATCAGCCAAAGCGCCAAGCAACTTGCCGCCAGGTGAAGCCGTAATGGCTTTATCAGGATCGCCATTGATAGTGATAGTCACGTCGCCTGATGGTACAAGCTTAGACTTTGCGAACATGATGATAAGTACGAGTGCCAATACAATGGCAATAAACATACCTACACCAAGGTAAATTTCATTTGGATTCATTTACAAATACTCCTTAGTGTCTTCGCTTAAAGGGCTACGCCAGTGAACGACTGGAAACCCAATGCCATAAGACCTGCAATCATAAACACAGAGCCTAATCCACGTATGCCTTCAGGCATATCAGCATATTTTAATTTTTCACGTACTGCCGCTAGTAGGGTAATCGCGATTGCCCAACCTGCACCACTACCGATACCGTAAACCACACTTTCAGTGAAGTTATATTCACGTTGTACGGCGAAAGCTACACCACCAAAGATGGCGCAGTTAACGGTAATTAGCGGTAAGAAAATACCTAACGCGTTATATAGCGCTGGGAAAAACTTATCCAAACTCATTTCTAGAATCTGAACTAATGCTGCGATAACACCGATAAAGGTTAAGAAGTTTAAGAAACTCAAATCTGCATCAGGGAAACCAGCCCAAGCAAGTGCGCCAGGAGCAAGAATGTTTACGTAAATTACTTGGTTTACAGGTACTGAAATACCCAACACCACGATAACCGCAACACCAAGTCCCATAGCAGTTTTTACTTTTTTAGATACTGCTAAGAAAGTACACATACCTAAGAACAATGACAATGCCATGTTTTCAATGAAGACAGACTTAACAAAAAGGCTTAAATAATGTTCCATGTCTTACTCCTTAGGTTCGACTTGTTCAGGACGAATGGTACGAATAAACCAAATTAATCCACCGATCAAAATGAAAGAACTGAAAGGTAGAATTAATAGACCATTACCTTGATACCAGCCACCATTTTGTACTAGCGGTAAAATTGGGAAACCGAGAATGGTACCAAAACCAAACAATTCTTTAATTGTACCGATAATAATAAGTACTAAAGAATAGCCTAAGCCATTTCCAATACCGTCAAGGAAGCTCATGAAAGGTGGACTCTTCATTGCGTAGGCTTCTGCACGCCCCATTACGATACAGTTAGTAATAATCAAACCAACAAATACCGATAATTCTTTAGCAATATCGTACGCGACCGCCTTTAGGATTTGGTCAACAACGATTACCAAAGATGCAATGATTGTCATTTGAATAATAATCCGAACGCTAGAAGGAATCTGCTTACGAATTAGAGAGATAAACAAATTAGAAAATGCCGTTACTGAGGTCAGGGCTAAAGCCATAACCAATGCAGTTTCTAATTTAGTAGTAATAGCAAGTGCAGAACAAACACCTAACACTTGCAATGCGATGGGGTTGTTGTCCAGAATGGGTCCGAACAGCACCTTTTTCATTTCTTTAGTTTCAGCCATTGTGCTTCGCCCTATGATTTCCAAGTCTGATTTTTGAGGTATGGTCCGAAACCATTCTCACCCAACCAATATGTCAATGTGTTCTGCACACCGTTACTGGTTAAGGTTGCCCCGGATAGTGCATCAACAGCGTAGTCGTTGCCAGATCCTGCATTTTTCTTAACCTGAATTGCCACATCACCATCTTTATACAGTTTTTTACCGTCCCACTTCGCTTTCCAGCTAGGGTTTTGTACTTCACCGCCTAATCCTGGTGTTTCTTTTTGTTGATAGTAGACCAATTCACGAACGGTGTTGCCATCAGCATCAATCGCAAGGAAACCATACATCAAATCCCACAATCCAGAACCATGAACAGGTAAAACGATGCGAGTGACTTGATTGGCTTCATTTTCAATCAAATAAACACTGGCGACGCTAGAGCGACGTTGGAAACCGACGTTGCTGTTTTCGACTTTAACACTGTACTTTTCTTCTTTAGCCGCTTTATACATATCGAAGTCTTCTTCAACTTCAACATATTTACCCGTTGCTAAATCAACATAACGTTCAGTAACAAACTTATTAAAAGTACAAGGAACGTCACATTCTGCTGTTGTTTCAAGTCCAGCAGCTTGAAGAATATTACTACGCTTATCATTGGCAGCGTTTGTTTGTTGCATTTCTCGCAAGCCTACGGCTGCGCCAGAAACAACAACTGAGCAGACTAGACATACAGCGACTACAACACCGATAGTTCTGCCTAAGGTTTCTTTTTTCTTATCCGACACGAGCAACCCTCCGCTTAATGTTACTTTGAGCCACGAAATAATCGAATAGTGGCGCCCATAAATTTGCAAATAATATGGCTAGCATCACACCCTCAGGGAATGCAGGGTTAAGTACACGAATCATCACTGTCATAAACCCGATTAAGAAACCATATGCCCATTTAGCTTTATTAGTGAAAGAAGCTGAAACTGGGTCTGTTGCCATAAAGAACATACCAAACGCTAATCCACCAGTTACCATATGCCAGTACCACGGCATCGCGAACATTGGGTTAGTGCTACTGTCTACAAAGTTCAATAGAGATGCAAAGAAAGCAACACCTAACAGAACACCCAGAACGATTCGCCATGAGGCAATGCGCATATAAATAATAAATAGACCACCAAGCATGATGGCTAGCGTCGATACTTCACCGACCGAACCTGGAATATTGCCGAAGAACGAGTTCCACCAAAGGTCCATGTTGGTATAGTCCATCTCGCCAGACGCAGCTTTGCTCAACCAAGTTGCGCCAGAGTAACCGTCAGCTGCAACCCAAATTTGGTCGCCGGATATTTGCCCAGGATATGCAAAGTATAAGAAGGCACGACCAGACAACGCTGGGTTTAAGAAGTTACGACCTGTACCACCAAAGACTTCTTTGGCAATAACAACACCGAAAGTAATACCTAAAGCAACTTGCCATAATGGAATCGTTGCCGGTAGGGTCAATGCAAACAACACTGAGGTAACAAAGAACCCTTCGTTTATTTCATGTTTACGCACAGAAGCGAATAACACTTCCCAGAATCCACCAACAATAAATACAGTGGCATAGATAGGAAGAAAGAAACACGCACCGTAGGACATCATGCCTAACCAGCCTGTACCTTCAACACCAATTTGCCCACCTAATGCGCTAAACAAATTCGCTTGCCAAATATCAGGCAAGGTGCCAGCACCAAGTAACAATGCTTCATGAGCTTGAGCACCAACGTTGTACATACCGTAAAACATAGCTGGAAAAGTAGCCATCCATACCATGATCATGATGCGTTTAAGATCTATGCTGTCACGTACGTGAGTAGATGCTTTGTTTACTTTACCTGGCGTGTAAAAAATAGTCGCTGCTGCTTCGTAAAGCGCATAAAACTTTTCATATTTACCACCGGCTTCGAAATTCGGTTCTATTTTTTCTAAATAGGCTTTTAATCCCATGACCTAACCCTCTTTCTCAATGGTGGTGAGACAGTCACGTAGAATAGGTCCGTAGTTGTATTTACCCGGACAAACATACGTACACAACGCCAAATCTTCTTCGTCAAGCTCCAAACAGCCCAGTGTTTGCGCACTGTCGGTATCACCAGAAATGATGTCACGAAGCAACAAAGTTGGTAAAATATCCAGCGGCATAATGCGCTCGTAATTACCAATAGGTACCATGGAACGGTCTGAGCCATTGGTAGACGTTGTCATATTAAATAGTTTTTTAGGTGATAAATGCGCTAGATAGGCACGAGTAACAGAATGCATGTCACTGCCTGGCGCTAACCAACCTAAGAATTTTTTCTCACGGCCTTCAGCTAATAATGAAATTTGCGTGTGATAACGGCCTAAGAAACCGTGAACGCCATGAGCATGCGTTCCCATAAGCACTGAACCTGAAATCACTCGAACATCATCACCCACTGTTTCACCAGCAGTTAACTGTTCAATGTCAGCACCAAGGATAGTATTCACCAAACGAGGATTTTTCGCCGCAGGGCCGCCTAAAGCAACCACGCGTTGGTTATTCAACTCACCAGAAGTAAACAAGGCACCAAATGCCATGACATCTTGATAGTTAATCGACCAAACGGTTTTACTTGCACCCACTGCATCCAAGAAATGGATATGAGTACCAGCTAAACCTGCAGGATGTGGACCAGCAAACTCTTCTACTTCAACCGGAGTTGAACCAGTAGGAATATCAGCGCCAGGAGCCTTACAGACGAATACTGAGCCAGAGGTAAGTTGCTTCAATACCGCTAAACCGTTTTCAAAATCAGTTTTGCGTTGAGCAATTACTACTTGCGGATCGGCGGCCAATGGGTTGGTATCCATTGCGGTAACAAAAATTGATTTTGGCTCACTTCCCAGTGCAGGCACTTTACTGTATGGACGCGTTTTGAATGCAACCCACAAGCCTGACTTAACCAAATTCTCTTCAACTTTTTCACGTGCTACTGAACTCAATTGTCCAGCGTCATATTTGTCGAAGGTTTCTTGCTCGTCACCAGCTAATTCAATAACCACAGATTGCAAAACACGTTTTGCTCCACGATTAATTTCAACTACCTTGCCCGCTGCTGGCGCAGTAAAGAGAACACCAGGATTCTTTTTGTCTTCAAAAAGAGCCTGACCTTTCTTTACAACATCGTCTACCTGAACAAACATGGTAGGACGCATGCCAACATATTCTTCCCCCAAGACAGCCACGCGAGTGACGTTCGGGCCGTTTTGAATTGTTTGGTTAGGAGCCCCCTGAATAGGAAGGTCTAACCCTTGCTTGATTTTTATCATATGCAACCGCAGTCTTGTAAAAATAAAATTAAAGTGAAAGAAATATCAATTTTGAATTCTGGCTAAATAATGCGAAGAATGGTGACATCCGCAGTTTCGCTTGAAAACTCAAAGGTGATCTTACTTATCAACTATTTTTGTCTTTTGTTGAGTGTGAATCCTTAACCAGGTGAACACAGAAATAAAATCCGTATTGGTCCACACCTCGCAAGAGAATGATTGAGCAATTGAGTCACTTATGAACTAATTAAAGAAACTCATGCCAGTAAACTCTGGAATTTTAGCATTATTCCAGCTGTTTACGCTACGCTATTTACGGCTAAATAAGGATTTTCCGCATAATATTTAGGGATTTTCTAAATATAGTGCAAATTATGCACAGCACTCACCTTTTTAACAAGTAACTAAATTGTTAAAAAACCCTAATGCGCGAGCGACAATTAGGGTTTTGAATAACATTAGAAATAGTTCTAAAGGCTATCTACCATTCTACTAATGGATTGATATCCTGTTCGTAATCGACACCGTCAATATCAAAACCAAACAATTTCAAGAACTCGTGGTGATAACCTGCGTAATCACTTAGTTCATGGAAGTTATCTTGTGTGACTTTATCCCACAAACCTTTGATAACAGCCTGAGTAGCTTCGTTGGTTTCTTTGCCATCCATACGAAGTCGATTGGCTTCGTCAGTTTCAGGAGAATCTACCAGCAGTTTTTGTTGGAATAAACCAGTGATTTGTTCAATACAACCTTCATGGGTTCCTTCTTGTTTCATGACTTTGTAAATTAACGATATATACAAAGGCATTACTGGAATCGCTGAACTTGCTTGAGTAACCAATGCTTTCAAAGAAGAGACATAAGCCGAAACATTTTTGTCGCTATGCTGCTTAATAATTTCACTCGCGGCACGATCAAGATCTTCTTTAGCTTTACCGATAGTCGCTTGACCATATATTGGCCAAGTTAACTCTTTACCTATATAGGTATAGGCTGTTGTTTTGCAGTTATCCGCCAACAAATCAGCATCAGCTAGAGCGTTCAACCATAGCTCCCAATCTTCACCACCCATGACTTTAATGGTATTGGCAATCTCTTCCTCATTGGCCGCTTCTAATTCAATTTCGTGGATCAAATCTTTGTCGGTGTCATAGGTTTTGGTTTTATAGTTTTGTCCAACAGGCTTAAGAGTAGACTTATACACTTCACCAGTTTCTGGGTCGGTTCTGCGAGGAGAAGCCAAACTATAAATAACCAAATCAACCTTACCTATGTCGGCTTTAAGAGTTTCAATCACTTGTTGTTTGATTTCATTGGAAAATGCATCACCGTTTATGGTTTTCGCATAAATACCAGCGTCTTTTGCTTGCTGATGAAATGCAGCAGTATTGTACCAGCCGGCCGTCGCCGTTTTTCTTTCCGAAGGTGGCTTTTCAAAACAAACACCAAGGGTTTTTGCCCCATAACCAAAAGTAGATACGATTCGAGACGCAAGGCCGTAACCTGTTGAGCACCCCAAAACTAAAACGTTTTTGGGACCATCTCCTAAATCTCCCTGACTTTTAACATACTCGATTTGTTCTTCAACACTTGCAGCGCAACCTACTGGGTGGGCGTTAGTGCAGATAAAGCCGCGTACCTTGGGCTTAATTACCATAGTCTATTTTCCTCAAAAATTTTACCGAACATTTTAAACAGCCAGTCATCTATTAAAACCGCATTATAAAAAAAATTTTCAATAGGTTTCAGAATAGCTTTTACACTATAAAGGCCTATTGTAATAGCCATTGCAACAACAACAAATCTGAACAGCTAGTTTATTTTTTTTGTTGTCGATTAATATAGTATTCCATCTCAGAAATTTGGTGATACTTAGATACGCCTTCTTGGAACTTTTGATAAGACGCGTAAATTTTAGCAAACGTAGGATCCGCAGCGGATTGTTCTTGCATGACTTCAATACTAGCAGCATGTAAAGCAGCAATAACATCTTTAGGAAGAGGGCGCATGTCAACACCATGGGTTTCAACAAGCGCTTGAACGGCATCATTATTAGCCGCGGTATACTCATCCCACATGTCTTGATTCACAGCTCTTGTAGCCACCTCGATAATGGCCTGTAAATCATCAGGCAAAGCTTCATAGGCACTTTTATTAACAATGAACTCTAAACTAGCGCCAGGTTCATGCCAGCCAGAGTGATAATAATATTTCGCGGCTTTGTATAAACCAAAAGATAAATCGTTGTAAGGCCCAACCCATTCAGTTGCGTCAATGGCACCAGATTGCAATGAAGTGAATAATTCCCCTCCAGTTAACGCCACAGGGATACCACCCAATTTTTTAAGAACTTCAGCTCCCAGCCCTGGAATCCGCATTTTTAAGCCTTGCAAATCTTCAACGCTATTAATTTCTTTTTTAAACCAACCCGCAGTTTGTACGCCGGTATTGCCACCTGCAAAGGGGATTAAATTAAATGGGGCATATAATTCACGCCACATTTCTATGCCGCCACCGTAGTGCAGCCAAGCATTAAACTCAGTGGCATTCATGCCAAACGGAATAGCGGTAAATATTTGTGCCGCTGGGGCTTTCCCCTTCCAATAATATGATCCTGAATGGCCCATTTCAGCGGCACCACTAGAAACAGTATCAAAGACTTCAAATCCAGGGACCATTTGACCTGCGCCAAACACTTTAATTTTTAAGCGGCCGTTAGACATGCGCTCTACTTGTTTAGCAAATGTCTCTGGGGCTCTTCCTAAACCTGGAAAGTTCTTCGGCCACGAAGTAACCAGTTTCCACTGATAGGTTTGTTGCGATTCAGTGGCATTAGAATCGGACGATGACTTGCCACCACAGGAAGCAAGAAGAGCAATCGAAAAAAATAAAGATACAAACTTAAAGGTTTTCATTTAATTGAATCCATAGGGGTCACAAAATCGAAGGCAGCCACGTTACCAGATCCGGCCAAATAGCCAAGCCTATTAATAATAGTAATTGAATAATTATAAAGGGTATCACGCCTTTGTATATTTGAGTGGTCTGAACATTTGCTGGCGCTACACCTCGCAAGTAAAACAGAGCAAATCCGAAAGGCGGTGTCAGAAACGAAGTTTGCAAATTGACGGCAATCATAATACCGAGCCAGATTGGATCTACCCCCATAGCCAGTAGAACCGGCGCGACTATTGGCACTACAACAAAAGTAATTTCAATAAAATCAAGAATAAATCCGAGTAAAAAGATAACAACCATGACCAGTAAAACCGCACTAAAAGCACCACCGGGGAGCTGTTCAAAGAAGTGTTCAATCAACTCTTCACCACCAAAGCCCCGGAAAACCAATGAAAATATCGAAGCACCAATAAGAATCAAAAAGACCATCGCAGTGACACGAGTAGTACCCAACATCACTTCTTTCAATTTTTCTAAACTAAACTGTTTCTTGGCCAAACCCAGTACCAGAGCTCCAGCAGCTCCAACCCCAGCAGCTTCAGTGGGTGTTGCGAAGCCACCTAAAATAGACCCTAGCACCACAAATATTAAGATCAAAGGTGGCAATAAAGCGCCTGCAAGACTGACCTCAGCTTGTGTTTCTCGTTGTTCGTTTCGGACCGTTTTATCGATGTGTCTATTGGCAAACACCACCACGTATAGCAGGTACATCGCCACTAAAATCATACCGGGTACTAAGGCTCCAACAAACAAATCCCCTACCGATACAGACTCAGGTGAAAATATCCCCATATTAAGCTGTGCCTGTTGAAACGCACTAGATAACACATCACCTAACAAAACCAGCGCGATGGAAGGCGGTATAATCTGCCCTAATGTGCCTGTGGCACAAATTGCTCCGGTGGCAAATGAAGGAGAATATCCTTGTTTCAACATTGTCGGTAGTGACAACAGGCCCATAGTGACCACTGTAGCGCCTACAATACCGGTGCTCGCGGCCAGTAACATACCAACCAACACCACTGAAATTGCCAAACCGGAGTTCAACCGTCCAAATACTTGACCCATGGCAATTAATAAATTTTCAGCGACTTTGGATTTTTCTAACATGATCCCCATAAAAACAAACAGGGGCACGGCGATTAAAGTTTGATTTGTCACTATGCCATAAAGTCGGCTAGGTACAGCTTGCAAATAAGCGGTATCAAAAACACCAAATAATGCACCCACACCCGCAAAAATTAAAGCGGTTCCAGCTAACGTATATGCCACTGGATAACCCAGTAATAACGTGCAACAAACAACTAAGAACATGATCAGAGAGAGGTATTCCATTATTTATCCTCAGTAATCACGTTTTTAGGGTGATTTAAACAAACGCTGATATTGCGAATTAATTCTGAAATTCCCTGCAAAACCATGAGCGCGGCAAATAAAAGTATGAAGGTTTTGAGTAGAAACACCGCTGGTAAGCCACCAGCTGCTTGTGAGTCTTCCATAATATTCCAAGAAGATGCCACGTAATCCCAACAAATAATAAAAATAAATAAGTTAACCGGCAGCATAAAAAATAATGTACCAAAAGTATCTATTTTAGCTTTTTTAACAGTATCGAATCGACTGTAAAATATGTCGACTCTGACGTGCTCATTAACCCGCAACGTATGGGCACTACCTAACAAAAACACACAAGCGTGCAAATACATTACAGATTCTTGCATCGCAATCCAGCCAATATCGAAGCCATACCTTAATATCACGATAAGCAATGTGATTAACGCCATAAACAAAGTAAACCAGCTAACTAATTTGCATATATTATCGTTAATAACGTCAATGGTCCGCGATAGCGAAGCGGCGTTAAACATTCCCATATACCTGTCTTATTATTCTATTTGTACGATATTAAACGTTTTTTTAGCAAATAACGCTAGGGCACAAGGACAAAGATTGCTATATTTTGGCTATATAATAGATTCGGTTTTTCACTCCAAGTTACGCACAGGGTAGTTTTATTTCCTGCGCCCCAGTGAAAACAAAATGGGAATTTGGTGTAAATCCAAAACTGTACCCGCAACTGTAATTAATTGGCATTCTTGCCGATTGAGAGTCAGATACCAGCCTAATCTTTACTTATACCTTTTTTCTAGCGTGCGGGAATACACGATCGACTTGCATAATCATTTCGTTGCGATTTCCCTAAATACCAATAATTTTAAACATCGAATAGGTTGTTACATCGCTTAACATCACTTCGATAAAACAAAATGGAAAAGACTGTCACACCAATGCTCAAACTAAATAAGCTCAATTACTATATTGCTGATACGCAAATATTATCTGATATTGGGTTTCAGGTAGAAGAGGGAGCGCTAATTGCTGTGGTAGGGCCAAACGGTGCGGGTAAAACCACATTACTAAAATTAATTTCTGGTCAATATCCTTCTGAGCAACAGGTATTTTGGCACTCAAAAGCGCTCGAAAACCTTTCCGCAATTACCCGAGCTAAACAAATAGCAGTAGTGAATCAATTCAATGCTAGTGTTTTCAACCTAAACCTTGAACAAATAGTTAGTATGGGCTTACTTCCTCATCAATCTATATTTTCCAAGGTATCCTCAGAACAAAAAGCAAGGGTTACTGAAGCAATCGCACAGGTTGGTTTAAGGGAAAAAAGTCATCAACTATTTAGTTCGTTGTCGGGGGGAGAACAACAGCGAGGGCAAATTGCCAGAGCGTTAGTTCAAGGTGCAGGACTGTTTGTGTTAGATGAGCCGATAAACCACTTAGATGTGTATTATGAACATCAAATATTATCCTTATTGCGCAAAATAGCGAAACAAAACAAAGTCACTATAGTCATGAGCCTGCACGACTTAAATCACGCGGCCGATTACTGTGACAAAATCGCGCTTTTAGCTCAAGGTCAGTTATTAGCCTTTGGCTATCCTAAAGATGTGTTGACCCAACAGCGATTGCAGCAGGTTTTCAAAACCCCCTGTCAAATTATTGAAAAGCCAGGTGCGAATAAAATAAGAATCGAGTTTTATCCTCCTGATATTGATTTTGACGATTATGAGAAGAATAGAGGCTCAGTCGATGTCTAAGAGTAAATGGGGGATTCTTACCAGCCTCAGCTTACTGAGTATTTTCTGTGGATTGTTTTTTGGCGCAGCAGACCTTGATGTGCTCACCGTATTTCAATGTGTGCTAAATAATTGCCCAGCTAAGGTTGATGACGTTATATTTTGGCAAGTTCGACTACCTCGCGTGCTTGTTGGTTTTTTAGTTGGAGCAGGTTTAGCTGTCGCCGGGGCAACATTACAAAATGTCTATCGCAATCCATTGGCGGATCCCTATTTATTCGGAGTGGTTTCAGGAGCGGGGTTAGGAGCAAGTATTGCAACCCTACTATTCAATGGTAGCTTAGCTTCATACTCTTCAACTTTTGCTTTTCTAGCGCAAATCCCCTTTACTTATGCATTGCCTTTAGCTGCCTTTTTAGGGGCTTTTCTAGCTGTCACTATTGTTCAGATACTATCCCGTAAATTATTTGGAAATCGCACCGAGCATCTACTCTTAGCCGGTGTGGCCGTTTCGTTTATGCTAAGCGCTTTAAGTCATTTTTTATTATTCATGGCTGAGCCCTTTGCTGCCAATAAAGTCATTTTTTGGTTACTCGGAAGTTTAGCCAATGCACAAATGTGGTTCGTGTGGATTATGCTCCCCATCGTCACTATTAGTGTTGTTTTATTGTGGCTTTTCGGTCGTCACATAGACGCAATGTTGTTAGGTGATGAAAATGCGCAAACATTAGGAATTAAAGTAGACTCATTGCGTCTAATGGTTTTAGTCATTTGCGCAGCACTCACCTCATGCATAGTGGCCTATTGCGGCGGAATTGGTTTTGTTGGATTAATGATCCCGCATATTGTCCGAGGTTGGTTTGGGGTAACTAGCCGAAATTTAATAATTGGCTGTGTACTAGTTGGCGGTAGTTTTTTAATTTGGGTCGATGTTGTCGCCAGAGTGATAGTCGACAACCAAGAAATCCCCATTGGGATTATCACCTCCGCAATTGGCAGCCTATTTTTCTTATTTGCCCTACAAAAAAACCGAGGACGTTAAAGTTGTCTTTTCAAATCATCAAAGTCAGGTTTATTAATGGGCTCTTTGCCTTAGCCTGCGCCCTACTCTCTACTTCGATTTGTTTAGCGTCGCAAGGCACTGAGCAGTCATTACAAACGGATAAACAAAATTTAAAAATAATAGCCTTGGCACCACATATTGTAGAGCTGCTATTTGACATAGGTGCTGGCAAGCAAATAATAGCTACTGGTTCATATGCCGACTATCCAGAGCAAGCTAAAACACTGCCCAGAGTGGGTGATCATAGTCGTTTGCAAATCGAAAAAATATTGAAGTTGAAAGCCGATATCGTGATTGCTTGGAGAAGTGGAAACCCACTGGAAGATTTAGCCAGACTAGAACAGTTTGGCATTCCCGTTATTTATTCTGACCCCAAAAAATTAGAAGATGTCGCTAAAGAACTCCTCATGTTTGGCGAAATGACGGGTAGACAAACGGTAGCCCGGTTGCGAGCCGACACCTATGTAATGGGCTTGAAAAAATTGCGCGAGCAATATGCCAATCAAATTCCAATTTCAGTCTTTTTCGAAATATGGTCAGCGCCACTACAAACCATTGCGGGAAATGCATGGCCACAGCAACACTTAAATATTTGCGGCGCACAAAACATCTTTGCTGATTTATCGAATGACTACCCTTCCGTGTCGCTAGAGCAAGTAATTAGTAAAATGCCGCAGGTTATTATTCAACCTAAAGCAAATAAACAATTAGCAAGTAGACTTTATGATTGGCAGAAATTTGATTTTTTGCCGGCGGTAAAAAACGATTTTGTATTTCGCCCTGATGCAGACAGGCTATATCGAATGACGACACGAGTATTGGATGAAGTTCAGGTTATCTGTGAGCAGATTCAACTGGCTAGGAGATACTATCAACAGCAGCAAAGCTGAAGTAATCCATAATTTTAGAAAATGGAGCGCTCCTATAATTAAGAGACACTCCTTAAGTTATCTCAGATTAAGATGCCGCTTGTTTCGAGCCGCCTAAACAATTAGGTGAATCGGGGGAGTTACCGTACAAACTCTGCCACTCTTCACCAGTGTAAGTATGTAACGCCAAAGCGTGTATTTGCTCCGCAAGCTCTTCTTTAAGGACTGCGTTTACCGCTCTGTGGCGATTAATTAAACGCTTACCAGCAAATTCAGGCGTGACCAAAACCACTTTAAAGTGGGTTTCAGCGCCATTAGGTACATTGTGCATAAAGCTTTCGTTGATAACCTCCAAATGTGCTGGATTGAAATGCGACAGCAACTTCTTTTCAATATTATTTTGGATATTCATGATGTGGTCCCTCTGTGTGTCTAACTATAAATTTAGCCTGTTCGGGAAAAATTAAGAAACTATTTTTTCATGTTTTCGACTAAGTGATTGAGTCTGATAGATATAATTTCCGGTCGATGACTCGGCTATTCTTATAACGACTAAATTTGTTGAAATATCTTGCGAAATGTCAGATTTATGCGTCCTGCCATTAATTGACTGCGTTTAGGAAGGCTGTGTTGCCAAAATTGTTGGGTATTTCCAGCCATTATTAACAAACTGCCATTGTGCAGTGGAAATCTCACTTTCTGACCGCTTTGCATATGTTTAAAATCGAAATCACGAGTTTGACCTAAAGTTAATGAGGCAATAATCGGTTGTCTACCTAGTTCTATTTCGTTATCGGCATGCCAACCCATGCTGTCTTGCCCGTTGCGATACCAATTTGCCAAAACAGAATTGAAATGGGTTTCACAAACTTGCTCTAAAGTCTTTTTAAGCTGTTGCAACTCGCTGATCCAAGGATTAGGTTGCATACTCAAACCTGAATACTGATAAGTAGCCTCTTGATCTCCGTACCATGCCTGTAAACGCGGAATCGCCACCGTTCGTCCATAGATTTGAATTGAATCTTGTTGCCAAGCTAATTTAGTCTGTAATTTCTGATACAATTCAGTGGCAGTGTCCTGCTCCAAAAAATCTGCCTGATAATGCACATCTGCATCTTTCATCGGCATTTGAGTAAGGCCTGCTTGGTGGGATGAAAATAAATCCTGTTGCATATAACTCACGTGAATCCTGCTGAAATGAACACTAGCTTTAACTTTTTAGGAAAGTCCCTGCAATTATACCGCTATCCAAAGCGATTTACTCACCCTAGTTGGCAAGCATGGGATGCCGCAGACGAATTGATCCTCGATCATATTCAACAAAACCAAGACAATATCGATCAAACCAATATTGTTATCCTGAATGATGATTTTGGCGCGCTAAGCTGCTGGTTGCACTACGCCAACATTCACCATGTGAGTGATTCTCTAGTTTCCCAGATGGCATGTAAACAAAATATTAGTCTAAATAACTTAGACAATACCCAGATCACCTATATTGATAGTTTAGCGCAAATGCCGCAACAGCCAGACTGGGTAATCATCAAAATACCCAAAACGCTAGCGCTGCTAGAACATCAGTTAATTCAGTTACAAAGCGTGGTTTCAGCAAATACTAAAATAGTGGCTGCAGCTAAAGCTAAGATGATACAAAAATCGACCTTATCACTGTTTGAAAAGTACCTCGGAAAAACTCATACATCCTTAGCTAAGAAAAAGGCTCGCTTAGTCTTTTGTGAACCTAATCTTGGATTACAGCAAAAGCCGTCACCCTATCCTACTGTTTGGAAAATGGACCAAGAACCTTTTACCATTAACAATCATGCAAATGTGTTTGCTCGTCAACAAATTGATATTGGCGCTCGTTTATTAATTGATAATTTACCGGATTGTACAGCTAAAACCGTAGTTGATTTGGGTTGTGGAAACGGCGTTTTAGGCTTATGCATATTAAAACGATATGACAATGCAGAAGTCATTTTTATAGATGAATCATACATGGCTGTCGCATCAGCTAAACTCAATGTGCAAAATAACTTGCCGACACAGATGCACCGAGCACGTTTTATCGTTAGCAACTGCCTTGAACAATTGGAAAATCAAACACAAATTGATATGGTAATTTGTAATCCACCGTTTCATCAACTGAATACCATTACTGATCACATTGCGACCCAAATGTTTGAAGAGGCGCACTTAAAACTCAAAAAGGGTGGTGAGTTACGGATAATCGGCAATAGGCATTTAGAATATCCGCAAAAATTAAAGCGCTTATTTGGTGGCTATAATGTTATTTCAAGTGACAAAAAATTTAGTATTTTATCTTCGTTGAAGTAGAGAGTAATTATCATGAAAAACTGTTTGTTAACGCTGACATTCATCTTAGTCACGTTTTTATCCCACGCAAAACCCAAAGACGATGGTTCACAAATTCAACCTGATAATTATTACCCAAGAGTGATGATGCATACGACCATGGGCGACTTTGTCGTTGAGCTTGATAGATCTAGAGCCCCCATCACAGTGAACAATTTTTTACGCTACGTGGATAAACGCAGCTTTGAAGGGACTATCTTTCACAGAGTCATCGCCGACTTTGTTGTGCAAGGTGGAGGTTATGATAAAGACTTCAAAGATTTGTCCAAGTTTCCAGATATTTATAACGAAGCTGGAAACGGTCTAAAAAATCAAACCTATACCATAGCTATGGCGCGTTCGAATGATCCTCACTCGGCAAATCGTCAATTTTATTTTAATCTCAGTGACAATGAGAGCTTAGATCCTGGTAGGAAGTGGGGGTATGCCGTATTTGGTTATGTCACTGAAGGCACAGATATTTTAGATGCTATTTCTCAGGTAGAAACCCAATATGACGCCATTATAGGTTGGGCCGATGTACCAATAGAACCGGTAATATTAAACAAAGTGACAATTTTACCACCACTGTAGTTATTCAAATTTAGAGTTAAGCGCTATTTTGAATAGGTAAACAGCATAGTGTCTTCTGCTTGGTGTTGAACGATCTTGGTGTACTTAAAACCCAAGCGTTCAATTAGATTGATTGACTGTGTATTTTCTGCTGAAATCATAGCGTGCACGGTTTTTAAGCCTAAGCGTTTACAATCGGCTTGTAATACACCGTTACAAGCTTCTAGTGTCAAGCCTCTGCGCCTAAACGCGGGCAAAATTGCATAGCCAATGTTAGGGTGGTCTAGGAAGGGTCTTTTTAACATACCGCAAATTCCCATAGGCCGGTTTTTTCGATTATCACAGAATACGTACAAACCGTAGCCATTTTGCTGATAAGACACAAAAGGGCCATTTTCAATGAATTCGCGGGCATCGGCTTGATTGTGAATGTTGCGGTCACCGATGTGCCGAATCCAATCTGGGTCATTCACTAATTCTAAAATAAAGAAAGCTTCTGCTAAAGTGACTTTGCGTATATTTAAACGTTCAGTCTGCGCAACTAGGGTACCTTTACAATTCATAAATTAGTCATTTCATTGGTTTGCGAGAAAACACTACGGACTTTATTTTTACCGGCTTTTTTAGCTAAATACAGTGCTTTGTCGGCTTTTTCCAGCAAGGCGACAACACTCTCCCCCTGCATAGCCGTAAGACCTACACTGATTGAAATATTACACTCTAATATTTGGTTATTTATCGATCGCACTTCGTTACGCATTCTATCTGCAATTTGCAACGCATTGTTTGGGTTAGTTTCTATCAAGATAACCAAAAATTCGTCGCCCCCCATTCTTCCTACATAATCAACATCACGGACGTGTTTTTTGATGCTTCTTGAGATATCTATAAGTATCTGGTCACCAAAAACATGACCAAACCCATCATTAATTTGTTTAAAGTTATCCACATCAATCATTAACAGAGACAACGGATGATCAAAACGTTCACTTCTGGCCATTTCCCTTTTTAGCGCGCTATCAATGGCTCTGCGATTAAGCAATTTAGTCAGATGATCCTGTTGAGTAAGGGTGCGTAATTGCCGGTTTGTACTGCTTAATTTAGAAATCTCTTCAAAGCTTTTCAATCTACTTTTTTCAATTAAATGAGCTACTGCAAAACACACTAGCGTACTGCTAAAACCGAGACTTATATCGAACCAAATATCACGGCTTAGACTAGATACAAGCAATCCGATAATAAGCCCTAGAAAGGCAAAACCGAGAATGCTCAACAAATAACTTAGGTGCCCTTGCAGCGAAAAGCACAGTAGCATCATGATAACAATAAAGGGCGCTATGCCATGTCCATCATTGACACTCAGTAGCGACCAGAAAACACCTACACTGGCAAAAAACACAGTAAACAGAATTTCAATGGCGTTGACAAATGATGACAACCTAGGGAGTGCTTTTAACTTGCGTAACATCAAAACATTACACGCTGCGAAAACAAAAGAAACCATATATAACAGGGTATATGGCATGTTGGCGGCAAAGAGCATATCACCACCAAGGCGAAGGTGATTTAATAATTGAATACCGAAAACCACAGATGCCAAACAAGAAAAGTAAATGGCATACTGAATGTTATTGGAATTACTGTGAACCAAATAATCTGCCAGAAAAGCAGGTTTTGGTTTGGGAAAAAGTCGTGACATCAATCCACTCGTAAAATCGAAACCTATGTGTACTTCATTTTATTGGAGAACAAACAAAGCAATACTTGTTAGTGCGTCGATTAAAAATCCATCACTTCTAGTTTAACAAAAATTGGATGGCATACCACGTATTTTGTCGATCCAAACCACTAAATATAAGTTCAGATTCCTGAATCAGGCGTTATTAATGGAAAAACTCATTACCTGTTCAATATTATTGAGCTCACACGCAAGCATAATTAGCCTATCAACTCCCAGCGCGACGCCTGAACAATCAGGTAAACCACTTTCCATAGCAGCCATAAAGTGCGGGTCTAAAGAAATCTTTCCTAATCCATTTTGTATACGAGCTTGATTGTCCCGTTCAAATCGTGTTTGTTGCTCCTTCACATCGGCCAGTTCATGGTAGCCATTGGCAAGTTCTAATCCTTTGAAATAAATTTCAAAACGCTCAGCAACTCGTGGATCATCTTTATTCAACCGCGCTAATGCAGCTTGTGATGCGGGAAACTGGGTTAATGCCACAGGTCTTAAACATCCAATTTTAGGTTCGACAACTTGGCTACAAAGCAGTTGCAACAACACATCTTTCGAATTCTCTACTTGGGCGATATTAGCAAAGCCAAAATATTCTGCTTTGCGTTTTAACTCCGCTAAACTGCAGGTCAAGGGATCGATATCACAGTATGTAAGAAACGCCTGCTGATAGCTTAACCTGTCAAGTGGTTCTGTTTTGAGTACGAGTTGTAATAGCGCATCGACTTCGTCGATTAACTGCAAATGGTTAAAACCCACTCGATACCACTCTAACATGGTAAATTCTGGATTATGCTGCTTGCCAGCCTCTTCATTGCGGAAAGATTTACACAATTGAAATATACAGCCGCTACCTGCACACAAAAGTCGTTTCATGGCAAATTCTGGGGATGTCTGCAAAAATAAATTTGCGGGTTCTGGGTTCAGAGGGCTATTGAATTGAGTGTTAAATGCGTGCAAATGTATATCAGTGACACCGGCGTGGGCTAACGCAGGCGTTTCCACCTCTAATACATCACGTTGTGCAAAAAATTGGCGGATCTGAGCGTTAATCTCAGCCCGTTTTTTCAAAGTTTGAATAGACGCGGTTGGTCGCCAGTTAACTGATGAATTCATAAAAACCAGATAAATTGCGAGCCCAATTGAGATTGGGCTCTAGAAAGGTAGACTACTTTTGAGCCCGTGAAACGTATTCACCGCTGCGAGTGTCAACTTTTATCACTTCGCCAGTTTGTACAAACAAAGGTACCCTAACGACTGCACCGGTGACCAAAGTGGCTGGTTTACCACCTGTACCTGCAGTATCACCTTTCAAACCAGGATCAGTTTCTGTGATCTCTAGTTCAACGAAGTTTGGAGGCGTAACAACAATTGGGCTACCATTCCACAAGGTGATTGTGCAATTGTCGTTCTCGACTAGCCATTTCACATTTTCACCAACTGCTTTTTCGTCAGCGGCAATCTGTTCGAAAGTTTCGTTGTTCATAAAATGATAGAATTCGCCATCGTTATACAAATACGTAAGTTCCGTGTCCATTACGTCTGCACCTTCGACGCTATCACCGGATCTGAATGTTTTTTCTAACACTTTACCGGAAATAAGTTTACGAATTTTAACGCGGTTAAAGGCCTGACCTTTACCTGGTTTAACATATTCGTTCTCAAGAACGTTGCAAGGTTCGCCGTCGAGCATTATCTTTAAGCCCGCTTTGAATTCATTTGTGCTGTAATTAGCCATAAATCCTCTAAATTAATCGATTGAGTACTCGTTTGGCGCTGATAATACCTAAAAAATCCATCTCTGTAGAGAGTAACTGGCAAAAAGAACTGGCAACTAGTTTTAATGATCCGCAAAAACTGCTGGAATATCTTGATATTCCAGTGGAAAAACAGATCGAAAATATTAAGGCTAGATCACTTTTTCCCATGCGTGTCCCACAACACTTTGCTCGTTTAATGAGCAAAGGAGATCCCCAAGATCCGTTGTTTAAGCAGGTCTTCCCATTATATGAGGAATTCCTTGAAGACCCCAGATACACTGTGGATCCGTTGCAAGAGCAAGAAACGCCACAGCAAGGGATACTACACAAATATCAAACCAGAGCTCTGCTGATGGTGCGTGGTGGCTGTGCAGTCAATTGTCGTTATTGTTTTCGCCGGCATTTTCCATATCAGCAAAATAGTTTAAATAAACAAGGATGGTTGGAAGCCTTGGATTATATTGCGCAAGATTCAAAATTAAATGAAATTATATACTCCGGTGGTGATCCGTTAATGGCTAAAGATGACTTTTTGGCTTGGCTTACCAATCAAATTGAACAAATTCCCCATATTACACGACTAAGATTACACACACGCTTACCCGTGGTGATTCCCAATAGAATAGACTCTCAATTGACCAGTTGGATTTCACAGTCTCGTTTAAAAGTAATTATGGTACTGCATGTTAACCATGCTAATGAAATAGACTCAAATTTGATTGCAAAATTAAATATACTCCGGGAAAAACAGGTAACACTGCTGAATCAATCCGTTTTGCTCGCAGGGGTGAATGACACTGCGGAGAGTCAAATAGGGTTAAGTGAACGCCTATTTGAAGCAGGGGTGATGCCCTATTATCTGCACATGCTAGATAAAGTAAAAGGTGCTTCGCATTTTGATGTGAGCGAAAATCAGGCAAGGGAAATCATGGCTGAAATGATAAAGCGCTTGCCAGGATTTCTTGTCCCAAAACTCGTTAGAGAAATTGGCGGACAACCTGGCAAGACACCTCTAGACTTACATCTTCATCCTTAATTAGGCGAATGTATTTACGTTCGACCCAAGTGCAGGATTTGAAGAAACTTTTGGTACGTCAGCCGCTGATTCCAACAACTGAAGCGTCGCCTGGCCTTGTGTCTCTTGATTTGATTTCGCGAGTTGCAAGGCTTTTGTTTCAAGGGACGCACCGGTAGTTCCAGATGTATTTACACCCTGAAGTTCCATACCAATTACCTCATTGCTTGTAGCAATTTAAAAAAACAGGCAAAATTACCCGTCCACGGTCGTTATCGGCCCACAAAAAACTTCCTTGAGTATTTTTTTTCACTTTATTGAGATCATTTTTCATGTCCGCACAATCGAACAGTACACTTCGCCCGTTATTTGAAAAATTAACCGAAAATATGCAGCTCATTTATCGTAAGTCGATAGATGCAGATGAAGCATTATCTAAATTGCAACAATCTGGAAAAGGCAAGTTTAATCATATCTTTGCTGAAGATGCCGGCTTTGCAGTTCAAAGCAAACGTTTCATGCCCTACGTTAAAGAACTCGCCGCTGAGGTAGCCAGCTTGGAAACCGCGGATCAAGCGCAATTTGAAAGTTCGCTGCCTGAGATTGTCAAAAAAATGGAATTATTATTGAGCACCTTGAGCCAATTAAAAACCACCTTGTAAGTGCTGGTTATTCCCATAGCTTAATAATCACCGAGCCCCCTATCAAAATGGCGTAACTGACAACCAACAAGATAGGTTGTTTTTTGAGCAAATTAGACCATAATTAATAAAGGGATCTCTCACCAATAAAAAGCAAATTAAATAAACTGAGCATAAATGTTTTGCATGTTTAATATTTGGAGGTATGAGTATGGAAATTACAGCAGGTAACAGCCTGAATAATCTATCTAAATCTCTTTCTAGTGCTGCTAACGGTAGAGAGTCTAGTGTGAATGCATTTGGCATTGGGAATGCCAACAAACCTGAAGTTGAACTGTCAGCTCAGGCTCGGATTTTACAACAAAACGAGCAAACACAAAATGAACGAAACCAAAATGCCCAAATGAACAGTCAAAGTAACCAAACCGAGGCACTTTCTGGTACTGAATTTATTCGCGTTTCCAGTAGCGTTGGTTCAGCTGCTCGCAATAATCTGACTACCGAAAAAGCCACAGAAGTCTACCGCTCTATTCAAGATCTTCTATAGCAGGTTATTACTGTCACTTTCTTTGATAGTAAGATCTTGGTACAGGGGAAGATTTTCGATCTGCCGGTTAATACTGCGCACAACCTCCTTGTATTCCTCACTTTCGACATTGCCATATTGCCGGCTGAAAACGTCCTTACTCAATCCCTCGGGTAAGTTATCAATGATAGGGAAGAACTGATCTTCACTTTGGACTTGTGCCAAAGCATCTTGCAATGCTTCCGCATATAGGGGATCTATCGCCATAACTGCCAACTTAATACCGGCCAAATCAGCGGCTAAATCTGCAAAACTAAAACCAGATCCACCTTCAGCTCGATCCATCAGTTCCTTAAACTCTCCCACAGCATTACTTATCCCCTGCTGAGATAAAATCTTAATCGCTGCGGAAATCACAAAGTGCTGCGTTAAATCACTGCGACCGCGCAGTAGCGGACGATAGTAAGGCATAACCACCTTATTTTGGTATGGCTGCACCTTACCAATAAAATTGGCCATTCGATGATGCCCAACGTAAATCGCTAACGCCAACAATGCCGCCTCATTTTCAAGTACAGCTGATGAGTTAATTGTTTTAGACTTCACTTTCTTAAACAACGGGTTAATAAAATCAGCTAACGGCAAGCCCCCCCTATGTTGTGAGAAACTTAGGGCATCTAAAAAGGCCAAATAATAAGTGACTCTTTGTTTAAGCTCCTCATTATCGGTGCCAGATAGTCCATTCCTTATTTCGTTTAGGCTAACCAGAAATTCATGTATTGGAATTAATTTAATTTGTACACCCGCATTAGATGTTTTTACTTCAGAGACTTGTTTTAGGGCCAAATTTCCCAAGTCGCTTTCAGTTCGCCAATTGACGATATAGGTCATCACTGAGAGCGCCCATTTACCCGAAATAGGTAAGTCACCGAGTTTGATATTATCGACCTTAATACCGGCCGAAGAGATTAAATCACCTTCTAAATTCACATAGGCTGAGAACCAATTAATTGGAATTTTATAGCTGAATTTAGCACTGAGTTTTTCTTCAGTTGTGGTAATTTCACCTGAGAACTCGGGGATTGCTCGTTGTAAAAATCCGACTATGCTATTCATTTGCGGATTGGAAATGATTATGGTCTGCGGAATATAACGTTTTCGAGTTACTTGTCGTGCCTGGGAAAGCAATAAATTTATGGTGTCTGCATCATCAACTTGAGCCGTAGCATCCACCACTACTAATGGTTTTGTTTCAATAATCAACACGATTAATAAAAGCGTGACGACCAACAAACTGATTAATGCGAGTTTAAATAATTTAAATACTTTAGACATTAAAATTAGTCCAGACAATTTGTCACGACAAACGGCTTAAAAAACACAGTTATTGCACTAACTCAGCATCATTTAATGGCTAGTAAATAACATTTTCCAGGTCACAAAATGCCTTGGTAACTCGATTAAACTACCCGTTATTACTTAATTGTTATGGGATAAAGCACTACACTGCAACAACGATGTCGAAACAGCAGCAACTAGTTTAACAGTCTATATCGACTACTTCGACCGTGCAATTTGGTTCGGCGAATGAATCATAGATCACATAACATCCCTGATCAGTAGGTACGCCTGAACTTGGCACATCGTAACCAATTAACGCATATTGATTATCGGTGCGTCTGAGTAAATTCTCATCGGACGAAATTTCCATAAATTCGAAGAAATCAACGGCATCGCCTAACTCAGATTCAGCCTCCGGACAAAGATTACCGAAATAGAGTTCGGTCTCTGCGAACCCAAAATCAACGATCAGTTCAGACTGACCCGTACCTGGATTTGTGCTAGTTGTCGTAAGCCCTTTTATTCTAGCCTTGTGTTGAACTAGGCTAACAGTCGAACGAATGTTGCCTGCAATACCATTCAAAACAGAAATTTTCGCATCACTAGAAATATCAATAAATCTTGGCGCTGCGACTACTGTCAAAATGCCTAAAATAACTATTACTATAATTAACTCAATGAGTGTAAACCCGCGTTGTTTAGAAACCACACATTCCCCTTTATCGATTTATTATTATTATTTTTAAATTATGTTTGATGACAACACAACTAAACCTCAGCCATATTGCCTTTAGATTCCAACCATACCTTCCGATCTGGCGCGCGCTTTTTAGAAAGCAACATATCCATTAGCTCCATCATTTGACCAGCATCGCCTTCAGTAAGTTGGACTAAACGACGAGTATTGGGGTCCATTGTTGTTTCTCTAAGTTGCATAGGGTTCATTTCACCCAGCCCCTTAAATCGTTGCACATTAACCTTACCGCGTTTCTTTTCAGCCTCGATACGGTCCAATATCCCCTGCTTCTCACCTTCATCGAGGGCGTAATAAACTTCTTTACCCACATCTATCCTAAACAACGGCGGCATTGCAACATACACGTGCCCGCGATTAACTAGCGTTCTAAAGTGACGCACAAATAATGCGCACAGTAGTGTTGCAATATGCAATCCATCGGAGTCTGCGTCGGCAAGTATGCAAATTTTGCCGTAACGTAGTCCACTTAAATCTTCTGAGTCTGGATCTATGCCTAAAGCAACCGAAATGTCGTGGATCTCTTGGGATGCCAGCACTTGTGAAGAATCAACTTCCCAGCTATTTAATATTTTCCCGCGCAGCGGCATGATAGCTTGGAAAACCCGATCTCGAGCCTGCTTAGCTGAACCACCAGCGGAATCACCTTCCACTAAAAACAATTCTGAGCGCTCAATATCTTGGTTGGTACAGTCGGTTAACTTACCCGGTAACGCTGGCCCTTGAGTGACCTTTTTACGAGCGACCTTTTTACTTTGACGTAAACGACGTTGGGCATTGTTAATACACATATCAGCCAGCAATTCAGCCACGTCAGTATGTTGATTCAGCCACAAGCTAAAGGCATCTTTAACCACCCCTGAAACAAAGGCTGCGGCTTGCCGTGAGGACAATCGCTCTTTAGTTTGTCCAGCAAATTGCGGGTCCTGCATTTTTGTTGACAAGATATACGCACATCTATCCCAGATATCTTCTGGTGATAATTTCACACCACGAGGCAATAAGTTTCGGTATTCACAAAACTCTCGCATGGATTCAAGCAGCCCCTGTCGCAGTCCGTTTACGTGAGTACCTCCTTGCGCTGTTGGAATCAAGTTCACGTAACTTTCAGTCACTAACTCGCCACCTTCTGGCAACCACATCACCGCCCAATCTGCGGCTTCATGATTACCTGCCAGTTTACCTACGAAAGGTGCATCTTCAGGTAATGAGATATATTCACTGACTGACTGGTATAAATAGTCCCGTAAGCCGTCCTCATAATGCCATTCATGGCTTTCTTTACTGATTTTATTGTCGAACTTAATTTTAAGGCCTGGGCATAAAACCGCTTTGGCACGCAAGATATGCAATAACTTGGTAACTGAAAATTTAGCGGAATCAAAATACACTGGATCAGGCCAGAACTTTAGGCCAGTTCCCGTATTACGTTTACCACAGGTATCCACTATTTTGAGATCTTCGACCTTTTCGCCATTTTCGAACGCCATGCTGTAAACATTACCGTCTCGTCGAATCACTACCTCTACACGGGTAGATAATGCGTTCACAACCGATATTCCCACACCATGCAAACCACCAGAGAACTGATAGTTCTTGTTGGAAAATTTGCCACCGGCATGCAATTTAGTCATGATCAGCTCGACACCTGAAATCCCTTCTTCAGGGTGAATATCCACCGGCATACCACGACCATCATCAACCACTTCCACTGATTGGTCTTCAAACAAAGTGACTTTGATATTACTGGCGAATCCAGCCAAGGCCTCATCGACACTATTATCGATAACTTCCTGACTAAGGTGGTTAGGGCGAGTGGTGTCCGTATACATCCCCGGACGACGTTTAACTGGATCTAATCCGTTAAGGACTTCAATTGCATCAGAATTATATTGGTTTGACATGCTTTTTATTCGATTTTTGTTGCCAAAAGGAGGTGATTGGTCACACCTGTACTGCTACTGATGTTACCAACTCAAGATGCACTGAGCAATCAACATATTGTGTTTTTCTTTAGGCAAAAATAACATTCAATTTTTCCTCCCAATAAGACAAAGAAAGACTAGGGGCAGATGAATTAAGTTATGTCAGCAAAAATTCAAATATTTCTGGCAAATGATCGCCGTAGTTTTGGAAACTATGATCGCCTCCCTGTTCAATGGTCAGGCGACTATTCGCATATTTTTGTTCTGCTTGACGATAATCTAAGGTTTCATCATTAGTTTGCAATAGTGCCCAATACGCCTGCGGATTCTTTAATTCAGTTGTGTTTAAATCAACAAGCTGCTGAATATGCGGTTCTTGTAAGGTAAATTCTTGAGCAGTGTAGGGATTGATATGAGTGCCTAAAAATCCCTTCAATAACTCAAAGGGGCGCACCGCAGGATTGATCAGCACGGCTTTGCCACCAAACATTTCAACCAAATGAGTGGACATAAACCCGCCCATAGAACTGCCAATAAAACCTAGCTTTTTACCTTCATATTTGCGTGCCAAGGCTTCCAACATTTGAGCTGCATCTAGCGGATAGTTGGGTACTTGCGGTACTTCCATTGTCAATTCTGGATGGTGTTGACGCACATAAGCTAGAGTTTGTTGAGCTTTAACAGATTGCGGCGAACTCATAAAACCGTGAATATAAATTAGTACATTTTCCATTTAACCTAATTGCTCCTGTTGCAAGCGGATAGTTTGATTATCGAAAGTCCCATCGTTATGCAATTGATAAACCTTGAAACCCGGCATTTCCTCGCTTAATGCAAAATCAGCCATATTCGCAAATTGCCAACAAGTAGACGGACTAGATTGAAAACAACAGCCATGCAGATTTTGTTGTATATCATTATGAATGTGTCCGTATGCGACTAACTTCACTTGCGGCAGTTGCTTTATTTGATGAACAAATTGGTGACGGTTGAGCCATTCATGTTTATCCATCCAACCACCACACTCAATCGGGTGATGGTGACAAACAATCATATGAAAATCGTCAGGGTGATTCTGCAACTTATTTAACAAATTTTGTAAATCTGCAGCACCAACCTGTCCCAAAGTCCCTTGATGACGAGTGTCTAAACCATGAATAAACCAGTTGTCTTGTCGCCAAGGTTGCCCCTTTGCTAAATCGAATTGGCCTAACAGGCTATCAAATAAGCCAGATTGATCGTGGTTACCAGCAATAACCTTTAGGTTGTGGGATAGGTTAAACTGTTCCATCAAATCCAAAAAGTGCAGGTAACTTTGCTCGCTATCGTCACCTGAAATGTCACCGGTTACTATTATCCCGTCGGGATTGAGTTGCTCAACCCGTAACAACAATAACTTGAGGGTTTGGTAGGGATTAATATTATTGTAGCCAGATTTGTTTTTGTCTTTAAACAAATGGCAATCACTTAGTTGGACTATCTTTGCCATGATAATTTACGCTAAATCTCTGAAGAGCCTATTGATTCAGCGTGACGCAAACAAAACGATAACCATTCAGCAAGAAATCGGTTGGTCATTTCTTTTTCGTTGGGCTGGTGCATATTAGTATTGGGGTAGGCATAGCTGGGTTTGAGTGAGCCAATGTGTTGCGCACTGAGTACTTCCGCTACATTGGCGTCATGATATAGTCGAATCTGCATCACTGGACGTAAAAAAGCAGGCACGCCATCCGCCAGCTGGGCTAACTCAACAGTACTGGTATAACGACTACTATCAATAATTTTTACGCGATAATACAAACCATCGTTAATTTCAAAAGTATAACTTAGTGTCACAGTGTCACAGTCAGGTAACAAACGCAGCAAACGCGCATAATTAGCCTCACACACCGCCAGCAATGACGGTAGGTTTGGAACATATTTGCGTTGTCGACTAAGTGTTTTCATACCAAGTATTACGTACTTTTTGTTCGTTAATAAGAAACCATTGTAACGCGATAAGCGTAGCAGCGTTATCGATTTTCCCTTCGTTTAGCCAATCAATTGCTTCTAACTTAGTCGCGCGACGTACCAAAATATCTTCACTTTCATGATCGAGTCCGTGTACACCATGGGCAGTTGACGCGTCCACTTCACCTACATAAATATGAATCCGCTCTGTGGTCCCACCGGGGCTTGAAAGGTAACTCAATGCTTTGTGTAGACGTTTTATGGTAACACCCGCTTCTTCGAAAGCTTCACGACGACATACCTCTTCGATGGCTTCATCTTTCTCAATCATGCCAGCAACAATCTCAATCAACCACGGCGATTCACTAGTGGCATAAGCCCCAATACGAAATTGTTCGATAAAAACAAATTCATCTAGAATTGGGTCAAACAATAAGACAGCAACGGCATGTCCTCGCTCTAACACTTCACGCTTAACTGAACTACTCCACCCGCCATCAAATAAACGATGGCTAAATTGATAATCGATCAGTTTGAAAAAGCCACTATAAAGTGGTGCAGTTTTAGTTAGTTTTACATCGTTTTTAGTAAACGTTGGAAAAGGCTTCAATTTATTCATCCCCAAATTTAATACAGATCTGCTAATTTATCAGTTCAATTACCTTGATATACAACCTATCCCATAGCCTAATAGCATTATTAATTTCGCCGCTGCTTTGCTTCCCGAGAAAGTACCAATATTTTGCACAAAACATTGGGGAAAATACGCGAGCTTGCTTAGCAAAGTACAAAAGCGAAGTAAAATGGCAACAGAGCATAGGTTCTAGCTAACATATTCTGTTACACTTCAAGGGATACTGTTACCACTTATCGATTTCGGTTAACGCTTGATTTACTTACACTTTGAATCGAAATAAAAATAATCGAATAAACTAGCATCATGCAATACACTACGGAACATAAATAGGAAAGCAAATGAAAAAATCAATTCTGTCTCTGCTTATTGGCTTTAGCGTGGCCACTCAAGCCTATGCAGATGATCTTTATCAGGTGTATCAACGCGCACTGGAACAAGATCCCACGATCAATAAAGCGAAAGCTGATCGCGACGCAGCCTTTGAAGGCATATCAATCAGTCGGGCGAACTTATTGCCTCAAGTTTCTGGTGTTATTAGTTATAGTAAAAGTTCTCAGGAATCACTTAATTATTCAAACGACAGTTCGTCGCCATCAATAATTACCACTGACACAACCAATTTGGGTTGGGATATCAACCTTTCGTTGTCGGTATATGACCATAAGAATTGGGTTGGTCTAAATCGAGCAGAAAAAATTGCTCAGCAAAGTGACACCACTTTTGCATTGGCCAAACAAGAGCTTATTGTTAGAACCACGATTGCCTATTTGGCAGTACTTCGTGCCAAAGATGGCTTAGAATTTGTGCAAGCAGAAAAGCGCGCGATTGAACGTCAGTTAGAACAAACTAAACAACGCTTTGAAGTTGGATTAACTGCAATTACTGATGTGCATGAAGCTCAAGCTAATTTCGATAATACGGTTGCACAAGAAATTGTGGCTGAAAATTTAGTTGAACTTAGATTAGAAGAATTGCGAGAAATCACTGGTAAGTATCACGATAACTTGTCGGTACTCAATACTGAAAGCTTTTCAGCTTCAAGACCCATTCCAGAGCGAGTAGATGGCTGGCTTTCCATCGCCGAAGAAAAGAATCTGGATTTAATGGTGAGTAAATTGGCAACTGAAATAGCCAAAGATGACATTAAACACGCTCGAGCTGGCCATTATCCAACAGTTAGCCTCACGGCCTCAATTGGCAGTGATGATACCGAAGTTCTTGGTATTGACTTACCGGCACGAGACAATGATTCGATTGGCCTAAGCTTAAATGTGCCTATTTACTCAGGTGGCAGTGTGAGCTCGCAAACGGCCCAAGCAAAATACAATTTCATTGCAGCCAGTGAAAATTTAGAGTTGACCCATCGTTCGACTGTTCGCTCTATTCGCAGTTCTTATAATGATGTAGTGGCAGCAACGTCAACGATTCGCGCTTTTGAACAAGCGGTTATTTCAGCACAAAGTGCGCTCCAAGCCACTGAAGCAGGATTTGACGTAGGTACGCGCACCATAGTTGATGTGCTTAACAGCACTCGTAACCTGTTTGATGCGCGTCGGAATCTTGCCAGCGCACGTTATGATTTTATCTCCGCAGTTATGACCTTGAAACGTTCTGCAGGTAACCTAACAGAACAAGACTTAGAAGATATTAACCGAGGGTTAAGACCCGCTTCTTAACCCCATTAACGTGCAAAAAATCCGTTACCGGCTTTGCCGCTAGCGGATTTTTTATGTTCACCTTGTCATGCTGTTTGATAATATATCGGCGCTTTGTTTAACTCTTTCTTTGGACTCCAACTGACATGAATGCGTCTGCAATAAAAGCTAAATTTATAAAGATTCGGTCTAACAAAATTTTCGAACTTGTGGTTATTTCGGTAATTATTTTTTCGGCCTTACTAGTTGGCGCGAAAACTTATGAAATGTCACCGACTCTAATATCGGTCACCACCTTTTTGGATTGGTTTATTACCTTTTTCTTTTTCGCTGAAATAACCATTCGTTTTTTTGCGGAACCTCGTAAACGAGACTTTTTTAAAAGTCTTTGGAATATATTTGACACCTTAATTGTATTGGTAAGTATTATTCCTGCAGACAACACCGACATGGCAATAATAGCCCGTTTGGTTAGGGTTTTTAGGGTGCTCAGAATGGTTTCTATTATTCCTGAACTGCGCCTACTGTTAACATCATTGGTCAAAGCCATGCCCCAACTCGGCTATGTCATGTTATTAATGTTTATAATCTTTTATATTTATGGAGCAATTGGAAGCACCTTATTTGAAGAAATTAACCCTGTGCTATGGGGTGATATTACAATTTCCATGTTAACTCTATTTAGGGTCATGACGTTTGAAGATTGGACTGACGTGATGTATGAAACCATGGAGGTTTATCCACTTAGCTGGATATTTTATTTAACCTTCATATTTTTAAGTGCCTTTGCTTTCCTAAACATGGTGATTGGTATTGTGGTTAATGTCATGGAACAGGAAAACCAAAAAGCACGAAATGATAAGATGTTGGAGTTAGGCGAACCTACAATTACTGACTTATCCAAACAATTAAATGACATTCACGAGCAGATTCAACAACTTAATAAAAACAATCAACAAAAAATATCTGTAAAATCATAAGGTAACTGAACATCACCAATCCGTTGTGTTGGCAAAAGGCGCAGAGTGCAGCCAGCGGATTGGTCAACTTCCCCCACGAATGTAAACATTTATGCTCACTGCTTTGTTAATTTATTCATCTCAAATGAGAGTAAAGCCGCTCTAATTGCACTATAAAGGTATAGCGTCAAAAAATTATTGACGTTTGGACGTTTTTTAAGGGATAAAGCGTCAAAAGTATAGCTAACCATAACTATTAGGTAAATTAAATAACCGTAAAGACAGTAAAAGTTGTATTATTCAATTTTTAAAAGCTGGCATTGTTTTCGCTTAGTAATAATAAAAGCAGCGAAACCAAAATGATAGCTAACAATGATTGTACCAGTGGCCGAAATTAATTTGACCACGGTTAAAATCTCAAATGGAATAAAATTATGCGTATTAAAAGAGTCTCAGAACCATTTAAGCACTTGGCTGGTAAGTCTTTTAAGTTAGTTTGTATAGATTTGAATAAGGAAAGTTCAAACCAAAAACCCACAGTGCCATTGAACAATGTGGTGAATTTTCCTATTTCCCAAAAGTGTAAGAATTTCAAAAAGGATTAGAACTTTTTCCTAACCTTCTGAACCGACATAAAAATGGGAGCATTCGCTCCCATTTTTATGTCTCAATTTGCTAATTTCAATTTACCAAGCGCACAGCCACTTCATTGAGGTGAGCATGTTGCACTCATTAAATTCCATACTGGGTTTTTAGGCTTTTGACTCGTGCGATGGTATTTTCATCCGTAAAAGTACGCTCCACAAGCTTTCTTCTCGCTAAGCTGTTGTTACCACTTGCCAGTAATACTTCTACATAATTAAGATAGATCTCGTTATTCTCCATCGAATCATTTATCACACGGTCATAATATTTTAAGGCTTCCTCATACTTTTCCTGTTTCATCAAAGCTTGCGCCAAGGTGTCCACCGCATCAGGGTTGTTAGGATGTTGTTCAACCGCCTGCTTCGCATATTTTTCGGCTTCTTTTAAACGTCCATTTTGCGCATACAAATAAGCCAAGTTATTCAGTACAACAAAGTTATTTGGGTTTAACTCTAAGGTTTTCTCATAAGTGGCGATGGCTTTTTCTTCATCACCGCTTATTTGACGTTCTGCAACCATCATTTTCACCGCAATATCATTGGGATACTTTTCAGCATGTTTTTGCAGCAGCGCGAGCGCTTGAGATTTTTGATCAAGTCGTTCTAGATTCACCGCAAGCAACACTGCATTTCGACTATTGGGTATTGCTTCATATACGGCTTCAGAATTAACCAGAGCATCGGCATATTCTTGGTCGGACATTTGAATGCGGGCTTTGAAGCCTTTGACTACAGGCAATTGTTGAGTGGCTTCTGGTAACTTTGCAAGCGCGGCCTTAGCTTCTTCAAACTGTCTGGACATAACTAAGAAATGTGTTCTCAACACCTCTACACTTAAATCATCACGAGCTTCAAGAAAACGACTGCTTAGTTTGGCACCTTCGGCGAAATCTCCTTTGGCATCAAGCAATAGCATTTTACCTAAGTTGGCATCTCTACTATTTGGATAACTGGCAAGCCATTTATCATAATGTTGATTGGCATCTGCTATACCGCCAATTCCAAGCAAAGCTTTACCTTTTAAATTCCAAAAAGATGAAGGTATAGAATCATTCTCAGGGATACTCTCAAGGGTTGTTAAAACCTGATTCCAATCTTGTTCAGTTAAATACATTCGAGCTACTACCAGCTTCAAGTCTGTATTTTGCGGTTCATTTTGTAGAGCTGTTAACGCCGGCTGCATACCTTTGGCACTTTCTTTCAATTGACGATGAGAAAGGTAATAGGATGCTAAAGCGGGTATAAAGCTTGGTTTCTTAGATAAAATAGCCAGTAATTTTTCATGCCCGGAATCACGATTACCTTTGGCTATGTCTAAGTTGGCAATAGCTAGCTTTATCAAACCATTTTCAGGATCTAGCGCTTCGGCCTTCTTATACATAGCCAATGCACTATCAAAATCACTTTGCTTAATCGCCAGTTCTCCGGCAAGCATATAGGCTTTAAAGTCTTCTGGATTAGAGGCAATCCATTCGTCAGCAAGTTCTTGTGCCTTATCGAATTGTCGAGTTGCAAGGTACGCATTTGCTAAGGTTGCTCTTGTTACATCCATATCTGGACTTTGTTCAAGCGCATTTTCTAAGTCTATGATGCCGCTGACATCATTTAATGAGAGTCTTAATACGCCCAATCTAGTTAGGTCTTCCGCAGAACGGCTTATCTCTGCTGAGCGTGCAACGACTTCTTTGGCATCGATTAGATTGCCAGCACGAATTAACTCGTATCCGGCTTTGGAAAACAGCTTAGCATCTTGCTCGGTCACTTCACTGAACATTTCCAATACATTGCTCGCATCTTCAGATAACCCCAACTCCAATTGACTGGCCGCCAACATTTTTAGCGCTGGATGGTTAGCTGGCAAAGAACTGGCAATATAAGACAAGTGAGTATTCGCCGCTTCATAGTCTTTGAGCACGTATGCCGCATGCCCTGCAATCAATCTCAAAACTGGGTCACCGCGACCACTTTGAATTGCTTTTTCAGCATATTTTTGCGCGTTTTCATGCTCGTTTTTGGCTGCACTGACGACGCTTTTCAATTGATTAAGTAAGGCATTATCTTGGTTGATCGCTAATAATTGATCAATGTATGGTTCTGCTTGGGTAATTTTTCCGTTATCAACTAAAAGTTTTGCTAAGACAAATACAATCTGTGTATCTTCTGGATATAACGCTAAGTACTTTTCATATACCTCGGCTGCTTTATCAGCCTGTTGAGTACGCAAATACAATTGACCTTGCAACTTAAGTACATCGGCATTTTCAGGATACTTTTGCGCCAACGAATCGGTTTTATTTATCGCTTCGTCGATATTTTGATTTAACACTAAACCAAAGACTTCAACTAATCCGCTATAAACAGTATCAGCGTTAATGGTACTAAGTTGTTCTAATAATAATTTCGCATCTGCTTCTTTTCCTAATTGGGCCAGCGACTGCAATTTAAAGAAGCCCACTTCTATCTCTTGCTCAGGTGTCATCCCTGCTTCTGAGTGGTCAATTTCACTCAATTCTGCATAAGCACCGGAATTTTGATAGGCCTGAGATAATAAAGGAATGACGTCTGAAGCAGGTTGACCATATTCTAATGCTCGATTTAGTTCTTTTTCTGCACTTTCATATTGTTTTTGTCTTAAGTACACTTTTCCAAGTTCGAAACGCGCTTTAGGATTTTTAGGGTCAGCTTGAACGGCACTTTTCAGTTCAATAACTGCAGAATTAAATTTATTCTGTTCAACGAATTCTTGCGCGGACGTTAAGTGTTCCTCACTTGTTTTTTGAGTGCATCCTAGAATGAGGCTAACGCTAAATGCTATTAGTAATGTTCTCATATTGTTAACTCTTCCTTAATGTCGAATTAGCTCTATGCTACAAGGCTTGTTATTTTTTTAACAGTAAGTTTTGTTTAAAAACGCCTAGACTAACACTGATTTTATTAAAATTATGCCTCTTATGTTAATTCACCGTTAACTACCAGTTAAAAAACCAAAAAATATCACCTGAAATGAGACCTTTGTTGGCTTAAAATAAGGTTATCTAATATACTACGCCTTTAAACAATACCGGCCTTTAGGCACTTTTCAAGATTGCCTGTTTAGCTGTAATTAGCTGATGTCAGTTAATTACTTATCCGGTAACCAGGGATCATGAATGACCAGTACGACAGATATAACATTTAAAGAACTTAATCTACCTGAAGCACTCTTGCAAGCGATTGAAAAAGTGGGCTATGAAAAGCCTTCTCCAATTCAAGCTGAGAGTATACCGTTAATATTACAAGGGCATGACCTTCTTGGCCAAGCACAAACAGGTACAGGTAAAACCGGTGCGTTTGCACTTCCTATGTTGGCCAATCTAGACATTGACGCAGATTACACTCAACTATTAGTTTTAGCGCCTACCCGCGAATTAGCTATCCAAGTAGCAGAAGCGTTTCAAGTGTATGCTAGCTTTTCGAAAAAAATCCGCGTTTTACCTATCTATGGTGGCCAATCTTACGACAATCAAATTCGTCAGTTAAAACGTGGCGTTCAGGTAGTGGTAGGTACGCCAGGGCGTGTTATTGACCATATTAAACGCGGCACGCTTAAACTAGACAAATTACGCTTCTTGGTACTAGATGAAGCCGATGAAATGTTGCGTATGGGATTCATTGACGACGTGGAATGGATTTTAAGCCACGCGCCAGCGACTCGCCAAACTGCGCTTTTCTCAGCGACCATGCCAGCGCCAATTAAGAAAATAACTGAACGTTATTTGAATAATCCTAAACATGTAAAAATTGCGTCCAAAGTGAGTACCGCAAGTACCATTAGACAGCGTTTTTGTCAGGTTGCTGGACATCATAAGTTAGAAGCCTTAACCCGTATCATGGAAGTGGAAGAATTTGATGGTGTCATCATTTTCGTACGTACCAAAACCGCTACCGTAGAATTAGCTGATAAATTATCAGCCCGTGGTTACGATGTTGAACCATTAAATGGTGACATCGCGCAAAACGCACGAGAAAGAACGGTTGATCGCCTTAAACAAGGTAAAATTGATATTCTTGTGGCCACCGACGTAGTAGCCCGTGGATTGGACGTTGAGCGTGTCAGCCACGTTATCAACTACGATGTTCCCTATGATACCGAATCTTACGTACACAGAATTGGTCGTACCGGTCGTGCGGGACGCCAAGGCGATGCGATTTTATTTATTTCACATCGTGAAAAGCGCATGTTGTTCTCTATCGAGAAAGCAACCAAACAAAGCATTGAACAGATGCCGATTCCATCGATTTCAGAAATCAATGAAACTCGACTATCTCGTTTTAAAACCAGCGTAATCGAAGCCATTCAAGATGATTCAATTGAGAGCTTAATTCCAATTGTTGAATCAATTCAAAAAGAAACTGAAGCAGCTCCAGAGAAAATCATGGCCGCTTTAGCTAAAATTGCGCAAGGTGATGAGCCATTAATTCTTAAAGAAGGCGACCGCCCTGACTTAAATGCAAAACCTGCTTATAATGATCGGGAAAGAGCACCTCGTAGCGGCGGCAGAGAACGTGGTTCAAGAGATGATCGTGGACCAAAACGTAGCCGCAGCAGCAAACCCGATGAAGGTATGCAACGTTATAGAATTGATGTTGGTCATACACACGGTGCCAAGCCTGGTAATATCGTTGGAGCTATAGCTAACGAAGCAAATATTAGCAGTAAAAATATTGGTGCTATTGAAATATTTGATAACTTCAGTACCGTTGATTTGCCAAAAGGCATGCCGGCTAACACTTTTGGTGTACTTGAAAAGACACGTGTAGCAGGACAGCGTTTAGCCATTCGTGAGTGGAGCGAAGAGCCACCGAAACGTAAATCACGGAAATTCGATAAACGATAAAATATCAAACCCGCTCACAAGGCGGGTTTTTTGATTCAAATTCTAAATAACCAAAAGAACTATCAATTAGCTTTTAATACTTTTGTTCTATATGGATTTTCACGCAGAATCTATTTCTCAACTACTACTATAGGCAACCGATATGCGTTATTTCCCCATTTTTATTGATACTCAAAAGTTAAACTGCTTAGTAGTAGGAGCAGGGGAAGTGGCTGCCCGTAAAATAGAATTGCTACTTAAAAGCGAAGCAAAAATTACAGTAGTAGCACCTTGGATGTGTAACACAGTAGCGCAGTTTGCAGAACAAGGCTTAATCACCGTCATTTCAAGAGAATTTAGCCATGACGATATTACGCAGCGAGACCTGATTTTTGTGGCAACCGATAGCAGCGAAGTGAACCAACAAGTTCATAAGCTGGCTAGTGATGCCAATATTTTAGTTAATGTGGTTGATAACACACCTTTGTGCAAGTTTATCACCCCGTCAATTATCGACCGTTCGCCAATTGTGATCGCCATGAGCAGTGGTGGCGTTGCACCGGTTTTATTACGCTATTTACGCCAAAAGTTAGAATCTTACATCCCGCAGAAAACAGCTCGCCTAGGGCAATTCTCAGAAAAGTTTAGAGAGTTGGTAAAGCAGAAATTATCGACGGTTACTGCCCGTAGGTTTTTTTGGGAAGATATCCTTGATGGTCCTGTAGCAGAGCAGGTGTTTAACGGTAATCAACAAAAAGCAGAGGCGTTATTTGCCGAGTCATTGGAAAACCACCAGCAAAAGAAAGTCCATGGTGAAGTTTACTTAGTAGGTGCGGGTCCTGGTGATCCAGATTTGCTTACCTTCAAAGCCCTGCGGTTAATGCAAAAAGCGGATGTTGTGGTCTACGATAGATTGGTGTCCAAAGAAGTTCTAGAGTTGGTGCGTCGAGATGCTGAAAAGATTTATGTGGGGAAAGCTAAAAGCCAACATACTCTGCCCCAGCAAGACATAAACGTTTTACTTGCCGATTTAGCCGCAGAAGGAAAACGAGTGGTTCGACTCAAAGGCGGAGACCCTTTTATTTTTGGACGTGGTGGAGAAGAGATTGAGACCCTAGTGAGTCGTAATATTGCATTCCAAGTGGTGCCGGGGATCACCGCAGCAACAGGGGCGGCAAGTTATGCAGGAATCCCGTTAACCCATCGCGACCATGCGCAATCAGTAGTATTCGCAACCGGCCATTTAAAAGACAATACTATTGATTTAGATTGGCCTGCTTTAGTACAAAAAAATCAAACTATCGTTTTTTATATGGGGATAACTGGCCTAACTATTATCCGTGACAAGCTCATTGAACATGGTATGCCCAAAGATATGCCAATAGCGATGGTGCAATCTGCCACCACTGATAAACAAAAAGTTGTGACAGGCAGTTTAGCTACCATTCAAGAGCTTGCCGCAGCAGCTGACATTAAACCACCTTCACTTATCATTATTGGCACAGTAGTTACCCTGCGAGACAAACTAAATTGGTTTCTTACTGAACAAACAACAAAATAATTTCAGAATTCGTTGCCCATAAATTTAACCTCAACTCTGAAATTCGCTACTATGCTTAAGACAAAGAGACGGTGAATTCCAATGAAACGATTATTCATAAGTTTGTGTGTATTATTTTCTGCAGCCTCGATATTTGCGGTTGACGCGCAACAGTTACAATTTAACCAATCTTCTGATGGAGAAAACGTCGTTTTCAACTATCAATGGATTGACCAGTCAAACCAAACTAAGACGTTGGAATTTTCACTCGACAAATCCGCAGCCCAAGATCAGTATCAAAATCAAACCGTATTTAAACCAGAAATTGCTCAGCGCTATGTTTACATTGAACTGATGAAACAAGCCCAAAGGGTCGATCCTAAAGAAGCCCGCGTCCTCATTCAGCAACGCGGTAATCGTTTAGAGATTGAAGTGACTAGCCGATATCAAGAAATGCTAGACAAGTGGAAATCACTTATGTCTGAAAAGCAAGATAGTGCATTTGATGATTATTTATTTGCAAACCACTACACTCGCTTCGTCAACCATTTGGGACAAGAAGGCGTCATTCCCGACCATATTCGTTATATCCAGGAAAGCAGAGAAATTTTACTGCCCGCAGCTCAAGCTATATACGAACAATTAGAACAAGGAAGTGACACGCGAACATACGTGAACTTGATGCTAGGCTGGATTCAAACAATTCCCTACAACGAATTGACTAGTCGCATAGATTCCAACGGCGCGGGATTCTTCACACCGATAGAGGTGCTCAATAACAATAAAGGAGATTGCGATAGCAAAGCCACATTAACAGCCTCCTTGATGCGCTCTTTGCTGCCAGATCTCAGCATGGCAATGGTCTACCTGCCCAATCATGCTCTTCTAGCCGTAAACTTGGGTGAGCGTCCAGACGAAAAAGCCATCGATATTCGTGGTGCCCAACATGTTTTAATTGAACCGACAGGGCCTGCAATGGTGAGCATTGGAAAAATTTCAGATGACACCGCCAGACATATTGCAAATGGCACTTTTCGGGTTGTGCCAATCCCTTAGCTGTGAATCAGTTAGAAACCACTCAAGCACACATTCGGCTTATTATTGAAACCCAATAATCTATACCAATACGAGATTTACTTGGCTCTTTAAGTTGCAGGTAAACGTGATAAATAAAAACGAATAAAAAAGAGATGTGAAAAAATCTCTTTTTAATTAATCTAGTGACTATTTGAGTAAACTGGTTTTATAAATTTTCTTCCGCAAATTCAGCCAAACGGCTACGCACTACGCCGTCTAAGTTGATAGTAGCGCTACCTGAGAAATCTTTAAATTTCTCAACTAAATACGTTAATCCAGAAGTCACCGCGCTTAGGTAATTACTATCGATTTGTGCCAAGTTCCCGCCACAAATGAGCTTAGTCCCTTCACCACATCGAGTTATGATGGTTTTGAGCTGAGAAGCGGTTAAATTTTGTGACTCATCTAAAATTACAATGGCATTTTGAATACTACGACCACGCATAAAGTTTACTGATTTGAATTGTATATTGGCTTTTTCCATGATGTAACTCATCGAGCCTTTTACGTTCTCATCATTTTTATGCAAAACTTCCAAAGAGTCGGTAATAGCTGCTAACCAAGGCGCCATCTTTTCCTCTTCGGTTCCGGGCAAAAAGCCGATGGATTCAGCAATTTCTGGTGTGCTACGTGTCACGATAATTTTATCGTACATATTTTTTTCGATAACCATTTCCAACGCTGCAGCAAGTGCGAGTAAGGTTTTACCACTGCCGGCAGGTCCGGTGAGAATAACCAAATCAATATGTGGGTCAAGTAGCGCATGGAATGCCATAGCTTGGCCGATATTTTTCGGTGATATTCCCCACGCATTGCGTCCCATAAGACGATCGTAGCCTAAATCGAGTACCTCAAGTGTATCCTCGGTTATGTTTTCCACTAAGCCGGCAAATTGCTCTTCATCATCAATCAAAAACTCGTTGATATAGGCTTCAGGCAACGCTTTTTTATCAATAGTATGAATCGTATCTCGGCCTTCAGTTCGGCTGTCAACGGTTTTTACGCATTGCCAAAAATCGCCATTGAAGGTGTGGTACCCCTTGGATAAATACTTGATATCACTGATCAATTGGTCTGTTCGATAGTCCTCAACATGGGCTAATCCAGCACCCTTAGCTTTTAAACGCATGTTGATATCTTTGGTTACCAAGACTACTTGTCTAGGCAGTTTAATCTTTTGCAAATGTAGAGCAGCATTAATAATTCGATTGTCGTTATCGTTACTGGTAAAGACCTGCTGCTCAAAAGGTAACCCATGGTCAGCAAAGATAGATAATAGACCTGTAGGCGCTGACTCCCCTGAGCCCAGCCCCGACATGGCAACCCCTTCAATCATTTGTTCAGGTGTCGCCTCGTGCAGCAGATCTTCCATTGCGCGAATAGAGACTCTAGCATCCCGCGCAACATCTTTTTTACTATCTTTAATATAATCCAGTTCTTCTAGAACCGTCATAGGTACGACAACGTCATGTTCTTTGAAAGAGAGAAAAGCGAGGGGTTCATGTAAGAGGATATTGGTGTCGAGCACATAAAGTTTGATATTCATTTCAGCTTTTTCTGGCATCCGCTACTCCGTTTAACTGCCCGCATAGAAAAAATAGGCGCATGGTTTTAACTAAATTCATCATTACCATAAACCACTTTTTCGCCACTTTCATTAACTTTTACAAAAGACTTTTAGATCTCTAAAAAACAGCTTATACATCAATATCTTGTCAAGATACGGCAGATATTCAATCGATAATTTCAACAGCCTAATGCGCACCTTACGAGTTCCTACACTGTGTGTTTTTACTCCCCTTATTGAGTTGTTAAGCTATTTACTTGAGGTAGACAGATAACACACTGCAAAAGTCCGTTATAAACGTTATAATCGCGCTCTTTATGATTTGGCGAAAGCCCTTAATTGGCTCAAAGGCAAGCTAAAATTTAGCCTGTACAGCCCAAGAGATTTTCTACTATGATACAAACAAACAACTTTGCTTTAGGGCAACGTTGGCTTAGCAATACTGAGTCAGAACTTGGCCTAGGCACTATCATTGCCGTAAACAATAGAACCGTTGAAATACTCTTCCCTGCGATAGGCGAAACACGCACATATGCCCCAGCTTCAGCGCCTTTAACCAGAGTAACATTTGAGGTTGGTGATAAAGTAACGAGTCATGCTAATTGGCAATTCATAGTAGAAAAAATCAGCCAACGAGAAAATATGCTTACCTACCACGGCAAGCGTTTAGACACTGGCGAAGATGTTGATCTAAAAGAAACGTTTGTAGACCACCATTTTCAATTGAACCAACCGCAAAAACGTCTATTAGCTGGTCAGGTAGATGAGCCCAAATGGTTCGAAATGCGAGAAAAATGCATCACTCACCAATATCAGCATGATACCTCTGATTTGTTAGGCTTTTTGGGCGCTCGAGTCGACATTATCCCCCATCAATTACACATTGCCTCAGAAGTTGGTCGCCGACATGCCCCACGAGTGTTATTAGCGGACGAAGTAGGTTTAGGGAAAACCATTGAAGCGGCGCTGATTATTCATCAACAATTGTTAACTGGACGGGCGCAAAGAATATTGATCGTAGTGCCAAATAGCCTGGTTCACCAATGGTTAGTGGAAATGTTAAGACGGGTTAACTTAGCTTTTTCCATCTTTGATGAAGAGCGCTGTCAAGCCATGGCCGAAGAAGCAGGTAACCCATTTGAAGCGGAACAGTTAATTCTTTGTAGTCTCGACTTCCTTACCCACAACAGTCGCTATTTCCAACAAGCCTGTGAAGCACCTTGGGACCTAATGGTAGTGGATGAAGCCCACCATTTAACTTGGTCACAAGGGCAACCTTCCCAAGAATATGAAGTAGTAGAACAACTGGCACGAGTGACTAAAGGCGTTCTGTTATTAACCGCCACTCCAGACCAGTTAGGTCATGAAAGTCATTTTGCCCGTTTACGCATATTAGATCCTGCGCGATTCCATAGTTACCAAGAATTTGTGCATGAAGAACAACAATACAGCAAACTTGCTAAAGCCATTGAACCCTTGCTAGCTAGAGACAATCAAGAAATAGCCTTGGACGAAAGCGCGATTCAGGCAATCCAAGAATTTGCAGGTGAAGATCTCGTGTCGAATCTTGAAATTGCTGATGCAGCAAGCAGAGATAAGTTCATTCATCAACTATTAGATAGGCACGGTACGGGCCGAGTGCTTTTCCGAAACAGCCGTTCTGGTGTCACAGGTTTTCCAGCCCGAGAGTTGCTTTCCTACCCGCTGCAGATGCCTGAAGAGTATGAACAATATCTTGAAGTAGAGCTAGATTCAAGTCGCTTGCTCTCGCCAGAACGCATTCCAGAATTAGTCGATAGTTGGACAGATTTCGATCCTAGAATAGATTGGTTTATCGACCATCTACAGCGACTGCGCGGTGAAAAAGTGCTAACAATTTGTGCCAAAGCATCTACTGCCTTAATGTTAGCCGAAGCAATTCGCCGAAAATCAGGGATCAGAGCCGGAGTTTTCCATGAAGGGTTAAGTATTGTAGAGCGAGATCGCACAGCCAATTACTTTGCTCAATCGGAAGAAGGCGCACAGGTACTTATTTGCAGTGAGATTGGCAGTGAAGGTCGAAATTTCCAATTCGCTCATCATTTGGTGTTATTTGATTTACCACAAGTTCCAGATTTATTAGAACAACGCATAGGCAGACTGGATCGTATTGGACAAAAACATGACGTTAAATTGCATGTACCGTTTTTTGTAAACTCGGCCCAGCAGGTTATGCTTGAGTGGTATCATGATGGACTCAATGCCTTCGAATTAACCTGTCCTGCAGGCACCAGCGTTTACGAAGAAGTTGAAGAGATGCTACTCACTTCGTTGCAAAACCCCCATGATGAGTTGGCAAAGCGCAAACTCATCGAAGACACGCAAACCATTTATGCCCAGCTAAAAAGTAAATTAGAGCAAGGCAGAGACAAATTATTAGAGATTAACTCATCCGGTAAAGGGAAAATTCAGCAACTTATTCAGGGTATTGAAGACTCCGATAACTCACCCAAACTTGAACGTTTCATGACCCAGTTATTTGATACCATTGGAGTATTGCAAGAAGAAAAGGATGACGACTGTTATTTGTTAAAACAAACGGAGTCGATGCATACACAACTTCCAGGGTTAGAAGAAGAAGGCATGACTATCACTTATGAACGGCAAACAGCGACGAAGCTAGAACACGTTCATTTTTTCAGTTGGGATCACCCCATGGTGCAACATGCAATGGACACCATCACTACTGATGTGCAAGGTAAAAGTGCAATTGCAATGAATAGGGATAAATCACTTCCACCTGGCTATTATTGGTTAGAGTGTTTGTTCGTGCTCTCGACCAAAGCTGAAAAGCATTTGCAAGTTAATCGTTATATGCCCGCCACTCCGATTAAAGTAACCGTAGATCCAAAAGGTCAGCAAACCGATAAAGTATTTCATATGCTCGATAGTGTGAATCAAAAGATGTCAGCTCAGTTAGTGAATGCACTGCAATCACAAATTGAAAGAGCTATCCAACAAGCCACCGACATTGCAGGGGAAGACGCCGACAAGATTAAACAGCAATGCATAGATAGTATGCAAAGTAACTTGCACGAAGAACTCCAGCGTTTGCAAAGTTTAAGCAAAGTAAATAAATCTATTCGAGAAGAAGAATTAGATTTTATCCGCAATCAATTGGACGCTTTAAATAATGCTTTAAGAAATGCTGAAGTACATTTAGAAGCGGTTAGGTTAGTGGTTAATAATCATTAATGAAGAACTATAACCACACTGGAAAAGCAGCGTAAATGGCAATTTTAAATTATGCCCCCAGCCGATATCCCTATTTCGATATCGTTTATCAAGATGAGAGCATGCTGGTGCTAAATAAGCCCAGTGGACTATTAACTGTGCCTGGAAAAGCTCCTGAACATAAAGATAGTTTGCAGCTCAGAGTCCAGCGATCCTTTCCAACAGCAACTATTGTGCATCGCTTGGACATGGCAACATCGGGACTTATCGTATTGGCATTGGATATGGATAGCCACCGTAAAATATCCAAAGCATTTGAGTTACGGCAAACGGCTAAATCTTATATTGCCAGGGTATTTGGTAAGTTAAGTGAAGAACAAGGTAGCATTGATTTACCACTGATTTGTGACTGGCCTAATCGGCCAAAACAAATGGTTGATCACGAACGCGGCAAAAAAGCGTTGACCCATTGGAAACGATTAGCCTGTGATAATGATGAATCATTAGTTGAACTCACTCCTATTACTGGACGATCTCATCAACTAAGGGTACATATGCTTAGTATCGGTCATCCAATATTAGGCGATCGACTTTACGCCCATGAGCAAGCCCTGCAAGGGGCGAATCGTTTGCAACTGCACGCCAAATCTCTCAAATTAAACCATCCATTAACGGATGAGCCCATGGCATTTGAATGCCCAGTGCCGTTTTCATTCAAGTCTCAAAGCGTTGCTACCGATATAGATAATAATTAGCGTTAAATGAATTGTGAGCAATTGTGGGTAAGTCATCGTTAGGCAAAATACTCGGCCTGATCATATTAATGATCGGCTTTGCTGCGCATGGCATGCAATCACCTGAAGCGGCTCTGAATGACATTCAACACAGTCAATTTGACGATCAATATGATGTCCTTTTGGTAGGTGAAAAACAAATTCCACTTGTTATATCGGAATCAAATACGGCGATAACCCGTGGCGTCGCTGTTTTGATCAGTGAGTCAGGCAGAAACCCATTTAGTGAACATGGATTATCTCAACTGTCTACGTCGCTCAATAATGTTGGCTGGGTGACGATGATAATGCCTGCGCCAATCAGTGGTTTTTGGCCTGCCCTTGATGAGACAACAACTAATAATCAAGCCGCTGACACTAGCAGCCAAACTCCAGATACACCCACTTCTAGCGCCGTGCAAGAGACCTTAACAAAAGCGGCAACAAGTCAAATTGAACAGCCCGCATTTGAACTACATGAACAGCAGATTATTCAACAGATGCAGGCAGTTACAGGTAAAACACGTCAATATAATGGTTTTTTCCTAGTCATTGCGCAAGGAACAAGTGCCGCATGGCTAACCAAAATATATGCTGAAAATAAATTAGATCAACCTGACGGCATGGTGTCAATTAGTCCGCAATGGCCAGACCGTAGTTACAATCAACAACTCCCTAAATGGGTAGCTGAAACGCAAATGCCTTACCTTGATGTTTATTCAGCGTGGGATACCTCTTGGGCAAAAGCGACAGTGAGTCAACGGAAAATACAATCGATAAAATCGTTGAAAATGATGTATCGGCAAAGAGAGTTAATAGGTCAAACTATGGACAACCAACAGTTTGCCCGCTTAGGCAAAGAAATTTATGGTTGGTTGACCCATATGGGTTGGTAAAAAAGCCAAGCTCCACCTTGCCCACAAATTTACCCTTAGCCGTTTTTTTTGCGTAGTTAATTTCTCAATATATCAATTGGATGAAAATTTTATTCCAATCCTAGGGAACATTCGTTAAGTTTGCGGTCTATACTTCATAGTATTCTACCAAACGGAGTCACTCAAAATAGCCGTGAATATTGAAAACTTTATAAATAATAAAGCTGGTCAACTAGCTTTTTTTGTTCGGGGATATTGGTCTTACAAAATCCCCTACATAGAGTTAGACCTATATTTTTGGGACACTCTTGAAGAGTGGGCGCATGTTAAAAAAAGAGTGGATGAACCCTACTCGCAAAAAGAGCGTGTTTTCTGGCACTTGCTACATCAGCTAAATTATTGGCCAGAACAAAAATTGTTACATGATCAATATCTTCGTTCAGAACTTGAAACCTGCTTAAACTATTTAGAAGGTGAAGGGCAATACCCCTTAGATTGCATCGGTATCCGACCGTAACCCTCAACAACCGCCCTTTGTGCTGCAAAATTGAATTAGATATTGAACTGTTAAGTTATACGTGATCCAATAGCTCTTTTCCTAAGCTATTGAAAATTTGTGTCTGAAACATTAAAAAATACACTTCTTTGTTATAAAGATAAGCGTCTTCTTTTTGTCTTTTTATTCGGTATCGCCAGCGGTTTCCCTTGGGTGATGATCGGTTCTGCGCTATCGGCTTGGCTGCAAGAAAGCGGTCTTAGCCGCTCGTCAATAGGTTTAATTGGTTCAATAACAATTGCTTATTCAATCAACTTCCTATGGTCTCCGTTACTGGATAGAGTCCAACCACCGGTACTTGGTCAACGCCGAGGCTGGATTGTGACAACACAATTAATGATTATCATTGCCTGCGTCGGTATGGCTGTGGTTCCGGCAGAGGAAAACCTGTTAGTGATTGGTTTAGTGGGATTTTCAATTGCGATATTTTCTGCAACCCAAGACATTGCCATTGATGCTTATCGAATCGATATTATTAAACCCTATGAAAAAGACAAGCTCGCCGCCGCATCCTCTATGGCGACCGCGGGTTGGTGGACAGGCTATGGGGGCTTAGGCTCAATTCCCTTTTTCATTGCCGATATGGCAGGTTGGCAATGGTCGGATATCTATTTTGTTTTAGCGGCAATCATGGCTGGACTAATGCTGTTGGTTTTCTTTAGTGATGAGCCTGTCACTAGCCGCTTAGAACAGCAAGTCGCTGCGAGTGCACGATATGCCAAAGCCATGGTCGGCGATCTGCAGTTAAATCGCTCTCAACGGGTGACAAATTGGTTAATGGTGACTTTAATTGAACCTTTTCGAGATTTTTTCAGCCGCAATACCGTAAAACTAGCGCTGTCTATTTTAGCCTTTATCTTTTTATTCAAAATCGGCGAAGCTTTTTTAGGTCGCATGAGTATTGTTTTTTATAAAGAACTGGGCTTTACCAATAGCGACATTGGCAGTTATTCCAAAATACTTAATTGGTGGGTAACAATTGTATTTGCTGTTTTAGGCGGAATGGTCAATGTTCGATATGGTATCTATAGAGGGTTAATGACAGGTGGAATAGCCATGGCAGCAAGTAATCTGATGTTTGCACTTATGTCAGTTGTCGGGCCCGATAAAGCCTTATTTGCAGCCACTATTTTTGTAGACGGCTTTACTGCAGCTTGGAGTTCAGTGGCACTGGTTGCATTTATTTCCCTTCTTTGTAACCAAGCGTTTTCTGCTTCTCAATATGCGCTTATGGCGTCTTTGGGCACCTTAAGTCGAACCCTAATGGCATCTGCCAGTGGCTTCTTAGTTGATTGGATGGATGGAAATTGGGCTTTCTTTTTCATACTAACAGCAGTAATGGTTCTGCCAAGCTTGGTCATATTATGGATGATAAAGGATCATATATATGCGTTGGAAAAACGTGACCTGCGCTGATGTCAATTCGCCACATTGGCAGAACCAACATCTTAAATCTTATCAAACTAGGAACGCTGTCAGTTGGTTAATATTTACTAACCCGATTCCGTCCCTCTTTTTTAGATGTGTATAAAGCTTGGTCGGCTTTTTCTAACCAAGCCATATGATCTTGATAAGTAACTCGGAATTCAGCGATGCCAATACTCACACTAAAGGGAATTTCATTGCCCTCGTAAACCGGCAATAAGTTTTCGCAACTAGTGCGGATCCGCTCGGCAACAATCATAGAATTTTCGGCATTGGTTTCTGGTAGTAGCACCGCAAACTCCTCTCCTCCATAACGCCCAGCAAGATCAGTTTCTCGGATGGATTGTTGCACAACCTTAGCCAAGGTTTTTATAATATAATCACCTGCCGGGTGACCATAGGTATCGTTGACTTTTTTAAAGTGATCGATGTCTAACATCAGTACTGATGCCGGGGAGCCATTACGTACAATCCGCTTGTGCTCCAGTGAAAACTGTTCTTCCCAATAGCGCCGATTAAATACGCCTGTCAATCCGTCAACACGGCTAATCTGTTCTAATTGCTGATTAAGAGATTCGATGCCTTTTTTGTTTAATGCTTCATCAGTTACATCGTAAACAACGATACAAATCTGCTCTACCCTTCCTTCTAACGAGGTCAGTGGAAATATGGTGACATTTTGATACATGAAGTCTGAAGCAGAGGTAATTGGGCGACTGGTTTCAAATTTAAACAAGAATGGTCGTTGTTCCCAAATAATAAATGCTGAACTCTTGAGCCTCAGTACCGGCTCTGTTTTGACTAAGAACCATTCTTTATCTATTTCAGGAAAAAATTCAAAAAGGTTTTTGTACTTGATTTGACTAGGTAAAATACCGCTGTTATTTTCCATGAACTGATTCCACACCAGCACATTAAAGTCACGGTCAAGTACGGTGATTCCCACTTCAATTGAGCCAAGCAAATCAAACTGCCAATGAAGTGCATTTATGTCAGAGAAGTCATCACTCATTAGTTATTAGTTACCTTCTACCAGTTTTTCAAACATTAGGTCGATTGATTTATCTGGAAACAGTAAGAGTAAATCAAAGTGAATAGATTTAGCTTTAATGGCATATGCAATTTCTATAGCAAGCACCCTATTCCATCTAGACACATTATTTTGTAACAGCTCATCCAAACCACAATGTTGTCCTAACACTATGGGATGATTATGGGTAAAAGTCACATTCAACTGGTCTGATAAAGCCCTCAAACATGCACTTACCACAATATTGGCGACATCCATCAATGCTTCTAATTCCATGGATTCATCAAGCTTAGCTTTCTTGTAATTTAGCAAATCCACCATATTTGCAAAATTACCATCATTAAAAATCAGTATAGCTTCGCCATTGATGCCGGCACTAATGAACCCCTGAGAAATGGCCGACACACTGTCATTATTGTTAATTTCAGCCATTGCCATGTGCAATTCTGTGGTTTCAATCAAATTGACATTGGGTATGGGTAAATCGATAAATATATTCAGCAACTGTGCTAACTTTTCACCGGCTTGTCCCATAGCAACATTGGCCATTTCACGATAAACGTCCAGTTTTTCCGCTACAGAAAATTGCTGTGTTTTCAATAGGCGTGTTGGAGCACTTGGGGTGGTGCCTTGGTTACTGGTAGTATCTGGGCGTAAATCACTTCCTGAATAAATACCGTATTGGGTTAAAATCGCAGCCAGCTTTTGACTATCTACCGGCTTTCTAATGAAATCCAACGCTCCCATTTGTTGCATTCGAGAGCGCGCTTGTTGTTGAACATCACCTGACACCACAATCACTAAAGAGGGTAAGTCCTGCTCTTTAATCACCTGCATGGTCTGATAACCGTCCATAACCGGCATATTTAGATCTAAGAAGACCAAATCAGCTTTACCCGCTTTGATCATCTTAATCGCTTGCTCGCCGTTTTCGGCAAAACTGATACTGACATCCCAACCGCGCGGTAAAGCGCGCGCCATTTGCTTGCGAGCGAAACCAGAGTCGTCACAAATGAGTATTTTAGTAGACACGCAAAAAACTCATTAGATGGCGACCGGTGCTTTGATATGTGGATAACATTGATAGTCGACTAACTCAAAATCATCAATCGTAAAATCGAACAAACTTTTGATGTTTGGATTCAGCTTCATTTTCGGCAATGGCAAAGGCTCTCTACTTAACTGTAATTCAGCTTGTTGCAGATGATTAGTATAAAGGTGAGCATCGCCAAAAGTATGGATGAAATCACCTAATTCTAAATCGCACACCTGTGCAACCATCATGGTTAATAAAGCATAACTAGCAATATTAAAAGGAACGCCCAGAAAAATATCACCGCTGCGTTGATAAAGCTGACAGGACAACTTGTTATCAATGACGTAAAACTGGAACATAGTATGGCATGGCGGAAGCGCCTGTTTACCTTGTTTGGCGTTCTCTTTAGGAGATAATTTGCTATCTGGCAATACCGTTGGGTTCCAAGCACTTAACAATAATCGCCGAGAATCAGGATTACTTTTTATTTGTTCAAGCAAGTCGCTAAGTTGATCAACTACTTTGCCATCTGTGCCTTGCCAACTGCGCCATTGTTTCCCATATACTGGGCCAAGCTCACCTTCATCCGTGGCCCATTCATCCCAGATGCTAACACCGTTATCCTTGAGATAGGCGATATTGGTTTCACCTTTTATAAACCACAATAATTCGTGGATTATCGAGCGCATATGACATTTTTTTGTGGTGATTAATGGAAAACCTTCGGCCAGATTAAAGCGCATTTGATGGCCGAAGATACTTAATGTGCCAGTACCGGTACGATCTTCTTTTTTGCTGCCATTTTCTAAAACATGGCGCATTAATGATAAATATTGCTGCATTTAAACTTTCTTACCTTTCTTTTGATTAGTGCTTTGAGGTTGGTATATTTTGTTTTGTTTGTAAGCCCAAACAATCATTAATACGCCGGCAATTATCATCGGCAATGACAACATTTGACCACGGCTGAGGAAACCTAAATATAAGTCTAAATGGCCATCCCATTGACGGAAAAACTCCACAAAGAATCTGAAACAACCGTAACCTAATAAGAATATGCCACTAACAGCACCGATTGGGCGCGGCTTTTTAGAATATAACCACAAAATAATAAACAACAAAACCCCTTCAAGCGCAAATTCATAAAGTTGCGAAGGGTGACGAGGTTCACTGCCGGCATTCGGAAAAATGATAGCCCAAGGCACGTCTGTCGTGCGTCCCCAAAGTTCAGAATTAATGAAATTGCCTATGCGCCCAGCGCCCAGGCCGATGGGGACTAGCGGAGCGATAAAATCCCCCACCACTAAAAATGGCACTTTTAAGCGTCGAGCACTGAGCCATAATGCCGTTAAAACGCCAAGTAGTCCGCCATGAAACGACATCCCACCTTCATTAATTTTAAACAGATACAGAGGGTTATCAATAAACAAAGCAAACTGATAAAACATCACGTAGCCAACGCGACCACCAATAATAACCCCTAAAAATCCCCAAAATAACATATCGCTAAGCTGTTCTTTGCTCCAGCCTGTGCGAGCAAGGCGACGATTAGCTAACCACCAAGCTGCAACAAAACCGACCAAATACATCATTCCATACCACTTGGGACTCAGGAAACCCAAATTAAAAATAGCAGGATCTATTTCAGGGAGGGTGTAATAACTTTGCGACATAATTTCAATTATCCTAAAAACATTTGCAGGCTAACTATGACCAAGAATGCCGCAAATATTTGTTTTAAACGTTGTGTATTTAAACGGTGGCTAATTTTAGCCCCCAATTGAGCGGTAAATATTGATGTCATTACAATGCCCAATACCGCAGGTAAATAAATATAACCAAATGAAGCTGATGGTAGATCTTGCACTTCCCAACCAGCCAAGACAAAACTAAAAGAACCAAATATCGCAATGACCATTCCACAAAAAGCTGCACAACCAATGGCTTGTTTAATATCAATTCGAAACCAAACCAAAGCAGGAACCATGATTGCTCCGCCGCCAATGCCCATAAACGCGGAAATAATCCCAGTCACACAACCAATAGTGATTAACATCGGCTTTGAAATTGCGCTTTTGACACTTTTCGGCTTTAAAAAAATCATTTGCAAGGCAATAAATAGGACCATAAAAGCAAAGATTAGTTTTAGACTTTCGGCTGGTATTCGCACCGCTATCTGAGGACCAGCCAAAGCGCCGAGAATGATACCAAGTGCACACCAGATGACAATGTTTGAGTTGATATGACGCAACCTAAAATGGGATAGAGTGGAGGATAAACCCGTTAGAATGATGGTCGATAAAGAAGTCGCTATGGCCATCGGCAATGCATGTAACAAGGGCAAGCCCAACTGTCGTTCAAATACATACATCAATACAGGTACAATAATCAGCCCGCCGCCGATTCCTAGTAAACCGGCTAGAAAACCAACAACCGCACCAAGCGCTAAATAAACGGCAAAAAGTGTAGGTATCTCAAACAATTAAATACCTGCTCGAACTAAACCGCCTAACCCGATTGACTCAAGATATTGATTAATCTGTTCACGTACTTCCAAAGGGTCGTCACAAGCAAGAACACTTTGTAATAATATTTTAGATTGTTTTACGGTGACGCTTCTAACAACCCATTTAATCTTCAACAAGTTGTGACTATTCATACTGAATTTATTGTAGCCCATGGCTAACAATAAAATAATACCACCTGGTTCGCCGGCTAATTCGCCGCAAACAGTAATAGGCACATTATGCTCATTGGCCTGCTCTACTATGCTCAACAGCGCTGCCAGTACTGCTGGATGATAACTGTCGTATAATCCTGAAACACGGGCGTTATTGCGATCTACAGCAAGTAGATACTGAGTCAAATCATTGCTACCAACTGAGAAAAAATCGACTTTTTTAGCCAATTGTGGAATTTGATAAATAACTGCAGGGACTTCCAGCATCACCCCAATTTTAGGCATCTCTAATACAGTACCAGTGTCTAAAATTTCTTCTGATACTTCATGGTAAGCTTGCTTGATTAAGCGTTTAGATTCGTTAACTTCTGAAACGGACGTGACCATTGGTAACATAATTTGCAGGTTACCCAAGCCAATATTTGCGCGCAGCATAGCGCGTATCTGAACCAGAAAAATTTCCGGATGATCAAGGGTCAGTCTCACTCCACGCCAGCCCAAAAATGGATTTTCTTCACTGATCGGGAAATAGGGCAGAGGCTTATCTCCCCCAACATCCAAGGTACGCATAGTAATGGGTTTATCTGGAGCAGATTCGAGCATTTCCCGGTATAAGGTCATCTGCTCTTGTTCAGACGGAAAACGCTCTCGCAACATAAAAGGCACTTCGGTGCGATACAGGCCAACTCCTTCACCATAAGTGAAATTGGTGTTCTCCATCTCCGCCGAAAGACCAGCGTTGATAAACAGAGATACAGGGTAGTTATCCTCAGTAACACAGGGAAGATGAGCTTTCTCCAGAATACGGTCAGAGAGTTCTTGCTCTTCGTTAACCAATATATTGAATTCTTGTCGAACACTTTCTGAGGGCGAAACGATGACTTCACCAGAGTAACCGTCGACCAACAATTTTTTACCATCGAGTAAAGAAAGTGGCGCATCAGATAACCCCATCACCGCAGGTAAACCCATTGCTCGAGCCAAAATAGCGGCGTGAGAGTTGCTAGAACCTCGCACAGATATAATGCCGCATAACTTCATTGTAGAAAATTCAGCAAGCATAGGCGCGGTAACTTCATCAGCAACCAAAATCGCATTTTGATTGACATCCAGTGGTCGCTGATCTGGGCTGTCACCTCCCAATATATTAGCCAATATACGGTTGGAAAGATCTTCAATATCAACAGCTCGCTCTTGCATGTAAGGATCGCTCATGTTGCGAAACTGTTGAATGTAATTTTCAATGATATATTTTAGTGAACTGGCAGCATCCCAGCCGTCTTTAATTCGTGCTTCTACCTCATGACCAAGACTATTGGCGTCTAAAAGGTGACTGTAAATTTGGAAAATAGCCTGAACATCACTGGGGACTTGTCCCTCAATCCGTGAAGATAGCTCCTCGACTTGGCTACGTGTAACATTCACCGCCTCACGATAGCGAGCGATTTCTAGCTCTTTGTTGTCTGATCGTTTGGCAACATGACTGGACAGACTGACTTTAAAGTGAGGTACAAAACCAATCCCCATTCCCAAGCCGGCAGAGCCAGGCACACCGGATATTTTTCGTTGCCATTTATCTCGATTATTGTCGTCCATAAAAGACAGAAAACCACGGGTTTCTGCATGCACGATTTCTAACGCAATTTGCGTAGAAAGGGTAACTAAAAAGGCTTCTTCATCTTCACTGAAACGGCGTTTCTTTTTCTGTTGTAACGTAAGAACACCCAAGACTTTTCGTTGATGTATTATGGGAGTTCCAAGAAACGCGTGATATTTTTCTTCTTTGACTTCGGGATAGTGTTTGAAGCGCGGGTGCGACTGAGCATCAAGAATATTTAACGGCTCTTCACGTTGACCGATTAAACCAATCAAGCCCTCGGAAAAGCCAATTGCCACTTTACCGACAGCCGCAGAATCGAGACCATCAGTTGCCATCAGCATAAAATGTTGTTTTTCGTAGTTAGCAAGGTAAACCGAGCAAGAGTCCACGCCAATAGCTTCTTTAATGCTGCTAGTCAGGTGCTTCAGCGCCTCCTCCAGTACGGGGATTTTACTGACTTCCTGAACTATCCGTTTTAAGCTAGTTATCATGGGCCTTTTAAAACTATCTCCGTCGCCTTCGGTTGCGTTGAGGCTGCGTGTTTTTGCTGTAAATAGGCATCGCAAAAGACACAAACTCTTTCATTACTCGTCGATACACATCTCGTTTAAATGAAACAACGTTTCTTACTGGATACCAAAAACTAACCCAACGCCAATCATCAAATTCAGGATGCCCTGAACTTAACACATCGACATCTGATTCTTTGCACTCTAATTGCAACAAAAACCATTTCTGTTTTTGCCCGATGCAAACTGGATTAGTACCTTGTCTAATCAGCCTCTTGGGTAATTTATATCTAACCCAATTTTTGGTAACTCCGAGTATTTTTACGTTTTCTGGTTTTAGTCCAACTTCCTCATTTAACTCTCGATACATAGCCTGTTCAGCAGTTTCACCTTGATCTATTCCGCCTTGTGGAAACTGCCATGAATGTTGTCCATAGCGTTTTGCCCAAAATACTTGCCCCATTCTATTGCAAATCACTATACCGACATTCGCGCGGAATCCTTCGGCATCAATCACTTTGACTCCCGGGGGGATTGATTTCTTTAATATTTTGCCATTCTTCCATAAACTAAGGGTCAAGCAAAGAAATATCATCGCCAACTATGTTAAGTGGTAATAAATAATATTGAGGTAAGGTTCATCTTGATCACACCGGCTACCGCCCCACCAGACACAATCGAAGAACTCGTTTCTCGCGCTCAAGCACTAGCGGGCCTGACTTTAGGAGAGTTAGCCAAGTACGCGAATGTTCAAGTACCAGCCAATTTCAAACGTGATAAAGGTTGGACTGGACAGTTATTAGAACTATTTTTGGGGGCACACGCTGGTTCCAATCCTGAGCAAGATTTTCCGGATTTAGGGGTAGAGTTAAAAACCTTACCCATAGATTCAATGGGAATGCCCCTAGAAACTACCTATGTTTGTTTTGCGCATTTGCTAAATGTTTCCGGTATTACTTGGGAAACCAGCAACGTAAGAAATAAGCTTAATTGTGTTTTATGGGTGCCTGTCGAAGGCAGTCGAGAGTTAATGCCCGCAGAACGAAGAGTAGCCTCCCCAGTTCTTTGGCAACCAAGCCTCGCTCAATTAGACTTGCTTAAGCAAGATTGGGAAGAATTAATGGATATGATTGTATTAGGTGAGGTCGAAAACATCACTGCAAAACATGGACAGGCATTACAAATTCGCCCCAAAGCTGCAGATGGAAAAGCGCTAACAGAAGCAGTAGGCGCCCAAGGAACAATAATAAAAACCCGGCCAAGAGGCTTTTATTTGCGTAAACAGTTCACCCACCAAATATTAATAAACGCGTTTTCAGACATAGACTGAAAAAGCGATAACGATATTTTGATTCCCTCAAAAAAGTATCCGTTTTTTACACAAACAGTGAAAATAACTGACAATTCAAAAAATTAATAACCGGTTTGTATATCAGCACTCTGTTTCTCCAGTATCAGTTCCGCAAGTACATTCGCTTTTTCGGCGATGAATCCGTTTCAGTGTTTAGTCTTAAAATAAGAGCCATACTATTCCAAGACCAGTCACTCATTTAGCTGCCAGTTTCTCCAAACTAAGGCTGCATGGTCTGCATACTTAGTTTGTGCTACAACAACTGAAATAGTTGTTTAGGATGTTATTAGCGTTGTTTAGGATGTCATTAGCAACAATGCCTGCCTTAATAACCGCTTATTTACCAATTGGAGAATGAACTTAGCCAGCTTGAATCCCTGTCGCTTAACTGACTAAGTCGCAATCCAGTCTCCTTGCCAATCTTTATAAACCGGGGTATATCCGTTGTTTTTTATAGTCTCGGCAACTTCCCTTACCGAGCGTTCATCGCTGATATCAAACTGTTCTAATTGATCCGCTGGTTTCCCATAACCACCGGGCGCAGTAGAACTACCGGCACTCATATGGGTAATGCCCAGTGGCATGAGATTATTTCGAAATTGCTTTGTTTCACGGGTGGATAAGCTGATTTCTAAAGTTTCACTGAATAATCTAAATGCACAGACTAATTGAACTAGTCCTGTGTCGGATATTGGCATTTTAGCCTCAATTCCGCCCGTACAAGGTCGTAACCGTGGCAATGAAATACTATATTTGCTGCGCCAATAGCGGTTTTCTAGATAGGCTAGATGATGCCCCATTAGTAGTGCGTCGACACGCCAGTCGTCTAAGCCTAACAACACCCCTAAGCCTATTTTATCCACATTCCCCTGAGCGACTCTATCCGGACTATCTAAACGGTACAAAAAATCCGACTTTTTGCCTCGAGTATGATGTTTTGCGTAGGTAACGGGGTGATAGGTTTCTTGGTACAGCAAGACGCCATCTAATCCTAGGCCAACCAGTTGTTTGTATTGCTCGGTTTGCAAAGGTTGCACTTCTATTGAAACATGGCTGAATTGACGTTTACATTGAGGTAATACCTGCGCGAAATAGTCTATGCCTACTTTACTTTCATGTTCTCCTGTAACCAACAATAGAGAATCGAAACCGCGATCTTTAAGAATATTGATTTCTTGCGCTATCTCTTGGGTAGATAACACTTTTCGTTTGATTTTATTGCTTAGGGTAAAACCACAGTAATCGCATTCATTTGCACACAAGTTAGACAGATACATGGGCGCAAACAGCTGAATATTATGACCAAAGCGTTGTAAGGTAATTGCTTTGGCTTGCTGCGCCATTTGTTCCAGATAGGGAGTGGCTGCTGGCGACAATAACACCATTAAAGCATGAAGATTTCCCCTTGGATGTTGCAATGCTCGCTCAACATCTCTGGTGGTGGCGCTATGTAACGCCAGTTGTAAGGCGGTTAAATCTAATTGTTTATATATATCAACAAAGCTCATTTAAAAACCCCGTTAATGGACTGGTGTGGCTGGCTTGGTTCGAAACCCGTGCTAACCCCGCATGATAAGTTTTGCGTCCAGTGATAACGGCGTGACGAAAACACTGGGCGATAGTGACAGGTTGTTGGCTTGAAGCAATCGCGGTATTAACTAATACGGCATCGGCGCCCATTTCCATTGCCGCAGTGGCATCTGAAGGACTACCTAGGCCTGCATCGATGACCACAGGTACCTTAGCTTGTTCAATAATAATCTGTAAGAATGCTTTGGTTAGTAAACCTTGATTACTACCGATGGGACTTGCTAGTGGCATTACCGCTGCACAGCCAACTTCCTCTAGACGCTGACACAACACGGGGTCTGCGTGTACGTAAGGCATCACAACAAAACCCTGTTTCACCAAGGTTTCTGCGGCTTTTAAGGTTTCTATGGGATCGGGCATTAAATATTTGGGGTCTGGATGAATTTCCAATTTTATCCAGTGGGTGTGTAACATCTCACGGGCAAGTTGAGCGGCAAAAATGGCTTCTTGTGCATTTCGGGCCCCCGATGTATTGGGTAATAACTTCACTCCCATCTTTGTTAAGGGTTCTATTAGATTGTCGGTGCCATGTTCTAAATCAATACGTTTCATCGCCAGAGTGACTAACTCTGTTCCTGAAGCGTGCAATGCATCTAACATCACCTGGCTACTGGAAAATTTTCCGGTGCCACTAAATAAACGCGAAGAAAAACGCTGTCCTGCTATTGTTAACATTCCTCAACCTCCCGCCACAGCGCTAAATATTTCAATGTGATCATTTTCATGACAAATCGTTATCTGCCACTGGCTTTGCGGCACCAAATGTTGATTGTGAACTGCCGCAATGTTGTCTAATTTAGCAGCAAATGATGGCATGCCAAGCTCTAAAACCTGTTGTAAATTACTATTTTTTTCGACCTGTAAAGGGCGTTCATTTAGATAAAGGTTGATCATAAGGTTACCTCGCATTGAGTGGTTTGAAGAGGCGGGGAAGGTTGATTTAGTGGACGCTTTGGCCAGTGTCCACAGGTTTTGCAATGTGGATCTCGATGTCGAATTAGCTGACGCCAGCTTAGTTGTAAGCCATCAAAAATGTGCATATATTTAAGCTCTGTATCAAGCTTTAACATATGTTTGATACTCGCCAGAGCCTGCATACTGGCCATGATGCCAACACTAGGACCAAGTACCCCTAAATTAGCACAGCCTTGGGTGCTTGAATTGCTGGTGAAAAAGCAGTTGTAACAGCCTCTTTGCGGAGCGACTTGGCCATCAATCACTAATAGTTGACCGGAAAAACCTGCTACTGATGCGCTAATCAATGGGACAAACTGAGCTGCACACCAAGCATTAATTAATTGCCGCGTGGGCATGTTGTCTGAACAATCAAGTATGCTTAACTGACCAGTTTGGTGGGCTTGTTGCAGGTCAACATTGCTATGTAAGATATGCTGAGCAAAGTTGTGGGTAAACTTTTGACGATAGTAACGTACTTGTGTGTCACGATTTATTGCGGTGATTTTTTCAGCCGCACAATCGACTTTATGTTTGCCAATGGAGCTTGCATCAAACAGAATTTGTCTAGGCAGGTTTGACAATTCAACCACATCGTCATCAATGAGGTAAAGATGCCCGATTCCCGCAGCACTTAATTGCTGGCTGACATGACAGCCTAGTCCCCCCATGCCCACCACAATAACATGTTGATTGAGCAAATTCTGCTGACCATGCTCGCCAACTTGAGACAACAATATTTGTCGGTAATATTGAATAAACTGATTATCGCTCAAGGTATCAATCGTATCTTTGTTTGTGCTGACGTTTATGTTTTTGTTTGTCATTACTTTGCCTGCCATATTTGTTGCAGTTTTTGCCAGCTCTTTCCTGGCTCACTTGCTTTTTCGATGGCGCGCACAACGGCGACGTCGGCCACTTGAGTTTGTTTTAATGCTCGAAGATTAGTGTGATCTATGCCACCAATGGCGACAAGGGGCATGCGATCCCCCATCAAGGTGCAATACTTTTCGAGTTTCTTCAGTCCTTGAGGTTGAGAAGGCATTGATTTGGTTGGCGTGCTAAAGATATGGCCGATGGCCAAATAACTGGGCGACATTTGTTGCGCCAGCAACAATTCAAAATATCCATGGGAGGACAATCCCAATGCTAAACCGGCCTCTGCGATTTTCGACAAGTCTGCTTGCAATAAATCTTCTTGGCCCAAATGCACGCCAAATGCCCCATGTTTAATCGCCAATTGCCAATGGTCATTAATAAATACCTGCGCTTGATATTGCCGACCTAACGCAACTGCCGCTTGTATGGCCTGTTCAAGTTGCTGTTCAGAGTAAACAACACTAGATGAGTTTTTCAAACGTAATTGCACGGTCCGTGCCCCGCCTTTTAATACGTCTTTGAGTATATTTATGGACTGGGTCACTGGATAGACCTGCAAGGGCTGCTGGACGTTGGCAAAACTAAGCTCATTGGCTTGGTTTATGTTTGGATATTTAGGCACAATGATCTTGGCAAAGTGCTCCAGATTTTGCGGCCAGCCTTTACGCGCTAAAACTCCCGGTCCTTTGCCTACCGGGTATGCATAGGTTAGTCCTTGATGCACATATGCTTTGGCAACCACAATCGCATCTAATAATGGATAGCCAACGGCCATGGCCGTGGCTATGGCGCTGGATAAGGTACAGCCGGTGCCGTGATTATGTTGGGTTACGACACGAGGGCTACTAAAGCCAATTCGCTGATGTTGGTGCTCAGGTGAGGTAAATGGAATCGCTTTAGCCGCTAACCAATCAATTGCACTGCCGTGATCTAAAGCGCTACTGTACAAAGCACTTTCTTTTGTTGCACTGATTGCTAAAGCGGCGTTATGTAACTCACTATTTCGAACGTCTCCACCGGTGTACAGTATGTTACAGCCAAGAAAGTTGGCGAGATTGTCGAGATTTGTTAGTTCCTCCTGTTGAGCGTGATTAGGTAACTGGCTTAGTTCCAGTAATACGCCTAACTCATATCGATTAGGGGTTATCAGAGTAACGTATTTTGCCAGCTGCAAATAAGCGGAGTACGAACTTGGTTGCTTATACCTTGATAAAGTTTGACCGCTAGTAGATACCATCACAGGATCCCAAATCACTGGAATTTGCAAATTATTGGTTTGTTCATAGGATGCCAACTTGCTGGCAAGCCATTCACTGATACATCGAATTTGCTCAGCGTTGGCTAACATACCAATCTTAATTGCCGCCGGAGGAATATCTTCCAATAAGCAATCCAGTTGCTTTATGAGCATGGCTGTTTGGGTAGCGGTGATCCCTTGAACGTGTTGTGAGTTTTGAGCGGTGATGGCACTCACAACTGTGCATGCATGCCCTCCCAAGTCGTTAATGGTTAGACTATCAGCCTGAATGCCAGCGCCACCGCCACTATCTGAGCCAGCAATAGACCAAACAATGGGGCGAGTAGCAGACTGCAACTTATTCGAGTCGATGTTCGTGCTTACATAAACACCCATGATTTATTCAGACTCCCGAACGGTTTGTTCATTGATGGGGGTATAGACCTGAGCACCTTGGGCTTTAAATTCTTTCGATTTTTGAAGCATTGCAGATGCTATTTCCTGCGGACTCAATCCAGCTTTGCTCAATTGCAAACGTGAGGCATCTTGCTCTATCTGAACTTGTTGTTTGGCGGCATATTCGCGCACGTCTTGAGTAATTTTCATGGAGCAGAATTTAGGCCCGCACATGGAACAAAAATGTGCCACCTTGGCAGACTCTTGGGGTAAGCTTTCGTCGTGATAACGTCTTGCAGTATCGGGATCTAAACCAAGGTTGTATTGGTCTTCCCAACGGAATTCGAAACGAGCTTTCGATAGCGCATTGTCGCGGATTTGTGCGCCTAAGTGGCCCTTGGCCACATCAGCCGCATGAGCAGCAATTTTATAGGCAATCAAACCCTGTTTAACATCTTCCTTATTGGGTAACCCTAAATGCTCTTTAGGAGTGACATAACACAACATGGCTACCCCATACCAACCTATCATCGCTGCGCCAATGCCAGAGGTAAAGTGATCGTAGCCTGGAGCTATGTCGGTTGTTTGCGGGCCAAGGGTATAAAAAGGCGCTTCGCTACAAATTTGCAATTGTTTGTCCATGTTCTCTTTGATCAATTGCATTGGAATGTGGCCTGGGCCTTCAACTATGGTTTGCACGTCATATTGCCAAGCTATTTTGACTAACTCGCCTAAGGTTTCTAACTCGGAAAATTGTGCTTCATCGTTAGCATCGGCGATACACCCAGGGCGCATACCATCGCCTAATGACAGAGAGACATCATAGGCGGCGCATATTTCGCAGATTTCCTGAAAATGCTCATATAAAAAGCTTTCTTGGTGATGGAATAAACACCATTTCGCCATAATCGAACCGCCCCGTGACACTATGCCCGTCAAGCGCTTCGCGGTCATTGGTACGTAACGCAGCAATACCCCAGCGTGGATAGTAAAGTAGTCTACTCCTTGCTCAGCCTGTTCTATCAATGTGTCACGGAAGACTTCCCATGTGAGGTCTTCGGCCACGCCATTTACTTTTTCCAGCGCTTGGTAAATAGGAACTGTGCCAATAGGGACAGGGGAATTACGAATAATCCATTCACGGGTTTCGTGGATATAGCGTCCCGTGGATAAGTCCATTACTGTGTCAGCTCCCCAGCGTGTTGACCAAACTAATTTTTCAACTTCTTCTTCGATGGAAGAAGTAACCGCAGAGTTTCCAATATTGGCATTCACTTTAACTAAAAAATTACGTCCAATGATCATAGGTTCGGATTCAGGATGGTTAATATTGGCTGGGATAATGGCACGTCCTCGTGCTACTTCTTGGCGCACAAATTCTGCGGTGATAGGTTGTCCCACTAGAGCACCGAAGGCATTACCTTGGGCTTTTTGACGCAAAACAGGGTCTGTTACATCTTCTCTGGCCATATTTTCACGGATTGCAATATATTCCATTTCTGGAGTAATGATTCCCGCTTTGGCATAGTGCATTTGAGTTACACGTTTGCCAAATTTGGCTTTTAATGGTTTCACTGAGCGGTTGAACCTCAAGTGCTCGAAACCATCGTCGGCGATGCGCTCTTGACTGAACTCAGAGCTGACTTGCTTTAACTGTTCAACGTCTTGCCGTTGCAGGATCCAGTCGCGACGCAGTTTGTTTAAACCTTGGTGTAAATTGATTTGAGCCTTAGGATCCGAATAGGGCCCTGTGCAGTCATACACCAGAATATCCGGATTTTGTTGGGTGATAGGGGCCTCTTTACTACCACCTAAAATCGTATCTGTTTGTGTTATTGCGCGCATACCCACACGAATATCGTGTTGCTTGCCTGATAAATGTATTTTGTTCGAATTGGGGTAGGAAAAAGGTGTAAAGTTATCTATAAATTGTTTCGCATTAGCGCGAGTTTGACGACGATTTGACATTAGCAATCTCTCATATTGTTAAAAAATGAAGTTGCTTGTCTGGAGAGGTTTGGTGTTGAAAAGCGCCAATTATCTTAATAAGGGCAGATTGCGTCTAACAACCTAGAATAGCTCCCCAATTGGCAAAATAAGCGGTAAGATTAAGCCGCAATAAAAGCGCCTTAATGGTTACAGCGTTACGCTTGTTTCCTTCGCGGGTACTAGCCCGATCAGGTTCAACGGATCCCGAATAAACGGTCTCAGCCCACACAACTTAGTCAACTAAATCGTGCTAGCACTCCGACAAGAGTGCAGTAATATAAACACATTCATTTGATTTAACAAGTAGAACCAGTGAGCAATAAACTTCCCTCCCAAAAACAACGGCGAAGTTAGGGTTACGCTGTGTGAGCCGTCCTAAATACTGTTGACACTTTTCAAATTGGTTTGGGACAGTGCAATGAAATTTCCGTTAAGACTACTCGAGGTGACTATTTCCGCGGTTTTAAATTGGCGGTTGTCGACCAAATGGGAAAGGCGAATTATTACTCTACAAACCACAAAATCTCGAGCAAGCAAAGGTTATGCTGGCTGAACTTGTTGAGACATAGCATAGTCGACGACGACACTTGGCCGTTAAATACAAAACGCCCGATGAAATTCACCGGGCGTTTCAAATGAAATAAGAATCAACCTATTTCAGGACTAGTCACTTAATTATACAATTATTGAGGCGTTCTCAATACCATCAAACGTAGCTCTGTCATGTCTTCAATAGCAAAGCGAATACCTTCACGACCTAATCCAGACTCTTTAACACCACCATATGGCATGTTGTCTACTCGCCAACTTGGAACATCACCAATTACGACACCACCAACATCTAACACATCCCATGCTTTATGCGCTTTATAGATATCTCGCGTGAAAACACCCGCTTGCAGGCCAAATTGGCTATTGTTAATTTCTTCTAGAGCATCGTCATAATCACTAAAAGGAGCGATAATTGACACTGGGCCAAAGGCTTCATCAGCGCTAATGCTGGCATCGCTTGGTACGTTTTCTAAGACAGTTGCCTGCAGCATAGCTCCGTCACGTTTGCCACCACATAATACACTAGCACCTTTAGATTTGGCTTCGGCAATCCAGTCATCAAGACGAGTTGCTTCAGATTCTGAAATCATAGGGCCGATAAATGTATCTTCACTTAGCGGATCGCCATGCACCAAATTCGCGACTTTTTCGACGTAACGCTTTTTAAAATCAGCATAAATAGATTCATGCACTAATACTCGCTGCACACTAATACAACTTTGACCAGACTGGTAATAAGCTCCAAATACAATGCGTTCAATGGCATCATCTAAATCAGTATCATGATCAACAATACAACCAGCGTTACCACCTAGTTCAAGTATTACCGGCTTCTTGCCTGCGCGAGCTTTAAGATCCCAACCCACATCAGGAGAACCGGTGAAACTAAGTAACTTAAATCTGTCATCGGTTGTAAACAGATCAGCTCCGTCACGACTACAAGGCAAGATTGAAAACGCACCTTCTGGCAAATCAGTTTCAGCCAAGATTTCGCCAATAATCAATGCACCTAATGGCGTGCGACTTGCTGGTTTCAACACAAAAGCACAACCAACAGCCAATGCAGGAGCAACTTTGTGAGCCGCTAAATTCAACGGAAAGTTAAACGGGGAAATAAATGAACATGGACCAATCGGAACTTTTTTATACATCCCCTGATAGCCTTTGGCGCGAGGGGTAATTTCCAAATTCATCACTTCGCCACTGATTCTGACGGATTCTTCAGCCGCAATACGGAAAGTATCAATTAAGCGCGTCACTTCGCCTCGAGCATCTTTAATTGGCTTACCGGCTTCAATACACAAAGCATATGCCAGCTCTTCAAAGCGCTCTTCAAAACGTTTTATACAGTGATTTAATATCGCTTGACGCTCGTATGGCTTCATTACCGTTAACGCAGCTTGGCTTTTATCTGCAGCTTCAATTGCTTGGTCAATCACATCAGCTTTGGCCATTGCCACTGTAGTAGCAGCTTCGCCTGTGTACTTGTTAGTTACAACTAAATCTTGATTGGCATAAACGGCTTTATTCGCTAAATAATAAGGATAAGCTTTTTGTAACATGGTTGTTCCTATAGTTTTTGGCTAAGTTCGCGAATGGTTTTATTTAATGTTTGGTCATTCAAAGAATAGTCAACAGGCACATCAATTAGATGTACAGCTGGCTCAGCTAAACAAGCCTGTACTCTTGGTAACAATTCTTCGGCTGAATCAATCCGCCAGCCTTTGGCACCATAGCTTTGAGCGTATTTAACAAAATCGGGATTACCGTAATCCAAACCAAAATTATCAAACTCCATATGCGCTTGTTTCCATTTGATCATTCCATACGCATCGTCACGTAAAATAATCACCACTATATGCAATTTAAGGCGCACTGCGGTTTCCATTTCTTGACTATTCATCATGAAACCACCATCACCACACACGGTAATAACCGATTTATCGGGGTTTACAATCTTAGCCGCCATAGCTGACGGCAGCCCTGCCCCCATTGTTGCCAAAGCATTATCAAGCAACAATGTATTGGGTAGATAAGCAGGATAGTTCCTAGCAAACCAAATTTTATATACGCCGTTATCGAGGGTCACTATGCCGTCTTTTGGCATTGCGGTACGAATATCTCGTACAAAACGTTCCGGCAATATAGGGAAACGGTCATCATCTTCTGACACTTTACGATGAGCAATGTATGCATCATGAACATCGCTATAAAAATCAAGTTTCCAATTATTGGATGGCGTAATTTTTTGTTTAATTTGCCAAATGCTATTGGCAATATCACCGACCACTTCCAATTGAGGGAAATACACAGGATCAACCGCAGCGGAGGCGAAATTAATATGAATGACTTTTTTGCCATCATTACCCATGAAAAATGGCGGCTTCTCTACCACGTCATGACCGACGTTAATGATCAAATCAGCGCGTGAAATCACTCGGTGTACAAAGTCACCATCGGATAATGCGGTATTGCCCATGAACAATTTACCGCTTTCATCTAAAACCCCTTTCCCCATCTGTGTGGTGATGTAAGGAATACCGGTTTTTTCAACAAACTCTTTGAGCATCTTAGCGGTGAGTTTACGGTTTGCAGCAGCACCAATGAGTAAAACCGGTGACTTAGCTGTCTCTATCATGTTAACCGCACCGTCAATCGACTTATCTTCAGCGATGGGACGTCTTACGGCGCTAGCTTTGATTAATTTTGCGTTGGTTTTTTCAGCGGCAATATCTTCCGGCAATTCAATGTGAACAGCACCAGGACGCTCTTCATGGGCCAATCGAAATGCTTCACGAACTATGGATGGAATGCGATCACCACTCACCACTTGGGTGGTGTATTTGGTTAAAGGACGCATCATATCAACCGCGTCTATTACCTGAAAGCGACCTTGTTTACTGGTTTTAATTGGTTTTTGGCCAGTAATCATCAACATCGGCATAGCACCAAGTTGCGCATAAGCTGCTGGTGTCACTAGGTTAGTCGCACCAGGGCCAAGGGTGGATAAACACACACCGACTTTTCCAGTTAAACGGCCATATGTTGCGGCCATGAAGCCTGCACCTTGCTCATGTCTGGTAAGAATTAGTTTGATAGGTGACTTTCTTAAGGATTCTAATAAATCGAGGTTTTCTTCGCCAGGGATACCGAATACGTATTCGACCCCTTCCGCTTCTAATGCTTGTACAAATAAATCTGATGCTTTCATATTTTTCCCATTAGATTATTGGCAAGAACTACTAGTGTAAATCTTTAAAGATAGTCCATCATTCCCATCAAGCTAAATAACAGATATTTTCCAGCCATTCAGATTTAACGCTTTAAGGGTTCGAGATTGTTCAGCATAGCTGATTGATTGTCACTCGAACGACTACTCGTTATTTTGTAGTAGATCTCATTAAATGTTGGTTTTCGTAATTATTCTCAAAAACAAGATTGAGTGTACACACAGAACTGATTGAACTTAAATGTTTAAATGTGATTACTTTAATCGATTAATTATATCAAACGAAAAAAACCACAAAACAGATTGTCAGGCGAGTTACTTTGCGGTCTTAGGTGGATTAACTTTGACAGGTCCTGCACTTTTGTTTTTATCTCGATTGCCCATTAAGCCTATGTATCTAACAAATACATTGCTCAAGTACTTTTCGGAATTAAATCCTAGTCGCTTGGCCACACTAGTCACCTTTTGATCAGTGCGCATAAGCACCTTTTTCGCGTATTCCAATCGATAATGATAGACAAATGCACGAAAATTTCGTTTCAACACGAATCTGGTGGCCAATGCTAAGGCAGCGGGTTCTACTTGTGCTGCGTCTGCAACCTGTTTAATACGAAGTCCTTTGCGTTTATAGGCTTTATGCTGAATGATCGCTTTTTCCGCTTGTTTTAAAGTATGCCTGAGCTGATCCTCAGAGTAGTTCCCTTTATCCATTTGTGAATAGGCAAAAGGTGTGGGAGAGTATTTTCGGTTTTGCACCAGAAGTAATATCAAATACAAACATCCAGTCGCATTTAGCATATTCACTAAGGTTTGCCATTGCACAATGATAGGCAACAAATCAAAGGCGGCTAAGCCGATGACACAAATAGATAAAAATGCGGTAAACATTAATACATAACAGCCGTTGCTGGTAAAACGCATTTCGAAAATATCGATATCAACTACTTGATCTGATAAGTAATAATGATAAGAAGCAAGGTATTCAGCGGCGTGTACCGCAAAACTTAATGTCACGAAGGCGCTGAATAAATAGGTCGCATAGAACGGCCAATTTAGCAATATGTCACCCATCGGCGGCGACTGTAGCATCCCAATTCTGAGCTCCGTTGGTGCTAACCAAAGTGGTAACTGGCCAGCTAAAAGCAGCACTGTGGGTATAAAAAATAGGACATTATTATTGGCAAACTTTGCCAACGTAAGTTGTCGGATACTCAGTACTAAACAGGCAATGATTAACGCCGAAAAGAATGGCGAGGAGCCTACCAAAAAATTAAGTTGAGATTGATATCCTGATAACTTTAACCACTCGTCTAAAAGTAGCAATGGCCACACCAAGATGGCGGTTAAAATTAATTTGGCGTGGGGAAATTGCTCGTAACGAACCCAGACTAAAATAAGCCCAATAAACCAGCCAACTAGCATTGAGCTAATCGCGATTTGATAGAGACTCATATCACCCATTACGTATTCACCAATATGTTTCCATAGACATTGCCACTCCTTTACTTAACTCTATAACGGTCAGAAGACTGTTTTTCTTAACCTCACTCCATTGCAAAAGCTCAGATTTATCTTCCACATCTGAATCCAATAGCTTGGTTTGAAACACATTGAGTTTGCGTAATTCCTGTATGCCCTCCAACACATCGCTCCAAGGATCAAGAAATGGCTGGCGTCGATAGTTATCCAAACACGACCCTAACAGCAAATCCGTGTTTAACGCACTAAGTAACTGTTCATAATGTTGCAGATACTCTTCCATGCTGCCAACATCGGCGTTGATACCAGCCAATACGCTCTGCCATTTTTGCTGCAAAACTGCCTCTGCATGTTCTTTTAGCGGTTTAGTGTGGGCATCAGATTTTTGTCGCCAAGGACAAGTCACAAGTAGTCGCGATAAACCAAGTTGCAATAACGAATTATCTTGGTGGGTAATTAAATAATGGGGACGAGATAGATTTAGTGTTCCATCTTGTAATCCTCGTAAATAACTGACCAATGCATCATGCTGAGCTAAACGTTTACTATACATTCCGCGTTTTGAACGTAACGCTCGAATACTTTTTAACTGTTCAATCCAAGCCCACTTATTCAACCGCAAGTTAAGCGCTCTGCTGAGATCTTCTATGGCTTTGCATTGGAGCGCTTTGGAATATATGTGCACACAATCTCTGGTTAATCGCAAACCTACGTATATATCAATTAAATCAGTGACTTTTTTGGTTTGCATGTAGCGATATTCAGCTTTTTGCCAGAACGACAACGCGTAGCCTAAGCCTTTAATAAAGCCGCTTTCACAATCATCCGAATCTGATAAAGTGACACTGCTAATTTTTTGAGGTTCTGGCGCAAGAGCATTACGGGCAAGGGTAAAGCCGCGCCCTGCTTTACTTAAATTACACAATTGACTAGGTGCTAAAGTTGCCATTTTTTCTGCGATATCAAATAGCACGGCAACATCACCACTTTTCAGTTCCAACTCTATTTCACAAATGTCGGCGCTATTATCGGCAGTGCTTACTGAGCCTTTATCCAACACCAATTCTACATCAGTGCCGTCGGATAACCGCAGTAAATAGGCTTTACGTTTAAAGTCAGTGTGAAAAATCTGGATGATCTTTTCTTGTAGTTCAGCAACTGAAATATCTCGAGGCCAAATACTGGGATCAAATAATTCTAAAGAGGGAGACAATGAATCTATGGAAACATTATATTCAGGGCGCTGATGCAAACCGCCGATACTTTTGCCAGCAGTCTTAACCGTTTGTTCAATACCTTTATCACTACTTCGAACCCGTAACCCTATGCCATTCGCACTTAACAACCATTCAGGAGTATCAAAGTATTGATTAAACAAGGTAAATTCGGACGTTTCAATATTCGCTGAAAACTGTCCCAAGGTCGATAATAAGTCAGATTCGTCAATGCCATCGGGCAATAACAACTTTAATTCAATTTCTTTTTCCATTAAAACACATGTCCAATGAGAGGATAAATTAGCGGGTAATCAATGGCATAAACAATACTCCGAACAACAAACCAAGGCAATCAATCAAACCATGACTTGCCTTTGGGAATACAAGACCATACCATTTGTCTAAATTTATATTTAACATTGATGAATTATGGGCAAGCTTTCAACCACAATTTTTATTATTTTCACGTTGGCAATTAGCAACGTAAGTGCACAGCAAGAACCTAACGACAGCTCTGGTGATATTCGCTATATCACTGACGACCTATCTGCATTTATGCATACCGGTCCGACTAGGAATTACCGTATTCTAGGCTCGATTACAGCCGGTACACGTATTACGGTTTTACAAGAGAATAAAGAGACTGGATTCACCGAAGTGATCGATGATAAACAGCGCACTGGGTGGGTAGAATCTCAGTATGTTAGCAATGAACAAAGCATTCGTGAACTCGTTCCCGGACTGCAACAGAGTGCCAAACAATCTACCTCTCAAATTGCGCAACTTAACAAATCAAATGATTTATTGAGTCAGCAGCTTTCTGATTTAACTAGCCAAAACAAGGTGTTAGTTAAAGACTTAGAAAGTCAAAAGAAAGAAACTCAGAAACTGCAAAGAGAACTAGATATGCTAGATCAAAGTGCCCAAATGAAGTGGTTCACTCGAGGCGGCATTATCGCGTTAGTGAGTATTCTGCTGGGTGTAATCATTGCCTATTTACCGAAAAAGCGTAAACGCAGTGACCAATGGATGTAATTATTTAGTATGAAAAATGCACTCCTTAAACGGAGTGCATTGATGTTTGATCCCAACGCCAATCTTCAGCGTAATATCCTTTTAGTATCGAACCGACGCTTCTTCTTCCAAAGTGGTATAAACACGTCTACATTTTGACTGTATTTACACTCTATCAATCTATACACTCGCCCGATTATTAATCGCTAATCCCTTAACGGAGGTACAGTATGCTTTTTCAAGGTAATTTGGTTACTAGTTGTCCAATTCGACAAAAGATAAGAGATTTTTATCGTATAGACGAAAATTTGGCTGTGGATCATATTCTGCCTGATGCAGAAGTATCTGTCGGAGCCCGCAGTCGGGCTTGGGAACGTGCTCGAAAAATGGTTTTGCGTATACGCCGTGAACAAGAGGGACACGGCGGTGTAGATGCGCTGCTAAATGAATATTCATTGTCGACGGCTGAAGGCGTCGTGCTGATGTGTTTAGCAGAAGCACTATTGCGGGTGCCCGATAAAAAATCACAAGATGCGTTAATCCGTGACAAACTTTCAAAAGGTGCTTGGAGTTCACACTTAGGCACCAGTGATTCGATTTTTGTGAACGCTTCTTCTTGGGGCTTGTTGCTAACGGGCAACATGGTCTCATATACCGATCATCGTAAACGCAACAGCATCGGTCTATTGAAAAAAACCCTTGGAAAAATGGGTGAGCCGGTAATTCGTAAAGCCATGAACATTGCGATGAAGGTAATGGGCAAACAGTTCGTCATGGGTGAAAACATTGATGATGCATTGAAACGGGCCGCCGAAAAAGAACAACAAGGTTATGTGTATTCATATGACATGCTTGGTGAAGGGGCGCGCACCGCTAAGGACGCTCAGGCATATTACGATGCTTATGAAGAAGCTATTCATGCAATTGGTAAAGCTGCCAACAAAAAGGGGCCTAAGCGCAGCCCGGGTATTTCAGTAAAATTATCAGCCATTCATCCTCGTTATGAATTTACCAATCGTGAAGAAGTGTTGGAGGTCATTCCTAAACTTTTAAAACAACTATGTATGTTGTGCAAAGATTATGACATTGGTTTAACGGTAGATGCAGAAGAAGCAGATCGTTTAGATATCTCGTTAGATATCATTGAAAAAGTATTTTCAGATCCAGATTTAGGTGATTGGAGCGGCTTCGGTTTAGCTGTTCAGGCATACCAGAAACGCTCTTTATATGTACTTGATTGGCTCAGAGACTTAACCTTAAAAACGGGTCGCACTATGATGGTACGACTAGTGAAGGGTGCCTATTGGGATACGGAAATAAAAAATGCCCAACAAGCTGGTTTGGAACACTTTCCGGTCTTTACTCGTAAATCATCCACAGATGTTTCATACCACGCCTGTGCAAACCGCTTGTTAGCTTACAAAGACACCATATACCCGCAATTTGCTACGCATAACGCATACACAGCTTCGGTTATTCTAGAACTGGCTGGAGACGATAAAGAAGGTTTCGAGTTCCAATGTCTTCATGGCATGGGCGATAGTTTATATGACCAAATTGTGGTTGAAGAAAAAGTACAATGTCGTGTTTACGCTCCCGTGGGTGAACATGAAGATTTGTTAGCCTATTTAGTCAGAAGACTATTGGAAAATGGGGCTAACTCATCGTTTGTAAACGCCATTGTAGATGACAGCAAACCGGTTGAAGACTTGCTCGAAGATCCGGTTGAAAAAACCCAACGATTAAAATTCAAATATAACCAGCAAATTCTTAAACCGATAGATTTATACGGTGCTGAACGGGCTAATTCGAAAGGCCTAGATTTAACCGATATCAATCATATTGCGCCGCTTAAATTAGCCCTTGATCGTTGGCAGTCAGAAAATTGTGTTGCTCAGCCAGAAGAAAATGAGACCATCCATGTGGTTCGAAATCCAGCCAAGCAAGATGAAGCTATCGGCCACTTGGTGTATGACTCACCTGAGCAAATAAAACATAAGTTGGAATTAGCCGAACGCGCTTTTCAAAAGTGGTCAAACACGCCCGTCGAAACCAGAGCAGAAATATTAAGACGCACTGCTGACGCACTTGAGCGTAACTCCGATGAATTAATGGCATTATGCTTAAAAGAAGCGGGGAAAATAGCCCAAGACGCAATCGATGAGATTCGTGAAGCCGTTGATTTTTGTCGCTATTATGCAGCAAGAGCTGAAGAGTTATCTGAAGATAATCGACTTAGCCCTCGGGGTGTAGTGCTGTGCATAAGCCCTTGGAACTTCCCGTTAGCCATTTTCTTAGGGCAAGTAGTTGCGGCTTTGGTTACAGGAAATACGGTACTCGCCAAACCTGCAGAACAAACCAGTTTGATCGCCATTCGAGCGGTGGAACTGATGGAAAACGTTGGACTTCCAAAAGGTACATTGCAAACCCTTGTGAATAAAGGTCCGGTTATTGGCGATGCGCTACTCCCTGATTCACGGATTAAAGCAGTGATATTTACCGGCTCAACGCAAACCGGTAGCTTAATCGCCAAAGAACTGGCTAACAGAGGCACTGAACAGGTGCCACTGATTGCAGAAACTGGTGGTCAAAACTGCATGATTGTTGATTCAACAGCGCTGCCAGAACAAGTTATTGATGATGTTATCGCATCTGGATTTCAAAGTGCCGGACAACGTTGTTCCGCATTGCGAGTATTATTTTTACAAGAAGACATTGCCGATACCATTATTGAAATGTTAATTGGTGCCATGCAAGAGCTAAGAGTCGGCGACCCATCCATGCTATCTACGGATATTGGTCCTGTTATTGACCAAAAAGCGCTAAACAGTCTGCAGCAGCATGTTACTGATATGCAAGGAAAAGCGAAGTTACTTTACGACGCACCTTTGCCGGAAGATTGTAAAAACGGTTTCTATTTCACACCTAAATTATATGAAATTGATCACATCGATGTGTTAACCCGAGAAGTGTTTGGTCCTTGTGTGCACATTGTTCGCTTTAAAGAAAAAGACACCCTTAATGTCATTCAACAAATTAATGGAACAGGCTTTGGCTTAACCATGGGCGTGCACTCAAGAATTGATGAAAAGGCCATGGAATTAGGTCGCTTGTCCCGTGCAGGTAATGTGTACATCAACCGCAATATGATTGGTGCGATTGTTGGTGTTCAACCTTTTGGCGGCAGAGGACTGTCCGGCACTGGACCTAAAGCAGGTGGCCCTAATTATCTACCTAGATTGATGATCGAAAAAGCCACTCCGTTGAAGAGTGAAGTCAAAGATGAATTACAAATTCAACAAGTTTTTGAAGCATCAGGGATTGATGAAAGCGGTGCGCTGAAAATAATGAATAATGCCGCAGAGGCAGAATTTGATTGGCGTTCGACTAATCTTACTTCTCGTATTTCTTGGGTTCGACAGCTACTTGCTAAGCTAGCAAGAGTCGATATTCTCGATGATTTGGCTGAAGATTTAGATCAAACTTTAGCGGTTTCTAGAGCTCAACTGATTAAAATTCAAAAAATGCTCAAAGCGCCTACTGAGTTGCCAGGACCAACAGGTGAATCCAATACCCTCTATCTAGAACCAAGAGGAGTGCTGTTATGTTATGCCGATGAGCAGGTAACATTTGAATATTGGGCATTATCTATTGTAACGGCGTTGGCTACAGGTAACGTAGTAATCGCGGTTGTTTCTGATTTGTTTTACGATGAAGCCACCGAATTCGTTAACAAATGGCGTTCAATTGGCGCACCAGAAGCGGTACTTCAGGTAGCTAAATTATCCCATTTGCAAGCGCTATTAGATGCGCCGCAACTTGCCGGTGTGGTAATAGATAGTCAAAGTCATAGCAAGGCGTATTTGGCGCAAAAATTGGCTCAGCGTGAAGGCGCTATTTTACCTGTCATCACTTCTGAGTATTCTGACAATCTTATTCAACGGTTATTAACTGAAAAAACCATTAGTATCGATACCACTGCATCTGGCGGTAACACTAAGCTAATGACCTTAGAAGAGTCAGATGATTAATTTGCTATTTGCGGCATAATTATCACAAAAAACAATGAACCCAAACCTGTGAGCCCTGTCTCACAGGTTTTCTGGGGTATGTTTACTCAGTTAATGCATTTTTAGCTTGGCTGCTATATTCACTCTAGTGACAGCCTAGTTTGTGTGATTGCACTTTCAATCGAAAATTATTATTCATACAAGGAGTTTGCACGTGTTTGTTTTCGCAAAATTATTGAAGGCTTTACATTCAGATGCCGGCCCTTGGTCCCTAGCCTTTGGCATTATGTTAGGAATGATTTTCGGTCTAACCCCACTGATTAAACTGCACAATCTGATCATTTTATTTGTGGTGTTATTTTGTCGAGTCAACCTTTCCACATTTATCCTTTCCTGGGGCGTGTTTTCAGCATTAGCGCTAATACTTGATCCGATGATGATGATCATCGGTGAAGCCATTTTAACCAGCGAAAATTTACAGAGCATATGGACGAGTTTTTATAACACTGGATTTGGCCGGCTAAGTCAGTTCTACAACACCTTGACCATGGGCAGTCTGGCGCTGAGTTTGGCATTATCACCTTTGGTACTTATTGTGAGTCGTATATTAGTCGTCAAATACCGTGAACACTTTTTAGCATGGGTCGAACAATGGCGAATATTACAAATCATCAAAGGTAGCCGTGTGTATCAAATGTATCAGCGCTTTGGAGGTTAATCATGAATAAAATTATTCGTTGGCAAGGACTGGTAGGCTTTATAGCGATAGTAGGCTTAATAAGCGCTATTTTGATTCTTTTTTTAGATACATGGATAAAACTGGCAACGACCATTGGTTTGGAAGAAGTCACAGGTGCAGAAGTGAATATCGAATCTGTATCTCACAGCTTTTCGCCATTTGGGGTTACTTTTGAAAATATACAATTAACCGATCCGAATCAACCTACTCATAACCAAGTTCAAGCAGACAAACTAACCGCACAAATCGAGTTAGCGCCGCTGTTATTAAACAAAATTATCATCGACGATATGACTATCTCTGGAGTGGCTTTTAGTCAACCACGAGAAACTGAAGGTAGTGTTTATAACGTTTCACGTATTGAAGCGGGAGCCAAATCGATTGTTGATCCGCAAAATATTCCCAGTGTCGACGAAATATTAGCCCGTTCACCTTTGAAAACAGACAAAGCTATAGAAGAAGTTCAGAACTCATACGCTCTACACAGTGAAAACGTAAAAGCAAAATATGCTGAACTTCCTAGTAAAGAGAAACTTCAAGATTACAAAACTGAAATAGAGTCTCTTACCCAAACAGATTATAAAGATCCAATTAAACTTGCTGCCGCTAAAAAACAATTCGATGCCCTACGGGAAGAAATCAACCTAGATAAACAAAAGATTGAGGCCTTCAACGAGGCAGTAAAAGCTGCACAAAAAGATTTATCTCCCAAGTTAGCCGAACTGAAATCTGCTCCAGAACAAGATTATAAGCAATTACAAAATTTGATTGCCGGTGAGCAAGGCGCAATTCAAGACGTTACTCGAATGATCCTTGGCGATAAAGCCGCCGTTTGGAGCAACTATCTATTAAGTGCATACCAAATCGCCGCGCCATTAATGGGCAATGCTCAAAGCGAACAGCAGCAACAGCGCGCCGAAGGTAAGTGGATTGAATTTGCTGATGCCGCTGAACTCCCAGACATCTGGGTTAAGAAAGCAGACATTTCCCTTACATGGCAACAAGAAACCATTGCTTCTAAGTGGTTAAACATCACCCACCAACATAACAGAATAGGCCAACCAACTACTTTTAAGATTGATTCAAGCACGAGTTCGTTATGGCAATCGTTGAAAGTAGACGGAGATTTTGAATTTTCAGATCTCGGTATGGTTGCACGTCAGGAGTGGGATCTAAAAGGCATTAAACTGCAGGAAATTGCGCTGCTAGAAGAACAAAAGCTATCAACCAAAGTTGAAAGTGCGTTAATGGGCAGTAGCGGTAATTTAGCCGTTGCCAATGGCATAATGAAAGGCACGGGTAACATTGACTTCAAGCAATTGAGCATGGCCGCAACAGGCACCAATAACCTAACAAAAGTGATCGCAGAAACCCTAACCGGCTTGAGCAACCTTAACATTAATACCAAGATTGCTGGCAGTTTCGAGCATCCCGATGTTTCCTTTAGTTCCGATTTAGATCAGCAAATTGGCAAAACCATGTTAACCAACCTGACTGCTGATCAAACCTCTAAACTAGGAGAATTGCGCACTAAACTTGATAGTAAAGCGCAAAATGTTTTAGGCGACAAAAATGCCCAATTAACTCAATGGATTGATTGGCAGAGTGCGGTGGATGGCGATTTGGGCAGCATGGAAGAAATGTTAAACGCGCAGTTTAATAACGTCCTTGAAAAACAAAAAGATAAGCTCAAAGATAAACTAAAAGATAAATTATTCGGCAACTAGTTATCATTCCATGGTGGGTTAGTGCTGGCTTTGGCTGTGGATTCTCGGCATAATATTGACATTATTGCAGTGGCGAGGGCAGACAAATATGAAATGGATCACGTTAATTCTCGTGAGTTTATGTTTATTACTGCAATATCGTCTTTGGTTCGGTAAAAACAGTATTCCCGATTATATTGAAATTAAACAGTTAGTCGAAGAACAACAAGCCAGAAATGCTGATTTAATCCAGCGCAACAATTTGCTTTTAGCCGACATTCACGACCTTAAAATAGGTGTCGATGCGATGGAAGAGCGGGCCAGAAATGAGCTAGGATTGATTAAACAAGGTGAGACATTTTACCGCATTCTGCCAGCTCAAGATTAAATGAGTTAAAGCAAAGCTGCCGACTCTAATTTATTGAAAATATAAAATTTGTTGGTTTGAAATCTACATAATAGATTTCAAACTGGTGCGAACTTAAACTGCAAACGACTTATGAATCCATGACTCAACATTTCCCCAGTTTTAGCGTAATTGTTCCTGCAGCAGGAGTCGGTAAACGCATGCAGGCAGACAAACCCAAGCAGTATTTGAAAATTGGCGATAAAACTGTGTTGGAACACACTGTTGAAAAGTTAATTACCCATCCTAGAGTCTCCCATATTGTTATCGCACTGGATCCGCAGGATCCTTATTTTGACTTGCTACCCTTAAGTCAGCAAGAATGGATAACGAGAGTGGACGGAGGTTCAGAGCGTGCAGATTCAGTGTTGGCCGGTTTATGCGCAGTCAATAATGCAGATTGGATTGCCGTTCACGATGCCGCTCGCCCTTGTGTCAGTCATGCTGATTTGGACCAACTTTTCAGTCTTTACGAGAAGAATAATGGTGGAGGCATACTCGCGAATACGGTTAAAGATACGATGAAACGTGCTCAACAAGCGCATCCAAATCGTGTCGCTAAAACCGTCGATAGAGATGGGCTATGGCATGCTTTAACACCGCAGTTTTTTGCACTTAAGCAACTTAGACAATCACTCACTGAAGCACTAGAGCAAGGTGTGACTATCACCGATGAAGCGTCGGCGATGGAATGGGCTGGATGGCCGGTTAATTTAGTTGAGGGAAGCGAACGCAATATTAAAATAACCCGTCCCAATGATTTAGCATTGGCGAGGTTTTATTTATCTCAGGAAAAATAGCAATGCGAATTGGTCATGGTTACGACGTACATAAATTTGGTGATGAAGGCCCCATAGTCATTTGTGGTGAATTCATCGATTATGAAATGGGCTTGGTCGCACACTCCGACGGTGATGTTGCGCTACACGCTTTGTGTGATGCTTTATTAGGGGCCTGCGCCTTAGGTGATATTGGCAAGCATTTCCCCGACACAGACTCAGCTTATGCAGGTGCAGATAGCCGAGAATTACTAAAACATGTATATGACCTGATTCGCCAAAAAGGCTATCAATTGGCTAATTTAGATATGACGATTGTGGCACAAGCACCCAAAATGGCGCCGCATATTTCCGCCATGAGGCAGAATATTTGTAGCGATTTGCAAGTGGATATTGAACAAGTGAATGTGAAAGCCACAACCACTGAAAAACTCGGGTTTGCTGGTCGAAAAGAAGGCATAGCCTGCCACGCTGTAGTGTTATTGCAAGTAGCCAATACATGATTGCTTTGGGCACTGAGCACTGGCTGCATCAACAATCGGCGCCAACCGCATCGGGTACAATTAAATCGAGTTTCGCTGATTTTGTAGTACGTGAAGAACTCGGATACGAACTGACAGGTGAAGGTGAGCATATTCATTTGTGGGTGCAAAAAGAAGGTTTAAACACCGCTTTTGTCGCGGAACAGTTAGCCAAATTTTGCGGTCTTCCTTTGCGCGCTATTACTTATGCTGGGCGCAAAGACAAACACGCATTAACCCAGCAATGGTTCGGTGTTCACGCCCCAGGGAAACAAACCTTTGAATGGCAAGACTTACAATTAGATGGTTTGCGTATCCTTGAATCTAAACGACACAACAAGAAGCTGCGAGTTGGGGCGTTAAAAGGTAATCGCTTTGAACTAGTTGTACGCGAGATAACAGATACTTCACAGTTAACCCAAAGATTAGAGTATATTCAGCAAAATGGTGTACCGAATTATTTTGGCGCCCAGCGTTTTGGTGAATCTCGCCATCATCAGGCGGGGGGAAACTTATTATTAGCACAAACGATGCTAAACGGTGAAACCATTCGCAATCGAAATAAGCGCTCAATGGCAATTTCAGCGTTACGTTCTTGGTTATTCAACGAATTTATACACCAACGGTTATTGCAAAAAACCTATGCTACACCACTACCTGGCGAGGCCTGTATTTTAACTGGCAGCAATAGTTTTTTTATTGCCCAACAAATAGATCACGAGACGCGGTTGCGCTTAGAAAAAAATGATATTGTATTATCTGCGCCAATGTGGGGAACCGGTGAGCTAACCACCGAAGGTCAAGTAAAAGAATTTGAGCAACAAGTCGCAAAGCAACAACTCAACGTATGTCAATTACTTGCGGCATTGGGCTTAAAACAGGAGCGTCGAGCTATTTGCTTGAAACCACAAGATTTACAGTGGCAAATTAGCTCAGATACGCTGAATATACAATTTTCGTTGCCTGCAGGATGCTTTGCAACGTCAGTATTAAGAGAGTTAATAAATGCAAGTACTGCTGAGCAATGATGATGGTTTTTTTGCCGAAGGCTTAGAAACCTTATACGCCCATTTAAGTGAACTCTATGATGTAACAGTGATCGCGCCGGAGGAAAATTGCAGCGCTTTTAGTAATGCCCTATCGATACGAAAACCGTTGCGAATCGAAAAACAAAATAACGGATTTTACGCAGTTAACGGAACTCCTTCTGACTGTGTGCATTTGGGCATAAACCAGTTTCTAGCAAAAGACCCCACCTTGGTTGTTTCTGGGATCAACCATGGCCCCAATTTAGGTGATGACGTTATCTATTCCGGCACAGTCGCGGCGGCAACAGAAGGGCGATTCATGGGTTTACCTGCTATCGCAGTGTCACTAGCAAGTCACGAATGTAAACACTTTGAAACAGCAGCCAAAGTAGTAGTAGAAATTATTCAGCGTTTGCACAAACATCCATTGCCGGCAGACCAAATTCTTAATATTAATGTACCCGATGTTCCCTACCAAGATCTGCAAGGCATCGAAGTGACTCGTCAAGGGCGTCGCCATCGGGCTGAAAGCATGGTAAAAGATAAAGACCCTCAGGGTCAGGACGTTTATTGGTATGGCGCAATAGGCCAAGAACAAGACGCAGGCCCGGGAACCGATTTTTACGCTGTGGCGCAGAACCGTTGCTCTGTCACTCCCTTGAGTGTAGATATGACAGCTTACAATAGTCTAAATGACATGAAAAAATGGTTAGATATAGAAATCACATAACAATAAGATGAAGTACAAGGAATCACATGAAACGCGCCACTAGAAAAGGTCAATCTTTAGCTCAATTGATACATGCTGAAGGAATACAGGAACAACGAGTATTGCAGGCCGTTGCCGCAACACCTCGAGAATTGTTTCTGCCAGATGCATTGCATCATAAAGCCTATGAAAACACGGCATTACCGATTGGCCAAGGGCAAACCATTTCACAACCCTACATAGTCGCTAAAATGACCGAACTTTTGCTTAGTTCTGATGCTCAAAACCATTCAGTATTAGAAATTGGCACAGGCTCAGGATATCAAACCGCTATTTTGGCGCAATTGTTCAATAAAGTGTTTAGTGTTGAACGAATTAAAGCCTTACAGTTCCAAGCTAAACGCAGAATGAATCAATTGGATTTACACAACGTATCGATGAAACATGGTGACGGCTGGAAAGGCTGGGCAAATAAAGGTCCTTTTGACGGAATTATCGTTACCGCAGCGGCTAGTCATATGCCGACGGAACTTTATCAACAACTGAATGATGGCGGCATGTTAGTGATTCCCGTTGGAACCGACGATCAAAAACTACATGTGGTCGTGCGTGATAAAGATGAGTTCAATACCACGATTGTGGAATCTGTGCGTTTTGTTCCACTCGTCGCCGGCGATATCATTTAAGGTTTGTCAATTACCAAGGAAGTAAATTAGTGAAACCAATTAGTAGAAACACTAAGCAGTTTGTTGGCCTAGGGTTAAAAGGTGCTCTGATGGGAGCTGCAGACGCTATTCCAGGCGTGTCTGGCGGAACTATCGCTTTTATGACAGGCATTTATGAAGAATTAATCTATTCTTTGAAGCAATGTGGACCTGAAGCGCTAAGCATCTTATTTAAACAAGGAATCTTAGCCGCTTGGCAACATATCAATGGCGCTTTTCTAGCGTGTGTTTTTGGTGGCATTCTAGTCAGCGTGATTAGCGCCTCACACCTTGTTATATTTTTACTCGATAGCTACCCTAGTTTACTCTGGTCATTTTTCTTTGGCTTAATTTTGGCCGCAGTTTGGTCGGTAGTGCGACATATCGACAAATGGCGTGCTAGCATATTAGTTGCTTTTCTTTGCGGGGCTATCTCGGCTTTTTACATCACTACTATAACCCCAACACATGTTGAAGCTACCAGTCTTATGGTATTCCTATCAGGCATGATCGCAATTTGTGCAATGATACTTCCAGGCATATCGGGCAGCTTTATTCTATTATTGTTAGGCATGTACATGCCCATTCTTTCTGCCGTAAAGTCCTTTCAAATTGGTACCCTAGCCCTGTTTGCTGGCGGCTGTGTGGTTGGTCTATTGTCATTTTCTCGAGTTTTACACTGGATGTTTGAAAAACATAAAACGATGACATTGGCCTTACTTGGGGGCTTTATGTTAGGTTCTTTAAACAAAGTATGGCCATGGAAACTAGTTGTGGAGAGCGTGGTCAATCGTCACGGAAAAGTTATTCCTTTAGTAGAGAACAACGTGTTACCCGCCACTTATGAGGCTGCCAGTGGACTACCAGCGCAACTGATACCTGCAATCTCTTTGATGCTTATCGGCGCTATTATGGTTGTTTTTCTAGAAAAGTTGGGGACCAAACCGGATTAATTCAGATGCAGAAGCTGGCGAGTTTATGGGCAAATAACATAAGGCGAGAACATTTCTCAGCGCTAGCTTTCATCTTACCTCTTAGTCTAACAATTGTCTTTCTATCCGCCTGCTCCAACCGCTCTACCCCTGCCCCAGTGATCGAACTCTACCAAGGGAAAGATTATCGCGACTTTGAAAAGAACGGATTCACAGGCAGCAAGTATATTGTCCAAAAAGGCGATACTTTATTTTCAATCGCTTGGTTTTCCGGAAATGACTACCGAGATATCGCCTCACAAAACAACATAAGAAAGCCCTATGCAATTTATCCAGGACAAGAATTAGTCTTAAAAACGCCACCTAAAGCAGTTCAAAAAAGAGTAAATAACCAACCTGGTCAGACCACCAAAACAAAAACAAACAGGACAGTTGACCCACCACGAAAGCAAGCGTATGGTGAAAGTAACAAAGATGTTAACAAACCTTACAAGCGGTCAGAAACCATTGAATTCCCTAGTAGAATAGAAAAATGGATTTGGCCTGCAAAAGGGAAATTAGCAACTAAATTTTCGCTTTCAGAGCAAGGCAGTCGGGGTATTGAAATCAGGGGTTCTAAAGGTGACCAAGTCGTTGCCGCCGCTGATGGCAAAGTTGTATACACTGGGAACGCTTTGAGAGGTTATGGTCAGTTGATCATAATTAAGCATTCTGAGTCTTTTTTGAGTGCTTATGCGCACAATGATGCTGTATTTGTAAAAGAACAACAGTGGATTAAGGCGGGGCAAAAAATAGCCTCCATGGGAAGTACAGGTACCGATAAAGTTAAGCTTCGTTTTGAAGTTAGGTACAGGGGCAAGTCTGTTGACCCATTGAAGTATTTACCTAGTAGATAATAACAATAAATAATAATTAGAAAGGCCTATAGGAGAAATGTGGACTAAATAAAATCTTTTAGGAGAATTGTATATGGGTGACAAAAATACCATCGTTGTAAATTTGGCTGAGCCGATTGTAAACGAAAAAGAAATCGACTCGGAATTAGCAGAAATTGAAGCCGATGATGAGAAAGATCCCATGGAAGAAATACTGGCTGGCCAAGAAGAAATCCAGAAAAACTTGGACGCCACGCAGTTGTATTTGGGTGAAATAGGTTTTTCACCTCTGTTGTCAGCAGAAGAAGAAGTGTATTTTGCACGACGCGCTTTAAAGGGAGACGAAGCCTCTCGCAAACGCATGATTGTGAGTAATTTACGTTTGGTCGTCAAAATAGCAAGACGTTACAACAATCGTGGATTGGCTTTATTAGATTTAATTGAAGAAGGTAATCTAGGACTAATTCGAGCTGTAGAAAAATTTGATCCTGAACGCGGTTTCCGCTTCTCAACCTACGCTACTTGGTGGATAAGACAAACCATCGAAAGAGCGATCATGAACCAAACCAGAACTATCCGATTACCTATCCATGTGGTAAAAGAATTAAATGTTTATCTCAGAGCATCACGGGAGCTCGCTCAGAAACTAGATCATGAACCTACTGCAGATGAAATTGCAGATTCACTTGGCAAACCCGTTGAAGACGTAACTAAAATGTTGCGATTAAACGAAAGAATCACATCTGTTGATACACCAATTGGAAGTGAGAATGATAAAGCACTACTAGATATCATTGCTGATGAAAAAGGTTACGGTCCAGAAGAAGATTTACAAGATAAAGATATCAAATGTAGCATCATTCGTTGGTTAGAAGAACTGAACCCCAAACAACGTGAAGTCTTAGCTAGACGCTTTGGATTGATGGGATACGAACCTTCTACATTAGAGGATGTTGGCGCTGAAATTGGTCTCACCAGAGAAAGGGTAAGACAAATCCAAGTTGAAGCATTACGACGCTTACGGGATATGTTAGGACACCAAGGATTAAATCTAGAAGCGCTGTTTAACAAAGATGATTAAACATCAAAATAGTAATTAAAAAGACGTCAAAATTGACGTCTTTTTTGTTTTCTGTCTCTTCGCTGTATTTCACTGCAGCTACTTAGCCATTATACGACGCCAAAGCAACTGCCTATAAGGACATTCTGTATTGCGGGGGTTTATTCGTAATAACCTACAAATTAACCTTAGAGCTAAAGATGCGGCCTGCAACGATTTGTTTCAGGCCGAAATTTTTCGCTTAACCTGCCCTTAAACACCGGCTTAGGGGTTGGTCAATTAACCAAACTATAGTGCAGCTAATGCCGCGTCGTAATCAGGCTCGTCAGTTGTTTCAGCTACTTGTTGAGTAAACATTACCGTACCATCAGCATCGATAACCACTACTGAACGAGATAATAAACCCGCTAGTGGACCCGTTTTAAATGCGACACCATAATCATCGCCAAAAGAACCACGGAAACTAGAACCGGTAATAACATTTTCAATACCTTCTGCACCACAGAATCTAGCCGCAGCAAAGGGTAAATCTGCAGAAACACAAATCACTTTGGTGTTATCCAGATCAGCAGCTTTTTCATTAAATTTGCGAACAGAGGTAGCACATGTGCCAGTATCGACAGACGGAAATATATTTAGAATAACTTTACTACCCGCGTAATCCGCTAAGGTAGCAGATGATAAATCAACTTTAACTAAGTTGAAATCTGGTGCTTTGCTTCCTACTGCTGGTAATTCACCAACAGTTTCAAAAGAATTGCCTTGTAATGTAACAGTTGCCATCTAACTCTCCATTTTATTGAGGATTTATTTCACAATAGACTACAGTATAGTCATCTATTGAGGCAAAAGATCATTGCTATGAAATAGAAATATGATTTTGCAGGTCTAAGATTCCAACTAGCCGATAATACAGTTAGTAATGCACAGTCGAATTTATACGTGACTAAGGACTCATTCTTTGGTTTCGCACAAACAAAGGTTACCTATGTCATCAAATTTACGTTTAGTTTTATCTGCACTCATCTCTTTTGTGTTTTATTTTGCTTGGACCTATTGGGCCAACAATATGGTCTCTGAGGATTCTAGTTTAGTATTAAGGTCGGCTATCGTTCAGGGCACGCTGAGCGCGACTATCACCTTACTTTTCACCTTTGCATTAGAAAAATCAGTGCAGAAATTTGGACAAAGTAGTTTTTCGCTTATTTTTGTTGTACCAATTATCTGTACAGTACATTCTAAAACAACCCAGAACATTGCTATCTTTAAGACCTTTAACGCTGCATTGAATCTATCTGCGCAAAAAGCCAGTGGTACTATGGTACCAGGTACACTTTTAGCACCTATTCTTCCCTTATTGGTTCAGGCCACTATTGCTATAACAGTAAATTGGTTGAATCAAACTCCCAACCTGTGGTTAACCGTTGCCCCAAGTATTTTTTTTACTGGTGTATATGGTTACGTTTATACCTTCACGTTACTAAAAGACAGAGAAGCTTCCGTCTAAAATCCACTGCTACTGTGCGGGTGATAAGCAGTTAAAGTATTCGTCGAACAAAAGTTGAACCAGCTGAAAAGCTGACGTAAGGTAGTCGAATGAATACTATAAATCCGACAAAAGTTGCCTTAATGGACTTGGCGCAAGAGATATTGCAAACCAAGTCATTTTCTAGTGTCTCCTTTCAAACGCTTGCCTTAGGTGTAGGGATTAAAAAAGGCAGTGTTTATTATCACTTTCAAACCAAAGAAGATCTGAGTGAAGCTATCATTGATCGCTTAATGAAAATGCTGCAACAAAGTTTGCTCGAGATTCAAAATGAACCGGTAGAAAATCAACTAAGCATCTACGTTAATTGGTTTGAAAACCATATTGGAGCGGCACAAAAACTATGCCCTGCAGCCAGTTTTGCTGCGACTTGGGACGCGGTTCCCGAACGGACAAAATCAAAAGTACAAGAGTTATATAATCTGCATCAACATTCCTTAGCCAAAATGATTCAAAATGGCAGAGACAAAGGCGTATTTGCTATAACGAATAAGTCTGCTGAAGAGTTAGCCATAATAGCATTTGCTTTGTTGCAAGGAGGTTTGGTGTCCTCCAGGGTATCTCAATCTAGATATGAATTTGAAGCATGCAAAGCGGCGGCGTTACACATGGTCAAAGCAGGCTAACGTCAATCCCCAAAATGGCGAATCAACAACCTTAAGGACAGGGTTGATAGAAGGTATTTTTTGATAGCTCAATTGCTTCTTCAATCACTAAACGCGCAGCAGCTTGCTCACCTAAGTTTCGCAGATTTTCTAACCAACTACGAAACAAACGTTGATCAAATAACGCTAAATTTGTCGCCTTATGAAAAAGAATAATCGAATGTTCAAAATGTTTTTCCCTTCTTAGCTCTAGCTCCTTTAGTGCCAAATCATTACCCTCAAGTTCGTAAATCACTTCTTGATAAGCCATGCCGATATTTTGCGTAATATTAGTTTTTCCTTGAAATTCCATCGTCTGCCCTAAGGATAAACAAAGTTGTAAAAACTCAACATCCTGTTTAGGTTTGTCGGTACACAGCTTAGATATAATATTGAAAAAACTCGGTTGCGTTGCAGCGGCCCCAAAAGCAGAAAGCGCATTTCGTGTAAAATTTTCATTTGGGCGACCTTGTAAGCTATCTATATAAAGTCCGATATAATCTGCGAAACTTTCTTCGAATAGCGGAGCGCTATTAACTTGGCGAAGCGCATCTTTAACCAAATCAAGAGCATTTCTACTTGCGTGAAAATTAGCAACAGCGAACCACATTGCAGCGTTATCCCCTCCAACAGAAATCGCCTGTTCAACCAGTTGCTGATTGCAACCTTGATGACCTTTATTTTCTGTACATAAACCTAGAATTTGTTCCAGTGCTAGGGAATTATTGGGGAAACGATGATTGAACGAGAATAACTTATCTAGTCGACTGGCTTGTTCTGACAAATCAGAGAATAACGCATAAGCCAACTGCTTGTGTTCTGACAATGAACTGTCAAAACTGGCAAATATTTCCCCATTGCTCATGCCTTGATAGTCGGTGATTTGCTCCACATCGCATTCAACAATATAGTTGGGATCGGCTTCGGGCCCAGACTCGATTGAAGCAATTTGCTGTTCGGCAACTTGCTGAGTGTTTTTTTTCAACGGGGTAGCATTAGAGGAAGTAGTAAAGGCAATTTCAGGATTGAGTGACGAAGTAACCTCGTCATTTTTTTGGATTTGCTTATTTGTAATGAAATTAAACAGAAAAAAACACAAAATAACCCCACCGATAAGTGAGGCTATTTTGGTTATCTTTTTCATCGAATTATAATGGCTTATGACCCAAAATTACGCGCGACTGGTAAATTTTTGTTCAGCCGTATTAATTTTAATTTTTTCACCTGCTGCAATATATTCTGGTACTTGAACGACTAGCCCAGTTGAAAGTGTCGCTGGCTTAGTTCTCGCACTTGCCGATGCGCCTTTAATCGACGGGTCAGTTTCAGTAATGACTAGCTCAACAGACGCAGGTAGTTCTATCCCTACAGGTTTACCATCTACAATCAATATCTGTAGACCTTCAGTTTCCTCTGTAAAAAACAGCAACTCTTCAGCAATAGTATCTTTGTCTAATGAAAATGGTGTGTAATCTTCACTGTCCATAAACACGTATTCTGTACCGTCAACGTAAGAAAACATGACTTTACGACGGAAGAACTCAGCGGTATTGATCATCTCATCCGCTTTAAAACTTTCATCTGCTTTTGCCCCTGTAGAAACCTCATACAAACGCATACGGTATAAACTCGCACCAGCTCGGCCACTAGGGGTAAGTTTGTTGATATCTTTTACAAGATAGACTTTACCATTATGTTCAATTGCGGCATTCTTTTTTACTTCACTCGCTTTTGGCATTATTTTGCTCAACTTAAAAATTGCTTACTATTAAAGTATCACGAAGTGTAAAAACACAGAAGTAATTAGCGCGCTAAAATACGATTTTTAAGGCTAATTTAAGGGTAAATATATATCTGTGATCATTTCTGTTTCTAACACTTGGGGTCCAAAGCTGACACGTTCGAAAAATAGCGGGAATTTCCCTGGGAGATTTTGCGTAGCATTGAGCCAGTGGGTGAACAAAAACTCTAAGCTATGGGACAATAAATGTTCTGACCCTATGTGTCTAAAATAGGCACATCGACAACTAGGAATGGTTTCAAAATGCGTATTTTCAGCCAGAGCATAGGAATTCGATTTAATTTCTACGCCTAATCCGAAACGGTATTCAGTTTCAGTAGCCTGCCTAGGATCATCATAAATAATATTAAATGTACGACTGTTGACAGGCGAAAGCTGGTTGGCTTTTCGCCACGCAACGAAGTTTTGAATACTCAGCGGTAAAGTTCGCGGTGAGCCTCGATGGCTTAAAATGGCGATATCCAACTCGGCAAATTCAACAATTTCCACATCACTGAGATTAAGTTCTGGGCGCATATAATCTTCTAATTAACTCTCTACACGATTTAAGGTAAGAAATTGATAGTTATACTTATTTTTCTCATCGGCTAAGTGAGACTCCGTTTCTATAACTTCCCAATTAGCTGACTGATTATAATCAGGGAAATACGTATCTCCTGCCACGGCCAAGTCAATTTGAGTCAAATACAGGCGATGGCATAATGGTAAAAAATGACTGTAAATTGTGCCGCCACCAATTATCATCAGTTCGTCTATATCGCCAGCGGCTTTGACAGCGTCCTCACAACTCGACACAACGATAGCATCTTCGAGCTGGTACTCAGAATCACGGCTAATGACGATGTTTAATCTACCGGGAAGGGCTTTACCGATGGACTCATAGGTTTTCCTCCCCATCACTACGGGCTTACCCAAAGTCGTACGCTTGAAGTGACCTAAGTCTGCCGGAAGGTGCCAAGGCATACTGTTATCAGCCCCAATCACACGATTCTTTGCCATCGCAGCAATCATTGATATCAACATATAAATTTACAGCCTTTAAACAATACAAATTTAAAAAATGCGTAGCGCATTGGTTGTGTTAACTTGCTTCATTCTAACACTTTTAAATATCTAAATGTGTCGTGTAATAGTTACAACTTAGGTAAAATTTTCAGAACAACTCTCTGTAGTTTTTTAATCTAAAAGCCCCTAAGCCACCTGCAGTCTATGCTATACCAGCATTTTCCAATTTTGGTTCAGTTTTTGCTTTACTGACATAGATATCGTGATTCTTATAAACCATTTGAAGGAAGTAATTATGAAACTCACAAAACTATTGATTGCAAACATAATGGCGTTAACGCTTTTCAGCGGTTTGGTTCATGCCGAAGCAATTAGCTCTTCAAGCGTAATGCAAACTCAATCAACTCAATATAACAAACAACAAATTATTTCTATGTTTGATCGAGAAGAAGTGCAGAATAAACTCGTCGATTTAGGCGTTGAAAAAAAAGACGCGCTAGCCAGAATTAATGCAATGACGGACAGTGAAATTAATCAACTGAATGCCCAGCTTAACGAAGCTCCAGCAGGTGGTATTGTAGGAACTATTGTGACTGTGCTTGTGGTTATTGCGGTATTAGATGTGTTGGGAATTACCGATGTTTATCCGTTCATTCGTCCAATCAACAGCTAACATAATATTTACCGGATGAAAAATATCACCTTGGTTGTGCAGTGGCTGCTATTGGTTGGCGCTTTCTGGCTAACCGGATGTCAATCGACGCCACAAGCGGACGCCTTGCAGGCGTCTGCGCCAACGGATATACCGAGTCAAAAGAATCTCGATGACGTTCCTTTTTATCCTCAGCAAGAATTTTACTGTGGGCCAACAACCTTATCGGAGGTGTTCACCTATTATGGAGAGCAAGTCTCCGCTGAAGATATTGCGCCTAAGCTATTTATTCCTGAAAAAGAAGGCAGCTTGCAATTGGAAATGGTTTCAGCTGCTCGGCAGTATGGCTATTTAGCCTATTCTGGACGCGGAAATTTGGAACAATTACTTTATTCAATTGAGCATGATGTGCCTGTCATCGTTTTTCAAAACCAATCAATTTCTTGGTTGCCTATGTGGCATTATGCATTGGTCACTGGATATGATCTCGATAGTCAAACTATTCAGCTCCACACAGGGGTCACCGAAAGCCATACTATGTCATTTGAGCTTTTTGAGCGCCTATGGCAAAGGGGGAATTATTGGTATTTGATGCCCTTACCTGCGGGATTAACCCATAATAATTTGGACGCATTTAAATACACTAGTGCAGCGTTTGACATGCTACAAACCGGCCAAGTGGAAGCAGGTTTAACAAACTTAGTTGCTGCGACTAAACAGTGGCCTGAACAATGGCTAGGCTACTTTTTGCTTGCTAATCATTTCGCCGAGTTCGATTATCAACAGGCTAATCAATGGTTTTTCAAAGGTTGGCAGTATGGTAAAGATCAGGGTGCTTACCTAAACAATTACGCTTACTCTCTTGCCAATCAAGGATGCCCTGTACAAACGCGGCAACTGATGGAATATGCCTTAGACAAATTTCCAGATGATGATTTGCTAAAGCGCAGCTATGCTGAACTCTTAACAGAAACAACAGAAACAAAAACGCCTGAAAATACTTCAGGCGCTCAGTGTCAATTACCTAGCTTAGTCGATTAAAAAAATCTACTCTCTAGTGTAAACCACTTCTACATCGTAATCGTCATCGTCGTCATCAAAATCATCATCATCATCATCTTCATCATCTTCAAAGTGATCACCTTGTTGTGTCTGACTGTGGTACGCATCCCATTTGAAGTTAACTTCTTCCTCAGACTCTTCCAAACTATCCATTTCATTTGGCAGTGTATCTAAGTAATTCATGACTTCGCGACAAACTTCGTCGGTGTTTTTCTTCTGGAATGCTGAGATTTGGAAACTTGGGCCATCCCAATCTAATGCTTCAATGATCTTATCGCAGATTTCTTTGGCTTCTTCTTCGAGCAACAAATCGATCTTATTGAAGACTAACCAACGTGGTTTAGCCGCCAATTTAGGACTGTATTTGTCTAATTCAGCAATAATTGCTTTGGCATTTTCAACCGGATCAGATTCATCAGCGGGTAATAAATCAATCAAATGTAACAGTACCCGACAACGCTCTAGGTGTTTCAAAAAGCGTATGCCTAAGCCAGCTCCATCTGCAGCTCCCTCGATTAATCCAGGAATATCCGCTATCACGAAGCTACGTTGAGAATCCTGTCTTACTACCCCCAAATTAGGTACAAGAGTAGTAAAAGGGTAATCAGCAACTTTAGGTTTTGCAGACGATACCGAACGAATAAAGGTCGATTTACCGGCATTAGGTAACCCTAATAAACCAACATCGGCAAGCAACATCAATTCTAGACTTAACCAACGAATCTCTCCTGGAGAACCGTTAGATTTTTGTCTTGGGGCACGGTTGGTACTACTTTTAAAACGCGCATTACCAAGGCCATGGAAACCGCCTTGCGCCACTTTCAAACGCATACCGTGTTTGGTCAAGTCACCTAAAGCCTCACCAGTATCTTTATCGGTGGCTCTGGTACCTACGGGTACTTTAAGCTCTAAGTCTTCGCCTGCACGCCCTGTACAATCACTGCCTTGGCCATTTTTGCCACGTTCAGCACGGTGAAAACGTTCAAAGCGAAAATCAATTAAGGTGTTAAGGTTTTCATCTGCTACCAGATAAACGCTGCCGCCATCACCACCATCGCCTCCATCAGGGCCACCCCTAGGAACGTATTTTTCGCGGCGAAAACCGATAACGCCATTGCCGCCGTCTCCAGCTTCAACACGTATTTCAGCTTCATCTACAAATTTCATCTCACACCTCAATTAAGCTTACACGGGCCAAGTAATATATTACTCCGCCCCAACTTTTTTCTCTAGCAATAAAAAGCCCCGCAAGAGCGGGGCTTTTTCAATTTACTTGTTAGCTCGTCTTACTCTGCAACGATGCTTACATATTTGCGGTTCTTAGGACCTTTAACACCAAATTCAACTTTGCCATCAGACAATGCGAAAAGAGTGTGGTCTTTACCGATACCCATATTATCTCCAGGGTGGAAACGAGTTCCACGCTGACGAACAATGATATTACCAGCTAATACTGACTCGCCACCGAAACGCTTAACACCTAAACGTTTACTTTCTGAGTCACGACCGTTATTAGTACTACCACCCGCCTTTTTATGTGCCATTAGTTCGTACTCCTATTAAGCGTTTATACCAGTGATTTTCACTTCCGTGAACCACTGACGATGACCTTGGGTCTTACGAGAATGCTTACGACGACGGAATTTGACAATTTTAATCTTGTCACCACGACCATGAGAAACTACTTCAGCAGTTACTTTGCCGCCATCAACATAAGGCATACCAATTTTTACATCATCACCATTACTAACCATCAAGACATTATCGAACTCAACCGCTTCACCCGGTGCGACTTCGATTTTCTCAAGACGAACGGTTTGGCCTTCGGCCACACGGTGTTGTTTACCACCACTTTGGAAAACCGCGTACATATTTAACTCCGCTCTGCGCCCACGGCGCTACAATTCAAAAACAGGGCGCGAATTGTACGTGAACTGAACTATCGTAGCAAGCCTAAATCGTAATTATTTTGGTAAAAGCTCAGCTTTTTCCGTGAACAGCCATAATATTCGGTTACTTGACTAGATAGATCTGTGTTTTTATGTAGAATTGCACGCATATTAACATACCGTAAAAATGAGCCAATTAATTAATAATGGACTTAAATAACATACGCCGTCTTGCTGATCCTGACATGCAAGCTGTTAACGCCTTAATCCAATCCCAAGTGAATTCAGATGTGGCATTAATAAATCAATTGGGATTCTACATTGTTAACAGTGGCGGTAAAAGAATACGTCCACTTATTACGGTGCTTGCCGCCCGTGCAGTAGGCATTGAAAACCAGCAGCATCACACACTAGCAGCGATTATTGAATTTATTCATACTGCGACTCTATTACACGACGATGTAGTAGATGAGTCCACGATGCGAAGAGGAAGAGAAACAGCGAACGAACTTTTTGGCAATCAAGCCAGTGTGTTGGTAGGTGACTTTTTGTACACCCGTTCATTTCAAATGATGGTCGACTTAAAGCGTATGCGAGTGATGGAGATTCTTTCATCTGCGACAAATGTTATCGCTGAAGGTGAAGTCATGCAATTGATGAATTGCAATGATCCCAACACCAGTGAAGAAAGCTACATGGAAGTCATTTATAGTAAAACTGCACGCTTATTTGAAGCTGCTACTCTTTTAGCTGCCGTGATCACCGATCAAACGCCTGAAATTGAGCAAGCTATGCAAGATTACGGGCGCTACTTAGGCACAGCATTCCAGTTAGTTGATGATATTCTTGATTATGCCGCTGATAGCGACGAAATGGGTAAAAATGTAGGGGATGATTTGGCAGAAGGCAAACCCACTTTACCTCTGCTTTATGCTATGTGGAACGGTAATGAGAAACAAAAAGCCCTTATCAAAGAAGCAATTGAACTAAACAACGGCATGGAAAGTCTAGACGAGATTCTAGCCGCCATGGAACAAACTGGTTCATTGGTTTACACCAAACAAAAAGCGCTGCAAGCAGCTAATCAAGCAATTGAAGCCTTAGCGCCATTGCCTGATTCAGATTACAAAAAAGCACTTATTGGTTTGGCAAATATATCTGTAGAACGCGCCGCTTAACAATAGCGGCGTTTGCTCTAACAAAGATTTAAAGACTAATTTAAGCCCATTTCTCTGGTCATATTTTCATTCCGGTCGCGATGCACAATTATATTGTCCTCAATACGAATTCCACCGAAGGGTCTAAAAGCATCAATCACATCCCAATTTAGGTATTTGGACTGTTCAGTAGCACGTAAATCTGCCAACAAGCTATCTATGAAATATAAACCAGGTTCAATTGTGAAGACTTGTCTTGATTCGATAATACGAGTAGTACGTAGGAATGGATGCGTTTCAGGAGGAGGATTAGGCGTACCGCGATCATCCGCTACATGTCCAGCTACATCATGAACTTGTAACCCCAAAAAGTGGCCAATACCGTGGGGGAAAAAGGTCTTGGTTATGCCATTTTGCAAAATATCGTCTGCAGACAAGTTAACAATATTAAAACGGTTCAACAACTCAGCAATGTACTTGTGGGCAGCTAAGTGCACTTCAGTATAAGCCACACCTGGCTTTAATAGGTCAACCAATTTGAGAGTAACCTCATCCATTGCAGCGACTAACTCGGCAAAACGATCATCTTGCTGACTGTAAGTACGTGTAATATCTGCAGCGTACCCATGGAAACTTGCACCCGCATCAATTAAAAATGAACGAGATTTAGTGGGGGCAGCGGTTTCTTGCTCCATATAATGCAATATCGCGGCGTTTTCATTTAGCGCGACTATGTTGTTATATGGCACTTGATTGTCGCCTTGCTTCACCGCCTTTAAGTAAGCTTGATTAATATTAAACTCAGACATGCCAGCTCTAAACGCCTGTTCAGCAGCTAAATGTCCTTTAACTGCTAATTGATTTGCCTCACGCATACACAGCAATTCATAATCTGTTTTATAAGCACGATAATAATGTAAATAATGTAAGACTCTATCAGGGTTTACCATATCAAAGCCTAACGCTCTGGCGACCTCTAAATACTCCCCAATGTAAGCATACTTCTTCTTGTCGTACGGCAGATGTTTTTCTACGGCATCCGCCTGAGTCAATAACACTATATCAAATTCAGACGCCCAAAAGTCAGTAGGTTCTGGCGGCACCTTATGCCAGAAATCTTTAGGTCGATAAAAAATCAACTTGGGCTTATCAACACCATTTACGACCAACCAACAGTTTGGATTATCAATTATCGGCACCCAAGCTTTAAATTGAGGGTTAACATGAAATGGGTAATGATTATCATCCAAAAACATTCGCTTGCTTTGACCAGAGTGGATAATCAAGCCATCTATGCCCTCACGCAGCAAAGCTTCTTTAGTTCGCTTTTGCATTTCAATAATGTGGCTGGGATATAATTCAGAAAGTGTATGCATAGTATTTATCGGACTTCATATAGATTAGATTCAATGCAGCTAGATTAACATATACCAAAGGGAACTGGTCAACAAAGGCGGCGAAAGTTAATCTCTAAAATGTAAATCAATTTACACATTTATAACGTTTGCCCACCCAGTTGCATATTCGCTAGTTCATTGAATAATGGTGACTTTTTACCTAACTGCATTGCATAAATTTGCTGATAAGCTAAAACTGCTTTCACATAGTTGCGGGTTTCTTTATAAGGTATGGTTTCAATCCAAACATCCATATCTACACTGTGATCTTTGGGGATCCATTTCTGCACTCGTCGCCAGCCAGCATTGTAAGACGCTGTGGCAAGCACCGGATTATTATCCATTTTGTCCATTAAGTAACGTAAATACTGAGTGCCATAGCCGGCGTTAATATCAGGATCAAAAAGCACGTTGGTTTTGAGTTGTTTTTTTGCCAAATAACGAGCCGTACCAGGTAATAGTTGCATCAGTCCTTTTGCGCCAGCACTGGAGTTCGCGTCTGCCATAAACGAACTTTCTCTGCGGGCAACGGCAAACGCCCAAGCAGGATCAACTTGATTGGCCTCAGAATGATTAACTAACTCCTCGCGATAGGCCATTGGAAAACGTCGTTTAATATCATCTAAATACCCGGTATTAGAAAAACCATAAATGGCCCGGTCATGCCAGCCCCAACTATCGGCTAAAACCGCAGATACCAGTTTTTGCTGTTGATTTAGCTGCGATTGCAGATGAAACCATTCTCGACGTGCAGAAGTAAAGCGTTCCAATTGAAGAAACTCGTAAGCCCGTTTCGCCGAATCCATATTGGCAATATGGTTTAAGGTTTGTTTATCAAATTCCAACGGACGATCTATAATTTGCGGTGTTTGCGCTAACTTACCACTAGCTAAAAAACCGTAATAATGGCGTTGCTTTGCCAACCATTGGTAATTTTGATTCGCACTTTCAAGGGCATTCATTTTTTCCAAAGCTCGGGCCTGCCAATATCTAGCACTCAGTTCAGTGCTATTTTTTTCCGGCATCTGTTCTATCACTTCCAATGCATGTTGCCAATTTCCGGTTTTCAACACGTGCGCTAAGTGCCAGCGAAATAACTGTTCGTCGGCATTTTCACGGCTGGCTTTTTCGAGCCACTCATCGGCTTTTTGATGTTCAGAAATCGCTAAAGCCACCGCAAATTTGCCAGCAAGATCATACTGCCGACTTTGCTCAACATCGAATTTTTTGAGTACCGATTGCCAAGTTTTAATCGCAAGTTCTTCATCTCGCCAAATTAGGCGTCCTAAACCATACTGAATAATATCCAGTTCTAATTCTGGGTGTTTTTTAGGGAATTTAGATAAATGGCTAACATAGTTGGGCGAGCGACGGACCCGTAACCACAAGTCAGCTAAATATTGCTGTTCAACCGGTAACAGCGTCTTTAAGTAAGGAATCAGGGTATGACTACCGCCATTTCCAGCCAACGCCAACCGCTTCAAAACCCGTTCTTGGGTTCTAAAACCAGCTTGCGTCCAAGCAGCAAAAACCTTATCACATTCATTTGGCTGTGATTTACCCACTACCCAAAGTTCAGATGCTTTTTTAAATACGCTTTCACGATTCGCAGGATCGGCTAATTGATACGTTAAATACTGACAGGTGAGCTCCACATTCGAGGTGGGTCGAAAATACTGCATGTATAAATCAGCATAATTTTTATTTTTTAAATAAGTTAACCATTTATAACGCAACGATCGGTCTAAAGGAGAACCTTCATATTGGGCTAAAAAAGTATCTATTTTGTCTTGATTAGCTAAATATGGATGGGCTTTGAGAGTTTGCTGCTCAATGTAAGGTTCTAACGGATAGCCTTTTAATTGTTCCCTTAAACGGCGATATTCCGCAGAGTTAGGTTTGGCCACCATATTTTCTAGCGCTTTAAACACGTTTCGTTGATGCGCTAAAGCATCGTCAACGGCAGACGCCGACGTTTGTGCTTGCAGGTGAGTGCTGAAAACCCAAAAAACGGCGAGCACTAAAAAGACATTTCGGAAAAAATAGTTCATAACAGTTGTCATAACTCCGAACAATAAATTACCTGTACAAAGCATGGCAAGTACTAACATGCTTTGTTCAAAAAATATTAATACATAAATAAATTGAATAATAGAGATCCGACCACATGTTATTATGAGCTCAGATTAGAGTTGAGAATAACTAGATCTTCGACAACAATTTACTGCTTAAGTGCAATAAATTACACAATTATAATTAGATTTAAAAACCCTACTAAATGGCTTTAAGTATTTTAGACGATTTATTCTACTTAACGAAAGCCATTTATTCTGCCTTAAACTGAAGGAGATAACGATGATTTTTGAAGGCAAAAGCCTTTGCGCGAAATTACTGGAAAATGGCCTCGCAGAACTGGTGTTTGATGCACAAGGTTCTGTGAACAAGTTTGACCAGCAAACCGTAAATGAATTAGATCAAGCAACCCAAGCATTAGCTAAAAATAGTGATATTAAAGGTCTTCTAGTTCGTTCAGCCAAATCTACTTTTATCGTTGGTGCAGACATCACCGAATTTACTAGTTTATTTGATATGCCCCAAGAAAAAGTGCTTGATTGGGTAGCTAAAACTTCTCAAGTATTTGATCGATTTGAAGATTTACCTTTCCCTACAGTCGCAGCAATAAATGGTTTCGCACTAGGTGGCGGTTGTGAAATGACGTTAGCTTGTGACTTACGTGTTGCCGACACCACAGCCAGCATAGGTTTACCAGAAGTAAAATTAGGGTTAATGCCGGGTTTTGGTGGCACGGTTCGCCTGCCACGTCTGATAGGCTCAGATAACGCCCTTGAATGGATGACCACAGGTCGCGACAGAAAAGCAGCGAAAGCCTTAGCTGAGGGAGCTGTTGATAGCGTAGTGGCACCAGAGCATTTAATTGAAGCAGGTAAAAGCATTTTATTAGATGCGATTGCTGGCAAATTTGACTGGCAAGCACGACGAGCTCAAAAGAAAGCACCACTTACACTTGGTAAAAATGAAGCCCTAATGAGCTTCTCAACGGCTAAAGCTATGGTCGCCGCCCAAGCAGGGAAACATTATCCTGCACCTCATATGATGGTTGATACGGTAACTAAAGCCGCAGGCCTTGACCGCGAAGGTGCGTTGAAGCTTGAAAATGAAGGTTTCACTCAGTTAGCAAAATCTGATGAAGCAAAAGCACAAGTTGGAATTTTCCTTGCCGATCAGTTAGTAAAAAGTAAAGGCAAAAAACAAGCAAAAGCTTCTACTAAAGAAATTAAACGAACAGCGGTATTAGGTGCAGGTATCATGGGTGGCGGAATAGCTTACCAATCTGCAGTTAAAGGCACGCCTGTGATCATGAAAGACATCGCCCAACCGGCACTGGATCTAGGCTTAAATGAAGCAGCCAAAATCTTAGGTAAAGGTATGCAACGTGGCAAAGTCGATGCTGCCAAGATGGCCTCAACCTTAAACAATATCGTGCCTACACTAGAATACTCAGCCATTAAAGACGTGGACTTGGTAATAGAAGCCGTTGTTGAGAACCCTAAGATCAAAGGCATTGTATTGAAAGAAACAGAGCAAGCAGTAGCAGACGATGCGATCATTTGTTCTAACACTTCAACAATTTCCATCAACCAATTAGCCAAGAGCTTAGACAAGCCTGAACGCTTTTGTGGCATGCATTTCTTTAATCCAGTGCACAAAATGCCATTGGTTGAGATCATTCGTGGCGAAAAAACCTCTGAAGAAACCATTAATACAGTTGTAGCTGCCACTCTAAAAATGGGTAAAACACCCATTGTGGTTAATGATTGTCCAGGATTTTTAGTCAATCGTGTTTTATTCCCGTACTTCGCAGGTTTCAGCAAAATTGTCCTCGATGGGGCTGATTTTGTTGCCGTTGATAAAGTAATGGAAAAAATCTTCGGTTGGCCAATGGGTCCAGCATATTTGTTGGACGTTGTTGGTATGGACACTGCTGACCACGCCTCAAGTGTGATGTCAGACGGTATACCTGAACGTATGCAGAAAATTGGCGATGATCCAGTCACTGTTATGTATAAAGCTGAGCGACTTGGGCAAAAGAACGGCAAAGGTTTCTATAACTTTGGCGTAGATAAACGTGGTCGCCCTAGTAAAACAGCAGCACCAGAAGCCTATGAGTTAATCAAACCTATTTGTGCCGAAACAAAAGACTTCGACAAAGATGAGATCATTGCGCGCTTAATGATTCCAATGGCCAATGAAATGATTCGTTGTCTAGAAGAAGGCATAGTAGGCAGTGCAGCTGAGGCTGATATGGCACTACTTTACGGCTTGGGCTTCCCACCGTTTAGAGGTGGCGTGTTCCGCTACATTGAAACAATGGGATTGAGTAATTTTGTTGCCTTAGCGGATAAATACGCGCATTTAGGGCCGATTTACCAAATCACTGACGGCGTTCGCGAAATGGCCGCTTCTGGTAAATCTTACTTTCAACTTTCAGCCTAAACTGACCCAAGGAGACTTAACATGAAAGACGTTGTTGTTATTGATTGCATTCGTACCCCTATGGGTCGTTCTAAAGGCGGTATTTTCCGTAACGTAAGAGCAGAAACTTTATCTGCTCATTTGATGACGAAATTATTGGAGCGCAACCCTGGTGTTGACCCAAGTGAAATTGAAGACATCATTTGGGGATGCGTACAGCAAACCAAAGAACAAGGTTTTAACGTTGCTCGTAACGCGCAACTATTGACCCAAATACCACGCACAACGGCTGCTGTGACAGTAAACCGTTTATGTGGTTCATCGATGCAAGCTCTTCACGATGCCGCTAAAGGTATCATGACTGGCATGGGCGATGTATACATGATTGGTGGTGTTGAACACATGGGTCATGTACCCATGAACTTCAACCTAGATTTTCACCCTGGCTTAGCCAAATATACTGCCAAAGCATCTGGCAACATGGGTATGACAGCTGAATTACTAGGTAGACAAAACGGCATTACCCGTGAAATGCAAGATGCCTTTGGTGCTCGTTCGCATCAGTTAGCACATAAAGCGCACTTAGAAGGTCGCTGGAATGAAATTGTGGCAACTGAAGGCCATGACGCTAATGGAGTATTGAAACTCATTGAGGCTGATGAAGTGATTCGTCCAGATTCCACTATCGAAACTATGGCGGCACTTCGCCCGGTATTTGATCCCGTAAATGGAACCGTTACAGCTGGTACTTCATCAGCGATATCGGATGGGGCCTCTGCGATGTTACTTATGTCTGCCGAACGCGCTAAAGCCCTTGGTTTAACACCTAGAGCTAAAATTCGTTCGATGGCAGTAGCTGGCTGTGATGCAGCGATTATGGGCTTTGGTCCAGTTCCGGCAACCAAAAAAGCACTTCAGCGTGCCGGTATGACCATGGACGATATTGAATTGGCTGAATTTAATGAAGCCTTTGCAGCCCAAGCACTGTCATGTATTAAACAGTTGGGTTGGATCGATACTTACGAAGACAAAGTTAACCTTAATGGTGGTGCAATCGCACTAGGTCACCCTCTTGGTTGCTCCGGTTCACGTATTTCCACAACCTTGCTTAATCTAATGGAAGCTAACGACAAGTCTGTTGGTCTAGCCACTATGTGTATTGGCCTTGGTCAAGGTATAGCTACTGTGTTTGAACGGGTTTAACACCCTAATAAACAAACCTTAGTATTGATTAAAAAACACCTAATGGGTTCGGCCCATTAGGTGTTTTTTTTATGTCACTTCAACCCTTTGGTTTGTTGGAATTGTACAAACTCAATTACTGAATCAAGTTTACTTGTTGATTAGCCGTATCAGTTTGTAATCCAAAATGCCCTAACACATAGGTATAACTTGCGTCTTCATTCCAAATACTGCTGCTATGAACGCCCCCCACAGAACAAACACCTGTGCTACACACGATTTGATCTATATTGCTTTTAATTGAATACACTTTACTGGCTAATGGCGCGCCGTAAATACTATCCAAAAACGGACTTTGCACCGACAACCCATAATATCCGCAAGTAGAATTCCAAACATTAAATGGATAAACGCCGCATGACCAAAGTCCACGCACAGCTCCTGCAATACCAACAAATGTATCTACACTGCTCGATACCGTTAATTTAGAAATCTGTTGAGCTGCTAATGTGACTCCCATGGAATGGCCAATAACATCAATTTTCCCCGTACAAGAACTTGCTATGGCATTGGTGATGGCTTGATTCACTGGTGTTTCTTCACTCCCAGAGTGATTATTACAAACTGCACAGGATTTTGATCCCCAATCTGGGCGAAATATTTCTGACGATGAATAACCAGCATCGAGCAACAGATCATAGGTATTGTCCCAGCTATCCGGAGACGCAGTATTTCCATGCACTAGCACAACAGCATCTTTGCAACTGCTTGCAAATGTATTAAAAGTGGCAAACGACATTAACATTACGAACAACGTAAAATAAATTTTCATAGTTAGAACTCGTGAGTTAGTAGAGCTTCTATTTTTAGTTAATGAAATGTTAATTGGCTATAGTACTTTAGTGCAGCGCAGGAAAAACTTTATAAAATATAAAGTCTCATTTGTTGCAGGCAAAGAGCGCGCAACTTAGTTTAAGAGTGTGCTGCGCGCCGATAAATATCAATAATGCCAAACATTTTGTAAAGCATGCTTGACTTTTGCATAAAGGACACCTAAGCTTGTCTAAAAGTAAAGTGTTATTTACTATATATCAAATGAGGCATACATATGAATACCATAAAAAACGACTCTCAAAATATTAAACTACGTGGGAAATCAGCGACAAAGCAACTTTTCGTTTGGACATCTTGTTGGGTATTAAGCTTGGCGTTAGTAGCATTTGGCCCCAAATTTTTTTGGGATTATGCTTCTACTTTCACGCTTATTGCTATTTTCATCAACCTTGGATTTGGATTCAAAATGATAATCGCAAATAAACAACATTTAATCTGTATGGATGAAATGCAAAGGAAGATACAATTGGAGGCGATGGCAATCTCATTGGGTGTAAGTATGGTCTTTGGAGCCCTGTACGGATTGTTAGAAGCGACACGCCTAGTCGCTCACGAACCTAACCCGTCTAATATTTTATTTGTCATGGGGATAAGTTACGGCATTGCAGTGGGCATTGGTTATAGGAGATACATGTGAAAAATCGCCTAAAAGTATTGCGGGCTGAGCGTGACTGGACACAAGCTGATTTAGCCGACGCATTAGATGTATCTAGGCAGACTATAAATGCTATTGAGAAAGGTAAATTTGATCCCAGTTTACCTTTGGCGTTTAAAGCTGCGAGGCTTTTTAGTATGCCCATTGAAGAAATATTTGATGATGAATATTCAGATTAACGCTGCTAGGTGCTGCCAGTTAACTTAGGGTTTAATATAGGTAATTTAGCTGCACCTTTTAGATAAATGAAGCACTAAAAAGTTAGTGCTTACATACCTATAAAATACCTTTGATACGCAATTTTTGAAAAGAAACGATATTTTCCAAAGATGGAAAAGCACTTAGTCGTATTTATCCATGTATTTTACTTAAGCGACACCATGAGAATTGGAGCACCAATTTATAATTTTGGGACATGAACTTATAATTTTGGGACAAGCAAAGTATTAAAATTGGGACAAAAAATTGTAATTCTGGGACATTATTAGCGTTTGCCAATGCATAGTTACATCTTATATACAGTCCGTTTACCCTAGTGTAAAGAGTCGTAAAGAAAGCGATACTTAAACGGTCAAAATTCCACCGCATCATAATCTCTTCAAGCTTTTAAGCTGAGCTAATTGCGGTACACTTGCGGCAAATTCCAGACCCCCCATTGAGAAAAGGAAAAACATCAGCTATGCCATTCCCTACACACCGATTCTACGAAGATGTTTTGGCACTTTTCAGTGCAGGTATATTCGTATCCTTAGGCGTTGTATTTTTCGGAACTCAGGGAATTTTAACGGGTGGTAGTGCGGGAATCGCAATCATAGGAACACATTTTGTACCCTTTAGTTTTGGTGTTGTGTTCTTTGTCGTCAACATCCCTTTTTATTTTTTAGCATGGACAAAGCTCAGTAAACGTTTCACCGTCAATACCTTTATCTCGGTAACTTTGGTGTCGCTAATGACAGAATATATGGATCACTTTATTGTCATTTCTGATCTTAACCCAGTGTTTGCGGCAACTGTAGGCGGCATGCTCATCGGTATTGGCATGTTGATCATGTTTAGACATAAATCAAGCCTAGGTGGGCTGGGAATTTTAGCTCTTTATCTGCAAAATAAATTTAATCTTCGAGCGGGTCACATTGGTTTAGTGGCTGATTGTATTATTCTGTTGTCATCGCTGTTGATGTTTGAATTCAATATCGTTGTATTGTCAGTTTTAGGCGCAGTTACGTTAAATATTTTAATCGCAGTAAACCACATTCCAGGTCGATACACTGCGACTAAAAAGGTAAAGAAGAAACAACCCGAAGCGACTGCTCAGCAAGAACTCATGTTTGATGAGACAATACAGTCTTCAGGTAATTAGTTTTACTATTTAAACCGCAAACAATTGTTGTAAATCATTAAACGCCTTAAATTCTAAAGCATTGCCGCTAGGATCAAGAAAGAACATTGTAGCTTGTTCGCCAACTTGTCCGGCAAATCTCACGTATGGCTGAATAACGAAATCGGTATTGTGTTGTTGCATTCGCTCAGCTAATGCGTGCCAATCTTGCATACTCAACACCACGCCAAAGTGCGGTACAGGAACGGATTTATTATCCACTTCATTGGGTTTGGCTGCTGAGGGCATATTTTCAACCAAATGTGTAACCAACTGATGTCCAAAAAAAATTCCAATCTATCCATTGTTCGCTTTGCCGTCCTTTCGAGCAACCAATGACCTCCCCATAAAAACGCTCAGCTTGTTGCAAATCGTCGACCGGAATAGCTAAATGAAAGGGACGGATATCACTGTCGTTCATTATAAAATCCTTTTCAAAATTGATAATTTGAATTTACTAAAAGGTGGGTAACGCAAACTAACATCAAATTTAAAACTACGCTCCATCACCGTTTTCAAATGGCTTAAACGGTCAAAGCCAGATTGACCATGATAACTTCCCATCCCACTATTACCGACACCGCCAAAAGGTAGGTCAGGATTGGTCATAAACATAAATCCATCGTTAACACAGACATTGCCAGCTGACGTCTGATGCAACACTTTTTGCGCATAATCATCGTTGTTTGTGTACACGTACAAAGCCAGAGGTTTAGATCGCTCGTTAACAAAAGGAATCGCTTGGTCAATTGAATCTAATGTGACTATAGGTAAGATTGGTCCAAATATTTCTTGTTGCATTAGCTCACTGTCTAACGGCGGATTAAGAACCAAAGTCGGCTCGAAGTAACCCGTTTGAATGTTTTGCTTGCCACCAAAAACCACATTTTGACCTTCTAAATAATTAGCTAAACGCTGAAAATGTCGTTGGTTGATAATTTTGCCATAATCTTTACTCGTTTCAGCTGCCGCCCCATAAAACGCCGTTATTTTTCTCTCAATCGCCACCAACAATTGGTCTGCTATGCTCTTATCAACCAAAACATAGTCAGGTGCCACGCAGGTTTGCCCGGCATTCATCCATTTACTCCAAACTATTCTCGCCGCAGTAACGTCAATATTCGCCGAATTATCGACAATGCAGGGACTTTTCCCTCCCAGTTCGAGTGTGACTGGCGTGAGGTGTTTAGCCGCAGCTGACATTACTATTTTCCCTACCGCTTCACCGCCGGTATAAAAAATGTGGTCAAATCGTTGGGCTAATAATTCTGTGGTTTCATCAACAGCCCCTTCCACCACCGCAAAGGCATTATTATCAAGGTATTCAGGAATGAGTTCAGCTAAGAGTTTAGACATGTTAGCGGCTAACTCTGAAGGTTTTAGAACGGCACAATTACCCGCTGCTATCGCTGCCACCAAAGGTGCAAGAAGCAATTGAAAGGGATAATTCCAAGCACCAATGATTAAAATAGTTCCAAGGGGTTCAGGCAAGATATAACTTTTCCCCGGTTGCGCCCCCAGTGGAGTAGATTTCTTTCGGGGTTTCATCCATTTTTTTAAGTGCTTAAGAGTATGTTGAATATCTCCTAGCACAAAGCCTAATTCAGATATCCATGCTTCTGTTTTACATTTCCCCAAATCTTGTTCTAGGGCTGCAAGTAAAACATCCTGTTTCTCATGGATTAATAACTCCAGTTGCTTGAGCTGCTCTACTCGCCACTGATACTCTTTACTGTAGCCACTGGCAAACACTTCACGTATTCCCAACACTAAGTCCTGAATATCGCTAGATTGCGCAGGTTTTCCAGTATCTTGACTGGCAGTATTCATAAGCACCTCATAAAATTTTCAAGTATCTATAACTACACATATAGCTATAACCGAATTATGCAATGGTTATGATGAATTATTGTTAATAATTGCGCCATAAAAAAAGCCGCTTAAAAGCGGCTTTATGATAGCGAACAACAAGGTTTATGCAGAAAATGGATGACGTAAAATAATCGTCTCGTTTCTGTCAGGGCCTGTTGAAATAATATCTATTGGTACCCCAGTGATTTCCTCAATACGCTTAATGTATTTTTGCGCAGCGTCTGGTAAATCATCATAGTTGGTTACACCATAGGAGTTTTCGCTCCAACCTGGCATAGATTCATAAACAGGTGTGATCAATTCGTAATCATCTGCAGCCATAGGAGGCACGTCTTTTACTGAGCCATCAGCCTGTTTGTAACCAATACAAATCTTCAACTCTTCTAAACCATCAAGCACATCTAGTTTGGTTAAACAGAAACCTGTAATTGAGTTAATTTGAACGGCACGTTTCATGGCTACAGCGTCAAACCAACCCGTACGACGTTTACGACCTGTAGTCGCACCAAACTCGTGGCCTTTGATACCAAGATGTTGACCAACTTCACAATCTAATTCAGTTGGAAAAGGCCCTGAACCCACTCGAGTGGTGTAGGCTTTTACGATACCTAGTACATAATCTAGATTAAGAGGACCAAAACCAGAACCGGTTGCCACACCACCGACAGTGGTGTTCGATGAAGTCACATAAGGATAGGTACCGTGATCGATATCGAGTAAAGTTCCTTGTGCCCCTTCAAACATAATGGCATCACCACGCAATCTGGCTTTATCCAATACGTCAGTGACATCAACAACCATTGATTTTAATACGTCGGCTACCGCTAGGGCATCTTTTAATACGGTATCAAAATCCACAGGTTCAGCTTTATAATACTGAGTCAGTACAAAGTTGTGATATTCAAGAATTTCTTTCAGTTTAACAGCGAAGTCTTCAGCATTAAACAAATCGCCCACACGTAAGCCGCGACGAGAAACCTTATCTTCATAAGCTGGACCTATACCACGACCAGTTGTGCCTATTGCTTTAGCTCCGCGCGCTTCTTCTCGAGCCATATCTACAGCTATATGGTAGGGAAGAATTAACGGGCAGGCTTCACTGATAACCAAACGCTCTTTTACCGGGATTCCTCGGTCTTCAAGCATTTTCATTTCTTTAAATAACGCTTCTGGACTCAACACCACACCATTACCTATGACACAGGTAATATTGTCGCGTAAAACACCGGAAGGAATTAAGTGAAGAACGGTTTTTTCGCCGTCGATTACGAGCGTATGACCTGCATTATGTCCACCTTGATAACGGACAACATAGGTCGCTTGATCTGTGAGTAAATCTACTACTTTACCTTTACCCTCGTCACCCCATTGGGTACCGAGCACTACAACATTTTTAGCCATTGAAGAAAAACTGTCAGGAAATTAGGCGTGGATTCTACCAAAATTTGTGCTGATAAATCATCCGTTTTTTCAATTTCTCTGGGGTTTATTGCTAACTTATCGTAATTTTTCAGTAAAAAGATGTTTGCAGCGTCTAAAAACAACAAATTTACACACTTTTCGTCATTTTATTTTTCAAGTAGGAAGAACAAGCTGACTACACCTATAGTCACCATCACACCACCAATAGTGCGAAGTTGTTCATTTGGTTGAGTGGCAATTTGATAGATATAACTTTTCCAACGTTTAGGAAACAACATAGGTCCAATACCCTCTATCACGAGGACTAGCGAAAAAGCGATAAGTATAGTGTTGCCCAAAGTCACTTCCCTATGAATTAGTTAATCTTTAAGAATTGACATTGCGCTGATAAAAAAGGGTCAAAGGTAAACAGTGTCAATAATTTGCGACACCTAGTATGCCTTATATTGACTAAAATTAAACGACGTAATCATATTAAATTGGAATTAAAAAACATTTACTTATATTTATAAATCAATTGTTTGTCGCATATTTATGGACACCTTCAGGGTTAAATTTGTAACCAACGCCCCAGACAGTTTGCACAATTTGTGGGGAAGTGGCATCTTCTTCAATCTTAGCTCTAAGACGGTTTATGTGGGAATTCACTGTATGTTCATAACCACTGTGATGGTATCCCCAAACTGACTCAAGTAACTGACTGCGACTGAAAACCTGATTTGGGTGACTGGCCAAATGAAAAAGTAACTCAAATTCTGTAGCGGTGAGATCCAGGGCTGCATTATCAAACAGTACTAAGTGATTTTTTTGATTAATCACCAAACTACCTATGGTCAATGGTTTATCAGTTTCAGGTTCGATGTTACGACCGGCATCAGCTAGCAGTGCGACTTTTCTGAGCTGCGAACGCACCCTTGCTTGTAATTCCCTAACGCTGAAAGGTTTTGTCATGTAGTCATCGGCACCTAGCTCCAACCCTAATACACGATCAGTTTCTGAGTTTTTTGCCGTTAACATGATAATCGCTTGTTGAGGTTTCTTATCTCTGACCTGACGACAAATATCCAATCCACTTATCTGTGGCAGCATGACATCTAAAATCATTAACGAATAATCATCGTTAAGTGCACACTCTAAGGCAGCTTTACCATTATCAATATGCGTAGTTTCAATGCCTAATTCGGATAAATTAAGTCGAATCAAATTTGCAATATCGTTATCGTCTTCTACCAAGAGCACATTATCTGTCATTTTACACTACCTAAAAAATACAAAGTTAACTCTAGCATCTTGCAATTTACTAGAGCTCGATTGACTAGAGTTAACTGAGTGTAGCCCTATTATTCGATTCGAGACACACTAATACTGATTACAGGGTTGTCGAATTTATGTTGAGAATCCAACACCGATGTGGCTAAGTTATCAGCTGAAGTAACCACTCCAGGATGCATTGCTACGTAATCAACATCGTCGCGCGCATCTTCAAAACCGACACCACCATCAGCAGGTCCAGGAATAGTCCCAGCAGCTTCAGAATTACCTTCAGTGCCCGCGTCATATGCAGCCATTGCGCCTTTCCAAGTATCTCCAACAGCTAATTGAGATAAATCCCAAGCATTAAGACCGGTAAAAGCATCATTTGTATTCACTAACATTGTCGCAACGGTTAGTTTAGCATCGGTGACGTCCTCTATAGTCACTTCAAAGGTTTCGCTAACACCAGGACCTACAGGTGCATCACCAGAGGCAGAAGCTAAAACCATGGGTAAACCAAGCAGGCTTGAGTTGTCACCAGATTCAGCCATAGTTTCTAACTCAACTGACGCAGAATCACCAATCATCCAAAGGTTATCATCTGAGTGCAGTATTACAGCAATCGGTGATAGTGGCTGTCCATTGGTTAGATTAGTTACCGTAACTTGATAAGTCACATCCACGGCCACAGGCGGTAATGGGGTTTCAGGATCATCGTCGTCATTACAGGCAACTAAACCAAGAGTAATAGAGGCAAGAATAGCCAAACGTAGCGGCTTGTTTTTAAATAATTGCAACATAACAGCCTCCTAGTTTACGGTTACTGTAACTTTGGCAACCGGGTTTAACCAACGATGAATGCTATTCACTATATCGCTTGTACCACCATCCGTTTCTGCATCCCCGATATTACCTCGGTGAACGTGAACGGTACTGTTCGACTCTTCACTCGTCACTCCAGAACCATTGCTGCCTAATAGCGGGTCAAGTGGAGGAGGCACAGGCATACTAGTACGCAATTCGTCATTTGCTTCTGTACCAGCATCATAAGCATTTAAGTAGAAAGTATAGGTTCCAGCTTCGCTAGGAATTGACCAATTATCGAGTCCAACAAACCCATCATTGGATGGCAAAATCATTCCGGTAATAGATAATACTGTATTGGAATCATCAGTAGTAAGAGCTGTGCTTGTAGATAATGATGGGGCGAGTAAACCACCAGCGGGGTCGGCTACCATATTGGCATTAACCGAAGTCCCGATACTCATTAGCCCGTCTAAACTTCCCATCTCAGCCATAGCTTCAATTTCAGCAGAAGCAGTTTCACCTAATTCAAACAGACTAGCTTCAGGCGTATGCGCAGCTACTAGTAAAGGAGTGAAATAGATACCTTGGGTAAGATTTTGGATTTCAACGGTAAGGTCAGCAGACCATGCAGGTTGCATAGCAACGGTCAGTAGGCTAGCGGTAAGCATTTTAGTACTTGTTTTCATAAATTTTCCTCGACAATAAGTTAGTTGACGAGAAGAATTCTGGATGGAAATTATCCCGAAAGTATCACGAAAGAATGACGAAACCTTCAAATCATCATCAAATGCGAGAAATTTCCAGTGAATTACGGTTTTTTACAAATAGCAGTTTTTATTCAAACCAGTTAGTTGGTTTATTTTGCAAACACCACTCAATCATATCTTCAACCGCTATCGGCCTACAAACATGGTAGCCCTGCACCCAATCACAGCCCCACTTTCTTAATAATTTAAGGGTTTCTTGGTTTTCGACTCCCTCGGCAATAACACCTAAGTTAAAGTTATGCGCCAATTCCAATATCGTTTGTACAATTTGTTGATCACTGCTTTGATCTGCCAAGTTTAAAACAAAGCTCTTATCAATTTTGAGTTCGGAAACCGGCAATTGTTTCAAATAGGCCAGTGAAGAATAACCAGTACCAAAATCGTCGATCGCTAATGAAAACCCGACTTCTCTGAATTTATTTAATTCTATTACTGCTTTTTGTGGATCGGCGACCAAATCACTTTCTGTGATTTCAAATGATAATTGGCTTGCTGCCACTTTATAGTGTTTTAAATGACGCTCAACAGCACCAAGTAAATTTGGATTAAGGATATCTTTAGCAGACAAATTAATGGCAATACAAATATCCAGCCCACTCTCAGACACCCGCTTTGCATCCATTATCGCCGTGCGAATCACGTAGTCGGTTACCTGTCCAATAAGGCCAGCTTGTTCTGCAATACCAATGAATTCATCGGGCGGCACAAATCCTAACGACTTGCTGTTCCAGCGAATCAATGCTTCGGCGTGGGTTACCTGACCTGTTTTTAAGTCTAATTTTGGTTGGTAAACCATGTTTAACTCAGATTTAGCCGACACCAGTGCATATTTTAGTTCTGATATTATGGCTAATCGTCGGGTATAACGTTTTTCAAAATCGTCTTGGTACTTAACGAGTAAGCTAGGAGATATACGCGCTTCATCCAATGAAATATTTAATCGTTTAAACACACTTTCGGTATCGTCACAGTTTTCGGGACAACACAACATGCCCATTGCCAATTTAATATTCATCACAACTTCATCAATTATGATCGGCAATTCGATTTCTTTTTGGATATCTTTTAGTTTTTCCAGTGACAAAGGAGTTTCAGGGATCCACAAAAACTCCCCACCATTTAATCTTGCACTTTCGCCACCGAGTTGTTTAAAACGACTGGCAATGGTCTGTAGACAGTCGTCGCCACTTTGATAACCGAAAATATCGTTAACACCTCTAAAACCTATAATGTTGGCTCCAATAACTTGAAACTGTTGATTGGTCGCAAACTTTTTAGCTATCACATCTCTGATCTGGTACCTATTTTGTAAATCTGTCAGCAAGTCATGGCTGGCTTGATAACTGATTTGTTTTTGCCGTTCATGAATATTAGCTTGCATAGTTTGAAAGGAAGACGCCAACTCATCAATTTCGACGGTGTTAGCCTTTATATCAATGGGCTGTTCATAATTTCCGGCCGCGATTTTGTGTGCCACGAAAGACAACTGCCCCAAAGGCTTGGATAATTTTCGTGCCACCAGCGCACCAAGTATTAAAGCTAAAAGCACACTTAACAATGCAATAACGCTTACTTTGATTTGCAATTGATTGAATTCGCCAAACAATCGTTCAGAATCTTCTGACATCATGGCCCATATCTGACCGTTTTCTCGTTCCTTCAGCAAAAATGACTTAGATATAATTTGATGCTCTGGCATAAAAGACAATTTAAACCAAGAAATATCCTGGTTTTCAAACATTACACTAGCGTCAACAGCTTCTTTAGCTAAGGTGGAGGTGACAAACACTTGTTGTTGGTCACGATAGACTTTGATGGTGGCATCTAACTGGGTAATACTTTTCATCAAATCCAGTACACTTCTATCTATTTCAAAGCCCACCAGAGCGACAGCTGGTGCCCCAGGAACTCTTACCCGCAATAGTATTGCTTGATATAATTTGTCATTTATCAGCAAAATTTCGCTAGCACCACCTTCATAAACAGCTTGTTCTATAAATTGCGGAAAAGGAAATTCATTGCCTACAATTAAACGCCCAGAGGTACTGTTGGTAACAGTGCCGTCAAGAGATATCAGGGCCATTAAATCTGCTGAAATACGCTTTGTATGATTACTCAGAACACTATCAATGGTTGGACTATCTTGACTACCTATAGCAGTTTTGAATCCATAATCAGAAGTGAGTACCTCAGCTGAACTAATCAACAGGTCCTCTCTGGCATCAAGTACTTGGGTAAATACTGATTCGGCGACTTTAAGATTATTTGCTAATTGCAACTTCGCTTGGTCAATCGTTGATATCCAAACGTTGGTCAGAATGGCGATCGCACACAGCAACACCAACCCACTTGATAACCTAAAAATATGTTGTTTTAACGATTTAACCGACATCAAATAACCACTTTTCCAAAGTTTCCAGCGCCAAATATACGCGAGGCTCCCTCGGTTTACTTAATAAATAAATAGCAACAATTGTGTTTTCAGCACTAACAGCAATTTCCAAAGCCATTCCTGCAGTGCATCATAGCGCAAAACTGAACGCCAACTGACGGGCAGTTTGCATTACGGATTAGTTCCAAGCAAATACTCTTCCCCAGGATTTACCACTAATCGCCCACTCATAGCTTCTCGGCCTAGCAACATCAAATAGGTCATCTCCGAACGGTCAGTAAGGCTAAGATGAATTTTCCAAGACGCACCGGCTATTTCTAAAAGCGTTTCAATTAAGTAACGACGTTCTCGTGTTGCAGTAGAGCTTTTTACTTTACGCACAGCCTCCACTTTGGCTTCCCGCCTAACAATTTCATTTACATCGTGTATGTCTGGATGAATGTTAAAACTCACCCAGGTTTCACCGTCTTTTTCAAACTCTTCAATATCATCAACATGCAAAGAAGAGGTTGTCGCGCCGGTATCCACTCGAATATTTAAATTCTGAATAGCTAATTCAGGTAAGTTACAAAGCTCTAAAGCACCAATTACTGGCATATTTTGGTATGTCTGCATATTTTAACGTTCCCGTTTAATAAACCATTGGGGCTTCATTCAATACTAAGTTGTCTTGTAGCAATTCAACATTTTCAGCGACTGTATCCGGCTTTTTAAAATAGGCAACGTGATACATGGCTTCACCTTCTTGGGCCAATGGAATATTTTGCTTACCGATAACAATGCCTTCAGCTGGGCACAGTAGCGTGCCTAATTCATTGCCAAAGGGATCGGCAATTCTGGCTAAAGGGTCGCCCTTTTCTACATGATCACCAAGCTGCGCAATGTGCTGTACAAAGCCACTTTCATGGGCTCTTACCCAGCCACTTTGGCGAGCTATAAAAGGCTCAATATCATGTTCTTTTTTGGAGCTACTTTTATTCAACATGCCAATGTCGCGCATTATATTGATAATACCTTTGACGCCCGCACGAATAGAAAACTCATCGTATCTAAGTGCCTGACCAGCTTCGTATAATACCACTTTTACACCTAAGTCAGCGGCAGCTTGACGCAATGAGCCATCGCGGATATCAGCATTGAGCATGACTGGTAAACCAAATGCCTTACACATATTTAGCGTGTCTTCATCATCCAAATTAGCGCGAACTTGGGGTAAATTACTGCGATGGATTGCCCCTGTGTGCAAGTCTATCCCGACATCGCACTTTGCCACTACTTCTTTCAAAAAAGTGTGCGCGATTCGGCCGGCCAGAGAGCCTTTTTTGCTACCGGGGAAACTACGGTTCAAGTCACGTCTATCGGGTAAATAACGGCTTTGATTCAAAACGCCATAAACATTCACCATAGGCACAGCAATTAAGGTGCCGCGTAAATTTTTTATTGAGCGATTGCGAATCAAGCGACCAACAATTTCAATCCCATTTAATTCGTCACCATGAATTGCGGCACTGACGAAAATAGTTGGTCCCGGTCGTCTTCCTCTTTGCACATATACGGGAATAGACATATTGGTATCGGTATAAAGAGGTGGCATTTCAATATGTACGTGCTTTTTCTCACCCGGTAGAATTTCAACGCCACCTATAATGAGTTGCTCCATTAGCCCTTACCTTTAGTTCTAGTGCTATTGGGCTTGGCATTGGTTTCGAGAAACTCAATGATCATGCCAGCAATATCTTTGTTGGTTGCCTTTTCAATTCCTTCGAGTCCTGGGGACGAGTTAACTTCCATCACAACAGGGCCATTGTTAGAACGCAACAAATCAACGCCACACATATTCAATCCCATGGTTTTAGCTGCATCTACCGCTGTTTTGCGTTCTTCGGGAGATAATCTGACTATTTTCGCTGTTCCACCACGATGCAGATTTGAACGAAACTCGCCATCAGCCGCCTGACGTTTCATGGCGGCTATCACTTTTCCACCCACCACTAAACAACGAATATCTGAACCGCCTGCCTCTTTAATAAACTCTTGGACTAAAATACTGGCGTTGAGTCCCATAAAAGCTTCGATAATCGATTCCGCTGCTTTTTGAGTTTCAGCTAGCACCACCCCAATACCTTGGGTTCCTTCTAGCAATTTAATGACCACTGGTGCGCCACCAACGTTTTTAATCAAATCGTCGATCCGGTCTGGATGATTAGCAAAACCTGTTCTTGGCATCCCAATACCCTTGCGAGATAACAATTGCAATGAGCGTAATTTATCTCTAGAACGACTAATCGCAACGGATTCGTTTATGGAAAACGTGCCCATCATTTCAAATTGTCTTACAACCGAAGTACCGTAAAAAGTAACAGACGCGCCAATTCGAGGAATAACCGCATCATACTTAGGTAAAGCACGACCTTTATAACGAACTGATGGTCGACTACTGGTGACATCCATATAACAATGCATGGTATCGACAATATCAACTGTATGTCCCCGCGATTCGCCGGCCTCCTTTAGTCTTTTGGTAGAATAAAGGTTAGGATTTCGCGATAATATAGCGATACGCATTGTAAAACTCCGTATAATAAACTGGGCCCTATAGTACTTAGCTTTAGCTAAACTACAAAGCACTTTTAATGGGCTGATGGCGTGATTTAAACACCCCTTTGACGAATTAAAAGAATAGTCTCTAAAAGGCATAAAAACATTCTAAATTTGAATGTCTATTTCTCCTCTTTGAAGGTGCAATAAATAAACGTTTTGTACTAATCCGCAGTGTCATGTAGCCTAGCAGTTATAATTTCGGTACGCCTGCAAACCATAAAACTGCATAAACCAAGGATAATTCATTCTCAACATGATCGAATTGATTTACCAACATCGTTTAATTTCCACTTTGGCGGTTGCCATTGTGTTGATTTCTCTCAAATACCTGTTAGTTAGCTTAGTGCGCTCTAGGGCCAAGAAAAAGCGTCAAGATAAACGCTATTTAGTAAGTAATATTAAAAACTTACTGAATTTCATTTTGATCGTATTACTACTCAGCTTTTGGATAAATGAAATTCAAAATTTTGCTCTTTCCATCGCTGCATTTGCTGTGGCAATTGTGATTGCAACGAGAGAATTTATTCAGTGTATTATTGGATTCTTTTACGTGATGTCTACGCGTCCGTTTAGGATTGGCGATTGGATTCAAGTTGACGGTTTCGCTGGTGAAGTATCAGCCATCGACTGGGTTAAAACCACTATGTTGGAAGTGGACATCGATCGTTATCAATACTCAGGTAAAACCTTGTTTGTACCGAACAATAGGTTGATTAGCAGCCCTATCAAAAACCTAAACTTCTTAAAGCGCTATGTTACTCACCACTTTACCATTACCCGTGATGAAGACATTAACCCTTACTTAATCATTGAAAATTTGCGAGAAAAAGCTCAGCAACAATGCGCAGATTTCTACGAAGTGGCAACCCGTTACAATCAAATAATTGAGCGAAGACTCGATGTTAAAATACCTGGGCCAGAACCTGTCATTGAAGTGTCTACCAACAATGTTGGTCACACTGAAATTCGCTGTACTATTTTTTGTCCCACAGAAAGAGCGATAGAAATCGAACAAAAGATCATGCAAGAGTTTATGGAATTATGGTTTATTGAATTTAATAAAATTCAACCTTCAAGCAGTTAATTGAAGAGCCTAAATTCGTCGCGATATGACGTTATAGGCAACAATCTGATTCAGTCAATACTGCACAGATTGTGCGATTAAAAAGTAATAGCTAATCCCTGTGGGGTAATATCAACATCTTTTGGAGCTATCTCACCAAAGCCCATTTTAAGTTGGTTGAAGTCCACCAGCATAATCTCTGGTAAATTACGTCCAATAGTTTGTTTAATAGTTCGCACAGCATGCTCACTATCTTCGAGTTGATTTTCAATCATTTTGAAATCTTTGAGAATGGGTTTTTCGATTCTGAGGTGTCGATTTAACGGATCATAGTCAAACTGGCCCTCGATGGTGCCACGGGCAATAAACAATTTACCATCCTGTAAGCCTTTTATTGTGGTAGTGATATCGACGGTTTTGTCCAGTGCGTCTAATTTTACACTAGGATCATAAAACGTTGCTTCCACGCCCTGATATTCCCGAACAATGGGGAAACTCAGCAAAAGCACTGCATTTAGTTGTTTTTCTGAAATGGTAAAAACAAACGCGGAACTTTTGAACGAGGTTAGAAACATCATTAGTCCCAGTATCACAAGCAACCTTAATTTCACGACTTTTCCTTAAACCTATTTTATTCTGTTTGAGCACAGTAAAAGTTAATTTTGTTTGCTGTTTTAGGCGATTTTATTGCGCATTCCTAATCCACAATCAAATAGTCTCGTAAGACTGCATCTAAAGCCACAAAATATATTGTTATTATATGCCTAATAGAAGATGATCGCGCGACTATAATTAACCTATTGAACTCCACTATTTATCACCTAGGTAGATAAGCAGAAAGCATGTTCGATTTAATGTCGACAAATATTTATTCAGCACAAGGTTGAAACAGCCTTCTCACAAATGGACGTTTGTATTGTGGGCACTATCACGTTGTAGCGAAGAAGCTGTAAAAGGAGAAATAAAGATGTCTAACCACAGTCAACTTGATTCATCACAAACGAGTCTCATTTGGTCACTATTTGTTGATGAAAAAGGGGTTAGTAGTGATGGGAAAACTGCCGATATATTCACGCCAGAGATCAGCGCTGGTTACAACTGGGTTCATCTCCAAGCTGACACCCCTGACGCATGGGATACCATGAAAGGGCTAGGCTTATCTGATGTGATATGTGACTCATTGTCTGCATTAGAAACTCGTCCAAGAGCGTTGTTACAAGACAATGGTATTTTGATTTATCTACGTGGCATAAATTACAACCCAGATTCCGAATTAGAAGACATGGTGTCACTGCGCATTTGGTTTAATGATCATCATGTTGTTACGGCTCGTCGCAGAGACCGCATATTATATTCAGTCCAAGATACCAAGAGTATGATTGAAAGTGGCGACGCGCCAACCGATACTGCTGACTTTATTTTATTGCTCATAGGTAAAATCGCCAGTCGAATTAGTGAGGTCGTTGAAGCGCTAGACGAAGAGCTGTCAGCATTTGAAGCGGAAGGTGGACTCGAAAGTTCTGACCGTTATGCACTGAGCATGGTGCGCAGAAAATCAGCGGCCGTAAGACGTTATCTAGCGCCACAACGTGACGCATTAGACAACTTATACAGAATGGCCAAATTCTTTAGTCAAGAGCAAGCCTATGAACTAAGAGATTTGACCGATCGCATGACTCGCTATGTTGAGGATCTCGATTTAGCTAAAGAACGTTCAATGGTACTGCAAGATGAGCTTCGTAACCGCATCGCTGAGCAGCAAGGAATGCGTATGTATGTTTTATCCCTAGTGACTGCGATTTTTCTTCCGCTGTCATTTTTAACTGGGATATTTGGTATGAATGTAGCGGGGTTACCAGGTACTGAGAATCCAGAAGCGTTTAATTATTTAGCGTCGTCAATGGTGATAGTCGCAATAATTATGTTGGCAGCCATGCTGTGGAAAAAATGGTTATAAATTAAGGTGAAGTAAAATGGCAGATCAAATTTCCGATTTAATCCACGAAGCCGTCAATCTCGATGATGAATCCGATAGCGAGATAATACATAGTAAAATAGCAGTTCAAGATGAGGCTGATATAGCACTGCTATTGGAGTCTTTGCCGCTGGAGCAACGCATTAGCGCGTGGCATGCTTTGCCCCGACATAAGCAACTCGATGTATTGGTAGAAATGCGTGGCGATCCAAGGGAAACCTTACTCGCGGCCACTCCTGATGAAGAATTAGAAGCACTATTCACCGACGTTGATGCTGAATCCCTACTAGAGCTATCAGATTCTTTGCATAGCCGATTATTGGATCTCGCGTTAGAGGCGATGGATAAGAAGCAAAGGCAATTATACGAAGGTGCAAATCAATATTCAGAAGAGCAAATAGGCCATTGGCGCAACCCAGAAAACTTGATTTTACCCTTGTCTGCAAAGGTCAGCGATGCGAAACGATTTTTACGCAGAGAAATTCCTGATTATGCAGATTGTATTTATTTGGTAAACAGAGCCGGGCAATATTCTGAAGCGGTGAAGCTTTTCAAAATTTACTCAACTCCAGAGCACACTCCCTTGGCAGATATAGCCGAGGATGATATTACCATTGTTAAAGCCAGTGATGATTGTAATAGCGCCGCACTTAGCGTTCAACGTTCGGGTTTTACCAGCCTGCCATTGGTAGATGAAAACTTTAAGTTTCTAGGGCGGGTCGATATTGGTTCAGCATGTGAATTATTAAATGAATCATATGAGCGCCAATTAATGGCCGGCGCAGGTATGGATGAAGATGAGGATCTTTTTTCTTCGGTTAAAAAGAGCGCTAAAAATCGGGCATTGTGGCTAGGCATTAATTTACTTACGGCCTTCTTAGCGTCATGGTTTATTGGTTTATTTGAAGCCACTTTGCAACAAGTAGTGGCACTTGCGGTCTTAATGCCAGTAGTAGCAAGTATGGGTGGAATTGCAGGTAGTCAAACTTTAACTTTGATTATTCGTGGATTAGCACTTAAGCAAGTAAACGCTGCAAACCTGAAAGCGTTGTTGATCAAAGAACTAAAAGTCGGCGGCTTAAATGGGGTTATTTGGGCAATAGTCATTGCCACTGTCGCTTCATATTGGTTTGGTAGTGGAATGTTAGGGCTGGTAATAGGTTGTGCAATTTTAGTCAATATATGTGCCGCTGCTCTGGCTGGCGTAGGGGTTCCTGTGCTGTTAGATAAGCTAAAGTTAGATCCTGCATTGTCTGGCTCAGTGATTTTGACCACTGTCACTGACATTGTCGGATTTGTGTCTTTTCTTGGTTTAGGAGCACTCTTCTTACTCTAATCACGCACTATCTAATTAAGTTGTCATGGTTTTTGCTTAATCATAATTTTTGCAGTGATATAAAACCGTTTTCGAGTATGTGGGTCTAATCAGTAGGGTTATTTATTTAGTGTTTAAGAAATTAAAAAATGCTTGGTTTTTAAGCTTCTTGCTTGTTTTGGCTTGTCGCCAAGCTGTTGCTATTGATGTGTCTTTAGAGGGCGTAGATGATAGCGATTTGGAAACCAATATTGCGGCACACCTAAGCACGCTCTCAGCTCCAGCGGATTGCAATTTATCTGTAGATGAGCAAATAACCATTGAAAACAAAGTCACTGAAGCTGGCCGCGCATTTGGCTATTACAATCTCTCCATCGATTCGATTGCTTACAATTCCAGCGAGAAATGTAGCTCACTCAAGTTAAAACTTAAAACAGGTCCACAAGTAAAAATTACTCAACTAGATGTCATAGTTACTGGTGATGGTAAAGAAGACGAAGGATTCAAAAGTATTATCAATAAGTTTCCAATCAAAAAAGGGGAGCCATTAATTCATGGTAAATATAAATCTGCCAAGTCTAGATTCGATTCCGTTGCATTAAACCGAGGCTTTTTTGATAGTAAATTTATTATTAGTGAAATAAAGGTGGATGTAGAACAAAACAGCGCGCAAATCCGTCTCGAATACCAGACAGGTCCACGTTATCAATTTGGTAAATTAAAGATACCTGAGGATCAAAGAGCCTCTGAACTTATTATGCAAGTTCTCCCATTTAAAGAGGGTGACCCCTATCTTGCGTCTAAGCTAGGCGAATTTAACCAAAGCTTGGGGCAAACTGAGTACTTTCAGCAAGTTGTTGCCCGTCCATTATTGGGCGAAGCTGAGCAACATCAGATTCCAATTGAAGTTGTCGCAGTAAGTCGTCCCAGAGATATTTTTAATGTCGGAGTAGGCGGCGCTACGGATACAGGTCCTAGGGTTACATTGGGTTGGCAGCGACCATGGGTAAATAGCGATGGGCACAGTATGAGCGCAAATATTTATGTTTCTGAGCCCAAACAAACGGCTAGTGTGAAATATAAAATTCCCATTGAAGATCCGTTAAATAACTATGTATCAGCCCAACTTGGTGTGAAGTCGCTATATGATAATGATACTAACAGTGACACGATTTCACTGGCTTTACAGCGACATTGGACTGGTGAAGATAATGAGTGGAATAAAATTGCGTTCGTCCGTTTAGAGCAATCTCGCTTCCAACAAGCAGAAACACCTTTGCAAACTACCACGCTGTTAATTCCAGGTTTCACCCTATCCCGTCATCGCAGTAGAGGCGGTTTAGATGTGAATTGGGGAGATTTGCAGTTGGTAACTATTGAAACAGCAAGCGACGCTGTTGTTTCAGATATCAACTTGGCCAGAGTGACATTTCAAACCAAGTGGTTACGAAGTATTGGGGAACATCGGTTCTTAATGCGTGCCGAAGTCGGCGCTCTATCAACCAATGACTTTGACCAAGTACCATCAGATTTACGCTATTTTACCGGTGGCGACCAAAGTGTCAGAGGATTCGCCTATCAATCACTTGCGCCTAGGCAAATCGATGATGATGGTGAAGATGGTGAGCTACTTGGAGCAAAATACTTGAATGTGGCAAGTATCGAATACAGCTACCCGGTTTCAGATGAATGGCGAGCGGCAATATTCACGGATGTGGGGGGCGCAAGCAACAAGCCTTTAGAGAAATTAGCCTACAGTCTAGGTGTCGGCGCAAGTTGGATGTCTCCGGTAGGTCCAATTCGCTTTTATCTTGCCAGTGGACATGGTGATTACGGTAATTCAGTACGTTTTCATTTAGCGATGGGGCCTTCTATATGATGTGGTTAAAGCGCACGGGGAAATGGACCGCATACATACTAATCATTTTAATTTGTCTAATCGGCTTTTTATTCACGCCATGGGGAACCTCAAGCGTCATAGCCATCGCCAACAGTTCCGTTGATGGCCTGAACATTAGGCACAAATCAGGTGGTTTACTAGGGACGCTTGAGTTTCAAAAAATCAAATTCCAATCTAGCACTATAGATATTGATGCCAGCAATTTAAAAACCAATATTGATTGGTCATGTAGCTTATTAATGCAAGTCTGCTTGAGCGAACTTTACTTAGGCAAAACCACAATTACTGTGGGCGAGTCTGAGCCAACTGAGACACAAGAAGCCTTGCAAAAAATCAGCTTACCCGTGGCTGTAATTGCACCGAACATCCAACTCAATAATCTCTCAGTAGAGATTGAAAACGTCGCCAAAATATCCTGGCAGTCGTTATTGGCCAACCTAAACATGCACAAGGTATTGAATATAGAATCATTGGAAATACGCCAGCCAAAGATCGTTTTAGCCAATAATGAACCGCCTGAGCAAGCTGCTACAGATCAACAACCCACGATTAATATTGGGCAAATCTCTAACTGGCAATATCAACCCGTTGAGTTACCACCATTGATGATTCCCATTGATATTAATGGCAAAAAGATAGTTATTCGCAATGCCCGTATTATGCAAGTAGATGAGGAAATTTTTGCATTCAACCGTTTATCAACCGGAGTAATTATTGAGGACAGCAGTCTTACTATTGAACAGTTCGACTTGGAACATGAATTGATCAATGTGCAAGTCGATTTAGCGCTAAGCAAAAATTATCTGTTGGCCCTTTCTAGTAAGGCGCAAACCACCGACAACAACCAGAATCAATTGGTGCTCCAGGCTAACGCCAATGGTGATTTAAAAGCCTTAGAATTCGACACCCAAATAACTGGGGACATCAATGCTACAGCACAAGGAAGCGCTACATTAGACTCACCGAAGCTACCAATAAATCTTAAAATAAACTGGCAACCAGTGACCTTGCCCGCACAACAACCGATACATATTTCGTCAGGAAATCTTAGTTTAGTGGGCGATATGGAGAACTATCAGCTCGATTTGCAAACTAGCCTATCTGCTACCGGAATTCCCACCAGTCAGGTGCAGGTTGCAGCAAGTGGTAACAACCAAAAAATTCAACTGACTAAGGCTCAAATCAATACTCTTGGGGGAAATATTCACACCTCCGGCGTAGTTGTGTTAACCGATGTAGCCCGCTGGCAAGGTAAAGCTCTAGTTGAACAGATTCAACCTGGGTTATTCTGGTCGGATTTAGAGGGCAATATTAACGCAAGCCTTATGCATAGTGGTGTGTACGGTTCAGACGTATTGCAAGCCAAAATAGACAAGCTTAGTGCTGATGGGAATTGGTTAGGTTATCCGCTCAAAGCAGCTGGTAACGCTTCCTATGATAAAAACTCGGGGTTAGACATTCCGAGTTTAAGTTTGGCCAATGGTGAAAACACGCTCACCTTCAAAGGAAAACTCGACAATCAAAATACTCTTGCAGCAAAATTAGACTTTATTGGCAAAGAGTTAACTCAACTGTATCCGGATTTGGACGGAAGCACAGGACTAAGCGCCAATATTTCAGGTACTTTAACTGAACCGAAAGTTGAATATGAATTAACAGCATCGCAAGTTAACTATCAAACAATTTCATTGCACAGCTTAAGCTCAAAAGGAAGTGTAAATTGGGATGAAAATAAACGCTTTGATATTCGCACCAACCTTGAACAGCTGGTGATTAATCAAGAACCTATCAATACGATTCAATTCGAACTAGCCGGTGACGCAAAGCAACATAAACTGATTACCAAAGTCGATAGCCAAGCATTTCAGATAGATTCCACAATCGAAGGTCATCTTGAAGAAACAAAATGGGTTGGCCAGTGGATAACTGGTAACTTCACCAGCCAATGGGGTGCATATTCTCTAGATCAGCAAAACACCCAACTTTTAGCTGATTGGCAGAACCAGCACTACCAAATAGATGCACATTGTTGGAATGACCAACAGGCCGAACTATGTGTTAATCAAGCCTCCTTTAAAAACCAAATTGCAGAATTCGATATACATGGCAATCAACTGGAACTATTACAAATAGTCAGTCAATTTGTTCCACAGTTACAGAACATATCCACTGATACTCAATTCTTTTTCACCGCAAAAGGTAAATGGCAGGCAGATTCCCTACCTGTTGCCAAAGTTGCAGGACATTTTTCACCGACGTCTGTAAAAATAAAGGGCTTAAAAAAGCCTGTAGATATGCAAAAACTCGCGTTTGATATGTCTGTGGATGGGCAACAAGTCATTTCCCATTTTGACTTTCAAACACAGAGCTCTGGCGCAATTGATTTAGATTTAACCATCACCGACCTCGAACAAAAGCGCAACTTACAGGGGGAGTTAAAACTAAAAGATATTTTAGCCAAGCCATATCAAGAACTGATCCCCCAATTAACAGAACTATCAGGAACTGTGAATGGCAACTTAGCACTATCTGGCGATTTAAAAACCCCACTTCTAGACGGCAAATTACAACTCAAAAACTTCAACTTTGCTGGAGAAGAAATACCTGGGCGGGTTTCAGACTGGAACCAAGATATGGAATTTGCCGGCCAGAGTGCCAAACTCAAAGGTGACTTTATGTTTGGTAATGGCAAAGGTAGCAGTGCTGGGACATTAGATTGGACGGAAGAGTTAATCGGTGATTTCAGCCTTAAAGGAGATACATTTGAATTGGAGTATCGCGATTTAGTCAGAACCCGCTTTTCTCCCAACTTACAGGTAGAAATGACGAAAGAGGCAATCAATGTGTCCGGCAGTACAGATGTCTTTTATGCCCGCATTAAAGTTAAAGACTTACCGGCCAATGCGCAATCACCCTCTGACGATACCATTATAGTCAATCAACCTGTTGAGGAAAAAACCGTAACTCGTGACCTAAATATGGTTTTTAACGTCAACATTGATCCGAAAAAAACTGACGATGTAAAATTGGAAGCATTCGGCTTAAAGACCGACCTTCGCGGTTCCTTAGAGCTAAAACAGTCAAACCAGAGGTTAACTGGTAACGGCAGTCTTAATTTAGTTAATGGGACTTATAAGGCCTTCGGTCAAGATTTAGTCATTCAAAAAGGTAATATTTTATTTTCAGGTCCATTGGACAATCCGCGCTTAGATATAGAAGCCATTCGTGACGAAAGCAAAACCGAAGACGATGTTATTGCCGGTGTCCGAGTATCAGGTGCTGCGGAGCAACCATCAGTCGAGGTATTCTCGACTCCTACGATGATCCAAAGTGAGGCGTTATCATACTTACTATTGGGTAAAAGCATGTCTAGCGAAAGTCAAACGTCCAATGATCAAGTTCTCGCTGCAGCACTGCTAAGCCAAGGACTTAAAGGAAGCGAAAATAAGGTCGACCAATTAGGCCGCAAATTAGGTATCGAGGATTTAGCCTTAGGCGCCAACAGTGACGACGATGGTACGCAAATTTCATTATCAGGAAATATAGCACCGGGAGTGCAGTTACGTTATGGCGTAAATGTGTTTGACTCTTCAACTGAGGTAGCCTTGCGTTATCAGATATTACCTAAATTGTTTTTAGAAGCAACAAGCGGAATAGAGCAAGCTTTGGATGTTTATTATCAATTTAGCGTAGGAGGGAAATCAATTTCTGATGACGAATAATGACAACCTGAGATTTTGATAACGGGCATACGATTGTTCTAATCTAGCTGGGTATGGGTCATCAAGTGTGGTGGTTAAAATAGAGCCACAAAAATCAATTAGAACACTAAACAATTTAGAGACTGGCCGCACTGTAAAAAGTGCTCTTTTAAACTACTCAGGAGCTTGAATTCCGCCCACTTGCAATAGTGGCGCTGCATCAATATCTTCAGCATTCATCATCATAGCCATTCTCTCCATTGTCGCCAGCATTTGCGATTGTTCCCATTCTTCCATGGCTTCAAATCGTGCAATAAAATGCTGCTGCAACAAGGTTGGAGACTCTTTAATTGCGTCTTTTCCCTCTTCGGTAAGGTGAATTTCTACCTTACGCTTATCAATAGAAGACCTTTCACGGATCACAAAGCCCCTACTCTCTAAACGATCAAGAATACTGGTTACAGTAGCAGAGCTTAAATTTATGCTGTTAGCAATATCCTTCACCATCACGCCATCGCTAAACGAAATATGCTGTAAGACAATAAGTTGCGGCGAAGTTAAGCCTGTTTCTTTACTTAATTTTTTTGAGTACAAGTCAATCGCGCGGATGACCTTACGCAAAGAAACCAAAAGCGATTCGTATTTTTTCATAGTGGTAACTACCTATTAATTTGCATTGAACTCTACCAAATAAAGGAAATAGCGCAATAAAAAAGCGTTTTAATATAATAATTTACAATTAATTATATTATTCACAATGATTAGTTATTCACATTAAATGCATACATATTCACATAGGGTTGATTAGGGTAAATAGCTATCCAGACAGATCTTTATATTAACATCTATAACAACTCGCTCAGAGCCCCCGTCGTTGCTTATTTGAGCAAAAAAAGGCATAATATCGTTCGTACACTAATTAATTCAATACAATTAATTAGCTCAAATCAAATTATTAATAGTTAAAAAGCAGGAAAAATGAATACGTTTAATTGGAAACGAATCGTAATTAAAGTAGGAAGCGCACTTATTGCACCTAAAAATCAGGGGTGTAGCTCACACTTTTTATTGGGAATCGCACAATTTATTGTTAAATGTCGCGCTAAAGGAATCGAAGTAGTATTGGTTTCGTCTGGTTCAGTAGCGGCTGGCCGTCACCTATTCCAAGGTGAAACAGAAAGTATCGCCATCAAAAAAGCTATGGCTGCCGCAGGGCAAACTGAAATGATGGCCACTTGGGACCGTTTATTTGACTTTCCTTCAGCACAGATATTACTAACTCACGGCGACCTACGAGATAGGGAACGCTACGTGAGCATACGCGAAACAATTTTTTCATTATTGCAAAACGGCATCATTCCTATCATCAACGAGAATGACACTGTGACAACCGACAATTTGCGCGTAGGTGACAACGATAACCTTGCTGCCATGGTTGCAGGTGCAGCCGATGCTGATTCTCTCATCATCTGTTCTGATATCGACGGTCTTTATGACAAAAACCCTCATACTCATGACGATGCAAAACTCTTATCTTGGGTTTCAAAGATTGACGAAGACATTTACAAAATGGCTGGTGGGACGACTAGTGCAACAGGCACAGGCGGAATGCGCACTAAAATCGAAGCGGCAGAAAAAGCAGTTTCTCACGGCATCGATACTTTTATTGTTAACGGGTTTACCGAAATCACCTTCAACATGCTGTTAGAAGGTAAAAATCCAGGAACTCATTTTCAGCCACACGAAACACCCATGAAAGAACATGAGCATTGGATGAAACACACATCCAAAGAGCAAGGTGTGGTAGTGGTTGGGAACGACGTCGACATTACTTCATTGGACGATGATGATGCTCTAACCAGTGATGAAATCATCGAAATTAAAGGTAGCTTTTCAGTTGGTGATACCGTTCTTGTACGCAAAGGCGACGGTACAAGGTTAGCAAAAGCTCGGTCAAACTACAGCAGTTGTCTTTTGACATTTATTGCTGAACAAACGGACCAGGATTTCGCCAACGAATTTCAGCGCCAGACGGGTCCGATTATATCAGACAAAAATATAGCACTATTGGAGAAACAATGAGTTTAATTAGAGACCTATCTCTACAGGCTGCAAAGGCAGCCAGAAAACTAGCGGTATTGGATACCGAGAAGAAAGACCGTGTATTACGAGACATGGCAAAAGCACTTAGAAATGGTGAGCAACACATATTGAAAGCAAATCAAGTGGATTTGGATAATGCCAAGCAGGCCCAGTTATCTGATGCCATGATGGACCGACTCACTTTGAATACTCAGCGAGTAGAAGATATGGCGGTGGGTATCGAAACCATCGTTAATCTTGCTGACCCTGTGGGTATCCAACGTGAATTGGGCCAACGTCCCAATGGTTTAGAAATTAGTAAAATGCGCGTGCCTTTGGGTGTTGTATGCATGATTTACGAAGCCAGACCGAATGTAACAGCCGATGCAGGAGCCTTGTGCTTCAAATCTGGCAATGCGGTTATTTTACGCGGCGGTAAGGAAGCTCTAGCCTCAAGCAAAGCGATTTCCGAAATTCTACAAAACGTACTGGTTGAGCATGATTTACCAGCAGAACTCATTACGGTTGTACCTAATCCTGATCGTAAATTGATGCAGGAACTACTAGAACAGCGTGAGTTTATTGATGTTGTTATCCCTCGCGGTGGTGAAGGCCTGATAAATTACGTAACTGAAAACAGTAAAATACCAGTCATTCAGCATTTCAAAGGTGTCTGTCATTTGTATTTTGATGCTGACGCCGACTTTGAAACCGCTATTCAGTTGTTGATCAATGGTAAAACACAACGTACTGGTGTGTGTAACGCAATTGAAGGTTTGGTTGTTCATAAAGACATTGCTGAACAGATATTACCCATCGTTAGCGATGTGCTGATTCGCCACTCAGTTACAATTAATGCCTGTGAACGTTCTGCTGAACACATAGCCCGCTGTAACGTAATTCAAGATGAGGACTTTGGAGAAGAGTATTTAGATTTGGAAATTGCGATAAAAACAGTGGATAGCATGGATGATGCTCTGGATCACATTGCAAGATTTGGCAGTAATCACACTGAAGTTATTTGTACACAAAACGAAGTATCAGCAAAACGTTTCCAACGCAGCGTAGATGCCTCAGTGGTTATGGTAAACGCCTCTTCACGGTTTTCAGATGGCAGTCAATTGGGCTTAGGCGCTGAGATTGGTATAGCAACAACTAAATTGCATGCTTACGGACCTATGGGCTTAGAGTCTTTAACCACCGAAAAGTACTTAGTTAACGGCAACGGTCAAATTCGGGCTTAAAAAAGTCTTAGACAGCCAATACAATGCGAAAGCTGCCCGTCAGCTTTCGCATTTTTTTGACTCAAGGCGCGTCCTGACTAAACTGAGAAAGTAGTAACCATCCTGATAAACAGCTAGCCGCAGTTACAAAGGTTCCCCAAGCCCAATCTTTTAGTGTGATTCCCAAAGGCCATCCTTCTAATATTGCGTAATTAGTGAGGTTATAAGCGCCATAAGCCGCAGCCCCTAACACAGCACCATCGAGGAATACTTGCCACCACTGCGCATGTTGGTTCTTTAGAACCACTAAATACACAGCCGCAGCGCAATACAATAGATAAAATGTTATCCAAGGCATTAACGGGTAAGACTCCCGCAACATACCTTGCATCGCCTCCAGATACGTATTTTTAGCAATGAGTCCTAGCCATATACCGTCTAAAATCAGATAGCAAACTGCCACCCCTAAATAAGCGACCAAAAACGATTTCATATTGTACTCCCTGCTATTTACTGAATTTGAACATCAACTCTTTATACCCCGCAAGTCTGAAAAAGATACATTTGTCCTGTAATAATTTCCGTATCAACCCATATTCAGTTTAATTTCACGCGCTAAAAATAATATTTTAATCATTTAAAATCAAAAACTTAGATAGAACTTGACGTTATGGCATCAAGTTCGCAATAGCTAACACAGAAACGCAAATTAAACGAAATTACATTCTTTAGGGAGAATCCAATGGAAATTTTTGAAGCTATTCGTAGAGACCATGAAAAACAACGTCTACTGATGAAAATACTTGTAGAAACCTCTGGTGACACACAGAGCCGTCGTGAGTTCTATGGCGAACTTAAACAAGCACTAGTAGATCACGCAATTGCTGAAGAACGTTATTTTTATTCGCCACTGATGAAGTCTGACCAAACCATTGAACAATCGAGACACGCAATTGCAGAGCATCACGAAATTGATGAGCTAATTGAAAAGCTAGACGAAACTGAAATGAGTTCACCAGGCTGGTTAGCTACTATGAAAAAACTTAAACACTTAGTTGAGCATCACTTGGAAGAAGAAGAACACGAATTTTTCCAGCAAGCTGGAAAGGTATTGTCAGCCAATCAAAAAGACCAACTGGCTGATAAATATCAGGTGGAAATGCAAAAACCTCATTAACGATTTAGCTCCTCTCCCCTACTTAGGGTCCTGTTGCTCTGATTAAGTTCTAGAGCAAGCCACTGTCTTCAACACTACTGGAGGCAGTGGTTTTTTTTATTGTTTAGATGCGTTAGTAAATGTTATCGCCATTCAAAGTGAGTTATCACTGGTAGATGTTCAGATAGCTTAGAAAAAGTAAGTGATTGAATCCCCATACTTTTTTTCTCCGTTGCGGTAATGTCATCGGGATCAAATATGTAACCGCCGACCAACTGAAGTCTATTCGGACTGTAAATTACTAAATCCATCACTCTAGAGGGAAACTTTGTACCTCGACCATCCCAAGTCCAAGTTTGTTTCCCATCCAAATGCTTCAACTCTGCGGCGATCAAACCAAAATGGGGTTTAGAGTAAGGCCCTGAAAGTATTAGCAAAGGCATTACTGTACTAACCAGATTGAAATCTCCCGCTAAAATTATTCCATCCACATGGGTGCGTTCAATTACTTTTCCAATTAATCGGCGTATTTCCCTTGCCTCAATTCTTCTTTTATCTTCAGCCCAACTGCTCGGGTCACTACCACAACATTCTAAATCAGCAGAAACCACCAACAATCTATTTCCACCCTCGAGTAATATCACTCCGTTAACTGCTATTCCGTCATCTAAGGTATTGGCGTACTTCACATCACCTGCATTAATCATACGCTGGTGTATGCGCTTTTTTTCAGACTTTGGATAGGGGATTATGTTTGAGAATTCCGGCAAGACTTCGTGAGGAAAACGGCTAATCACAACATTTCGTTGCCGTCCCCCACTGCTGCCAAAATTGATATGCCAATCCGTGTTTTGTGCCAAACTATCTTTAGGTAAAGCGTTATATAAGTGCGATTTATTGGTTAAAGGGGAAACTTCGTCTAATAATAAAATATTCGACTTGCCTCTAGCGACAAGTGCTTTTAGTACCTCAGGAGACTTCACAAACGCATCTCCTGACACATTCCAAGATAGCACGTTGATACTCCCTTTATGACTTCCCCCCTGCGCTGCAGCATCAGGTTTGAAGTCGACAGAACGATTAGTTGATAAGTTTGCAGTAACAATTGTGTTTTCAGCTGATATGGCAGTTAAAGGGATGAACATCAGCAAAACGGTGAATATGATTGGCATAATCGTGTTTTTCTTATTGTGAATAAAAAACGGAGATTAGATTATAAACAATTTACTATTTAATGTCCGCAACCTCTCAGCCCCGCAGTAAGCTAAACAACTAAGCATTGTCATAAAACGAAAATACTGGTTTAACGAATTCTGAATATTTAAAGAAAAGTTGCCTTTTGTGCTTTTAAAAGTCAGTAATTAATGAAAAGATCTGTTTACTTTATCTTCATCGAGCAGCAACCCCATGGAACGTTTAAAACAAAGGATAGTGATTCTTGTCAGTCTGATAAGTTTAACTGTTAGCCAATTTGCCGTGGCGCAAGTAATTACCGATTCAGATCTGGAAGAAGAATCAAGTAAGGTTGAAGAAACCTTAACGGAAAAACGCGACGCCTCAGATGACTTAGCATTAAAAATTCCCTTTGCAATAACCCAATATAAAACCAATTATATTTTGCCAGTTACTTACGTAAAAGATCCTAACACTATTGGCGTAACTGAGCTGGATTCAGAAAACGTCGATAATCTAGAAGCAAAATATCAAATCAGTGTGAAGCTGCCAATTCACATTAACGATGACAACTTATCTGGGATATACGCCGGTTTCAGTGTGACATCTTTTTGGCAGGTGTATAACGATGAGGCATCAAAACCATTTCGTGAAACTAATTATGAACCGGAAATATTCTATTTTTGGAAAACCCATTATCGATTCCTAGGCATAAAATTTGATCAAGTTCACTTGGGCTTAAATCATAATTCCAATGGCCAAAGCGGGTTAAAATCTAGGAGCTGGAACCGTTTATATGCGTCTGCATTGTTTAGTGACAAAGACTCAGTGTATTACCTTAAAGCCTGGTATCGGATCCCAGAAGATGAAAAAGAAACAGTAAATAGCCCAGAAGGGGATGACAACCCAGACATTACCGATTATCTCGGGCATTTTGAGATCGGATATGCAAAAAAGGTCGGCAACTTCAATTTTCTGACTTTAGTCAGAAATAATTTAAAATCAGATAATAAAGGCAGCATAGAATTGAATATCACCTATCCTTTAAACAAAAGGTACGATGTCGTATTCCAATATTTTAACGGTTATGGTGACTCTTTGATTGACTACAACCGTCACCAACAACGTTACGGTATAGGAATTCAACTCAAATATTTGTAATGTGTAAAAAATGCGAAAGCGCCTGTATTTATTGCGCCCATTTAACCTTTAAACACATAGGACTATAATTTTTAATTATATATCAATAAGATAGAAAACATTAAGGTTGGCACGTAGTTCGCTTTACTTTGTCGAGTAGATTCAATTTTCGAAATAGGGTGAAGTATGTTTATTATAAAATACTATGGACTGGGCGGGATTTTATCATTAGCTCTTGCCTTGCTGATTGATAGCTTTTTGTTCAAAGTATTGTTTATCTGGATTGGCCTTTCGCTTATTTTGGTCACCTTTGCCTATTCAGTCCAATCACCTAAAATTTTTAGAAAAAAAATTGATGGTTCAATCCCATTCTATGTGAAGTGGGTTTTTGTGCCCTTTTTTGTTGGTGTGCAGTTGTATAACGCTTGGGCTCGTAAAAACGACAGCGTCCCGCCAATCCAAAAAATTCGTGACAAGCTATTTCTTGCCTGCCGCTTATTTCCTTCCGATATGCCAGAGCTAAATCATTTAGAAGTCAAAGCGGTACTCGATGTGACGGCTGAATTCGATGGGCTAGATGTTTCTGCCCATGGTGAAAATATGGACTATCTGAATGTTCCCGTATTAGATCATCAAACTCCTTCGAAAGATGATTTGATGCAAGCCATTAGCTGGATAGACAATCATATTAAAACCGACAAAGCCGTCGTTGTCCATTGTGCGCTAGGTAGAGGTCGCTCAGTATTGGTTATGGCCGCTTACTTGTTAAGTAAAAGTCCAGAATTGTCAGTAGAAGAAGCCATCAAAGAAATCAATCAAACCCGCGCCACCGCAAGGTTGAATAAACATCAGTTAAAAAAGCTAAAAGACTTGCACAGCCAAGGCGTATTTACTCAAAAAAATCGACTCGCTATAGTTGCCAACCCTGTTGCTGGCGGCGGTAAATGGCAAGACAGCAAAGAGGAAATTATTCAACGCCTGTCATCTCACTTTGATTTGCAAATATACCAAACAACGCCAGAACAAGATGGCAAAGAAATGGCTCAACAAGCCATAAAAGAAGGTGCAAAATGCATTATTGCATGCGGCGGTGATGGCACCTTGACAGAAGTTGCGACTCAATTGGTCAACACAGATTTAACGTTGGGCATAATGCCTATGGGAACCGCTAACGCGCTTGGTCACGCACTCTATGGCCCTTCTTCGAAAGTAACGCCTGTACCAGTTGCCTGCGATGCTATTATTGCCGGTAATGTTATGCAAATTGATACTGCAACTTGCAATGATGAACTTGTACTTTTAGTGGTAGGCATTGGCTTTGAACAGAAAATGATAGAAAAGGCTAATCGTGATGAAAAGAACAATAGCGGTCAATTCGCTTATTTAGGGGCATTGTACGATGCCATAGAAGTCAATAACAGCGCCAACTTAAATATCCAAATTGACGACAATGATCCGCAATCGATTCATACTGGAAGTTTAGTCATTGCCAATGCGGCGCCAGCCACCACTGTATTAGCACAAGGTGGAGGACTACCAGATTTTACTGACGGTTTGTTAGATGTTACTTGGCTTACTAATACCTCAAGCGCCAGTGAAAATTACTTAAAATTAGCGCAACTAGCGCTGCGAACCATGTTTGATAGTGGCGACGACGAAACTATTCAGCACACCACAGCTAAACGCATAACAGTCAAATCCGAAGGCAAACTAAAGTATGTAGTAGATGGGGAAAACAGAGAAGCTGATAGCATTCAAGTAACCCAGAACCCGCAGTCCTTGAAGGTCTTTTCTCAACCCAAAAACTAGGCTGGATGCCATGCAAGCGATACGATTTTCAATCAAGCAGTAGGTATTTACTGCTTGATTGAATTCGGCAAACTTACAACTCCCTCGAACATAAGTAAGTAATATTTACTCAAGCTCAATATATCACCAATCAAGAATTACCAATAAATACATATAAATCAGTAAGTTAAACTATGGCGTAAATATTGAATAACAAGTAAAGCATAGCGATTAAACAAGATTGGTAAGTAGCAATACTTTTCACATAGCGTAAACAAAGAACACATGCGCACCTAAATTTAAGATAAAGATTCACTAAGGAGCTCAGAATGTCAGTGGTTAACAATAATAAAGAAGATAGATTAGAAGCCAACCGGACGCTTCTCAAAGCGGTAATTCAAATGTGCCGATTAGGTGGTGATTTTTATAACCTTATAGGTCAAAACATTAAACACTATGCCATTAAACAAGTCTGTTTTGACATGGCGAAAAGCTATTTCAAACAGATACCTGAACTTGTCGAAATTGCCCAAGACCGCTATCAATTATCCGAACAAGAAACCATGACTTCTACTTCCATAGAAGACTATTACCATAATATTTTGAGCAAGCAGGTCAAATTAAATCCCCCAGACCTACTTAAGCATTTGATTGAAGTTGAAGAACAGCATTTAGCAGAATTAAATAACGCGATCGACGCAACAAGTGAACTTGATGTTAAAGGCGCTATTTCAAAAGTAGTCGCGCAAATAATCGTGACTTACCAAAAGTTAACGGATCTAACACATTCAATTTCAGATAACCAAACCTCATAGAAAATGGGAAGTATTGAATATGGAACTTATTGAAATAGATAAATTTTGGACATTAATTCACGACAAGCTTGAAGGGTGGCTGGAATCTGGAATCAAACATTTACCTAATTTTGTAGTGGCCATACTACTCGCCATTGTTTTTGGCCTTATCGCTAAGTTTGTGGGTAGAGCGGTTCGAAATGTACTGCGAAGAACCTTAGAGTCAAGACAGATAGCTGACTTACTAGCATCCATTATTAAAGTAATGGTGCTAATTGCAGGACTCTTTATAGCTTTAGACTTCCTTGGATTGACCGGCACAGTGACGTCATTGTTGGCAGGGGCTGGAATCGTAGGTTTGGCGCTAGGTTTTGCGTTCCAAGATATGGCAGAAAACCTAATTGCAGGTATTGCCATGGGGATAAGAAAACCGTTCCAAATTGGTGATGTGATAGAAGCAGATAAAGTATTTGGTACTGTGCAAACCATAAATCTGCGAAACACCTTAGTTGAGACCTTTTTCGGTCAAATCGAAGTCATTCCTAACAAAATTCTGTTTCGAAACATACTCACTAATTATTCAGCTACAGGAAGACGGCGAATAGAAGTTCCTGTTGGCATATCCTACGCCGATGATCCCGAACAAGCAGTTAAGGCAATAGTCGAGGTAATTAATCAGTGTGATTTTGTGATAAATAAGGAAGAAACAGACGTGTTCGCTAAGGGTTTTGGTGCAAGTAGTGTTGATCTACTGGTTTGGTTTTGGATTAGATATCCAGGAGAAACGGGATTTATGCAAGCCAGACACAAAGCGGTTGTGGAAATTAAAAAAGCTTTAGAAGCCTCAGATATTTTAATCCCGTTTCCAATCAGAACTCTGGATTTTGGCGCCAAAGGTGGCGAGAAACTGAATACAATGCTGAGCGATCGGCACAGAAAAGACAGTAACGAAAATCCTGAACAAGGCTCAGAGTCGGCTTCTCAGTCAGCCGAGGATTCAAATCCGGATTCAGAATAATTATTGGGCAAGATTAAAAGTCCGATTGATGTAATTTTGCAGTGGATTAATCGATAAATCGACCTACCGCCAGCTAAGTAAAATTAGCTGGCTTTTAACCATCAAAGTATTCTTCAAAGCATCTACCTATTGAATTTATGCTAACGTTATTCACTATCGTGTTAAATACTCGTTCATTTTTATCTTTTATCTGTAAAATATCGCAAAGAGGTGATTTCATGAATAGGATATTAATCTAGCATGGCATTAAAAATCGAAGATCGGACTTTAGAAGATAAAATCCTGTTAGCTATTACGGCCTCCGCAACCCTAATATTATTCCCTTTCCTGATGATTAGTCTTTTGGCTGACGATCGCGCTCATATTCTGGTGGATCTGGTCGCGGTTGGCGGTATCTTTACTATTTTTCTTGGCGTATGGTTTACCAGTAGAATTAAGTTATTCAGGGGGTTATTCGCGGTTGTTGCTCAAGTTACCATTTTGTTGGGCATTTATTTTAAAGGGGCTGGATTAATATATTGGATTTTCCCAATCATCATAGCCAGTTTCTATTTATTACCAACCATAACCGCTAGCTTATTTAATTTCCTTTTAGTAACGGTTGCGTGCTTACTAACCTATCAGCAATTTGACAGTTTTACCCTGCCACGTATTATCGGTGCGTTTATAGTAACGAATATTTTTTCGTTAACATTCTCCGTTTTTATGCAAAATAAAAATCGTCAATTATCAGCAAAAGACAAAATAAACCAACTTCACAATAATATTCTCGAGTTGATCGTCAAATCCAATAAATTATCTAAAGTATTACCAGCAATTACACAAGCTATTGAGAATGAAATTCCACATGCCGTATGCAGTATTTTATTACTCGACAAAGAAGGCAAAAAACTGACTCTAGGTGCAGCGCCTAGATTGCCAGATTTTTTCAATGAAGCCATTGACGGTCTAGCTAATGCTCCAGGAGTCGGATCATGCGGAGAAGCTGCTTTTACAGGTAAACGTGTTGTCGTTTCTGATATCGCAACCCATCCCAATTGGAAAGCTTGGGCAGACATTGCACAAAAAGCAGGGCTGGCGGCTTGTTGGTCTGAACCTATAATTGGTAACCAAGGAAACGTACTAGGCACTTTTTCCATTTATTTTCGTGAAATATCCACTCCTACAGCCGATGAATTCAAACTCATAGAGCAATTTGTTAATCTCGCACGTATTGCAATTGAACGACAAAAAGCAGATAAAATCATATGGCAGCAGGCACATTATGACAGCTTAACAAACTTACCTAATCGCAATTTATTGCATGAACATTTAAGCAGCGCTATTGCCAACGCGCAACGTGATAAAAAACAATTAGCTATTGCGATGTTGGATCTAGATAACTTTAAAAATGTTAACGATACATTGGGCCATGAAGCTGGCGATACAGTGTTGAGAGAATGTTCAAAACGGATAACAAAATGCATAAGAAACAATGATATAGCGGCTCGCTTAGGTGGCGATGAGTTTATTGTGGTATTTATTGGTACTTCTGCACCTAAAGACATCGAAAGTGCGGGTAAAAAGCTATCTAGCGCACTGGCTGAAGCATACAATATTCAAGGCAAAGATGTTTATTGTACTGCCAGTATTGGGATTGCGTTATTTCCTACTGACGCACAAAGTATTGAGGCATTATTCAGGAATGCTGATCAAGCAATGTATCGAGCTAAAACCCAAGGCCGCAATAAAGTCCATTATTACAATGCTGACAAATGAGCATGATTTTAATCCTAAATCATGCTCAACGTTAAGTCACATTTAGCCCATGTGCTCAATTAGGCAATAGCAACAACGACTGCCTGCTTATTCCCGTATCACTACCAATCCACCAATCCCAGGCTTTCACGGAGTTTTAAGATGTGGTCTGGTGCTCCATCGCGGTCGAAATTGTCGTGCCATCGCCAATAATTTGTGTGCGTAAATAACCGTGGATTTCGCTTAGGATACGCAGCCTCCACGTCAATATCTAAAATAGGCGAAGCCGGTTGTTCTTCAGACACCAAATCTTTGGAAATTTGCGGATTTGAAAAAGCTCTACTCACTGGGCCTGATATAAGGTCACCACAGAAAATGTTGAAAGGCTTTGAATAAATATTAGTCCATCGAACCAAACTAAACACGGCACCATGATGCAAAAACTTGGCGTCTGTAGTTTGATAGTAGTAATGCTCATTTTCCTTCACCGGCGGAGAAGTTGGGTATTCACGATCTAACTTCCTATCAACAAAGTCCATTTTATTATCGAACAATAAAAAATCTGCATAGGTTAAGGGACTGCCCAAGGTTACCAAGTCGGACACCAGCCACTGCGATATCCCAGATGCTTCACCATGGGCTTCGCTGTCTAGCTTTAGTTGCTCAAACAGCTGGTACTGGAGTTTGCGGTACTCTTCAACTTTAGGCTGATGATCCATTTCTTCCATGGCATGAATGAGTTTTAAGGCGTTTTCAGATAATGGAAGAGACTCACCCGCGGCATTTTTAAACTTGTTTTTGCGAGCCCAGTATTGGCTTAAAACATCATATGCAATGATGGAACCTAAGCTATGACCCACTAAAACGATACGATCGTATTTCCCAGTTTGAGCGATACTTTCCAGCAATTTAACACCGCCATCACGGATCTCTTTTCTTACCTTAATATTCGATGGCGTAGCAGTAATGTATCGTGCGACGTCGCCCAAATAACTGACAATTTTAGCCACTGCAATACTCAGCACAAAAAGCAAAATAGGACTAATATAACTTTCATAGATTCCATGCAGACTGGCTCCTCCCTGCCCTTTTTCTGTGGGTTCAAAAAAGCCAATGGAAATCAAAATTAATAAAATCGTAAAGATTAAGCCCCACAATAAATAAATCATGGGTTTTAACGCCGAGGGATAATCACTTGGTTTACGTCTTAGCATCGAAAAGACCCAACCACGTAAATGTTCCAGCGTAGTGCCGACGGTATGATGCGCCCAATAATATTCGTAGAAATCCACTCTAGATGTGGTTTTTTTCTCGGCATTATTTTTTATAGTGGCATAGTCTGTAGTAAGCCGGCGATGTTCAAAAGAACCTGACACCTCACTAGGTTTATTCCAAAACCGAGTATTTTCAATGTTGCTGTCTTTCACCCAAACCGATTTTACAAATTCTCTGACCGTTTCCATTGGCCTTTGCTCACCAATACCATGAACCAGTACTACTGCTTGTTTTTTTGTAGTCGCCATAAGATTCCCTCCTGTTAATTACAATAGTATAAACATTAAGCTATTTTTCGCTATTCAATATTTGATATTCTGAAGCCGTAAAGAGCCACCTATTTCAGTCGAATTAAACATAAAACAGGTACTTTCAGGCTAGCCTTAGCAATGATTCCGTTATGAATCGCGCTCGCCTTAGTTATTCCCTTGTAAATTCCTTTGTTACATAATAGTTTGCTATGTAGAATAATGTTATTCGTAATATCGCTGTATCCATCAAAAATGGCTCGATTTACATTTCACTCGAGTCAAATGAGTCCACAACCTTTAATTATTGTGGCGCGTTTTTAATAAAGATAATCCATTGATAAATTCCAATTCGCAAATTAAAAGAAACTTTGCACTTGCGTGGCCCTTAGCTTTTAATGCCTTGCTCGTTCAATCCATGTTGATGATTGATACCCTGCTCGTTGCTCCCTTGGGCGAATTGCCCGTGGCCGCTATGGGCATTGCAACGACCATAGTGGCGTTTGTGTTGGGCATAGAAATAGCTATTGGTAATGGCATACAGCTGCTGGTTGGCAGAGCATTTGGTTCAAAAAGCCAAGCAGAATTAGCCATTGCCTATTGGTCAGGCTTAGTTATAAATATATCTACATCATTGATTTTTATATTTATTTTGACCTTTTTCAGTTCCGATATAGTGGCTGGAATTACCGACAACCCCGAACTTGCAGAACTGACCGAATCTTATATTTCAATTACTAAGTATATTGTTTTGCTGACCGCATACACTCAAGTGTGTACTGCATTTTGTAATGGCATTGGCAATACTATGGTACCGCTTAAAGGCTTTATGATTGAGTTGCCCGTCAACGCACTATTGAGTTATGTGTTGATTAATGGATTTGCTGATTATAAAGGTCTAGGTGTAGAAGGCGCCGCTTGGGGAAGTTTAATATCGATATTTTTAAGGGCTAGCTTCCTTTATTTAGCCCTGAAACTGGATAACAAAGTCGACCTCACTTATCCCAAAAATAGGCCATTTCTAACAGAAATTGGCCCGCAATTTGCCGAAATTTATCCTATCGCCGCGAATTTTTTTGTGCTTTATGTTGGCGCCACCGTTTATCAACTGTTATTTGCTCAATTAGATTTATTTGCATTCGTTGCAATCACTTTGATCTTCCCCTGGGTCCGGGCAGGCACCCAATTTCCTAATGCTTGGGCGCAAGCTTCGGCAATCAGTATAAGTCAGGCACTAGGACAAAGGGGTAGCAAAGAGCACAAAACCTTTATCTCTAAATGTACCAAAGTGGGAATGATCATATCGCTTTTTATCGCTGCCATATTTTTACTACTCAGCCAAAATATTCATTTTATTTACCCAGATATTGAAGCAGAGGTACAAACTGCGTTGCTGGTAATAGCTCCTTTATATATCGTGCTGCCGATTATAAGAGCCTACAATACGGTTGCAGGAAACATCTTGCGCGCACTGGGAAACAGTAATCTTGTCCTGAAAATTCACTTTATCACCCAATGGGCTATTGCTTTGCCAATTTGTGCTTTACTGATTCTATACTTCGAGGTGTCAATTTTTTGGGCATTTGCGATGATCCCAATTGAAGAGTTACTTAAAGTTATCCCCTTTTATCGATACAAAGAATTTTATATAAAACGCTTACATACAACGTAAAAAAGCGCCCGAAGGCGCTTTGAAATAATCAAATTGTAGACTTTAGTGAATACTATTTGCCAATTGTAAGATTAGAAACAACGTTTTTCACGTCGTCTGTATTCTCGGCAATAGTGACCGCTAAATCACGTTCAGCGTTTGAGTCTAGCGTACCTGATAGGGTCACCACACCGTTTTCAACTTCAACTTCAATGTCAGTACCACTGACTTCAGATTCGAATAGTAAACGGGTTTTAACCACAGACTCCACTTTTGAATCTTTCAGGGTTTGCATTATTTGGGCGGTGTCAGAATCATCTTCATCTTTGATAACGGTTAATTGATTATCAACCTCTTCTACACCTTCAAGTGACAACATTAACTCTTCTGCTAACGCTTTATCCACATCGGTATCAACTTTACCGGTTAGCACAATCACGCCATCATTTACGTCAGTATTAATGTCGAAAGAATCTAGGTTGCCATTGAATAATAAAGTTGTTTCAGCTTTACCGTCAATCCATGCATCTTTTGCTTTATCTGACCATTCGTTTTCTGCGTTAGCACTCATTGAAGCAGTTGTTAAAGCAGCGGCTATAATTAGTGAACAAGTAGTACGTTTCATATCAGTCTCTCCTTTTTGTTTAGACACTTTAGCTAATGCCAATTCGATGCCAACTTATAACTCATTGTTTTTTATATAAATTAAATAATTCCCATGCTCATAGCGTAAAAGGAGTATGTATTTTCGAAATACTCAAATGTAATTTCTACAGCTTTAAGCGCAAGCAACTTTTTCACTGATTAGAAGTATTCGATATTGGCAATTAGAGATTTTGCGGGGCGGTATTTGCAGGCTTGCAAAATAAACTTCAGCGCTACTTAGCGCTGAAGTTTATGGAAGCTGTAGGTTATTAGTAGGTAGCAGATTTAACGACAGTGACCGTGTAGAGCAGTGATACAGATCATCACCTAAGCATTTCACTAAATGGTTTATTCTAGTTGCTTTACAAGATCTAATTCAAAGTCTCAACAGTTAGAAGAGTTTTAACATTTTGTGCTATTTTGACAAAATCCTTTGTGTCTTTTTCAGTGTATTGTGCGCTTTCTTTGCCTTGCTCAATAGCATGCAGTTGACGTTGAATCACCCTATGCACGTCGATCTTATCTGATACCAATGCAATACGTTCTAGACTCTCAAGTAGCCGAATTGTCACCGCCACAGAGCCGACAGCATATTGACGAATCTGATCAAATGCAGAGTTCGCTAACCCCACAAAATCATAAGGTTTGCGAGATAATCTTAATCGGCCACTTTGATCAAAATATTGTCCGGCGTGCAACTTTTGATTGGATAAGTTACATAGCACTAAACACAATTTATCAATGCAGGTTATCGCCGTATAGGGATCATTAACCCCTGGAGATAGCGCGCGTACCGCGATTTCTACCATTTGGTGTATGGCATATTCAGGATCTTGAATCGGTGTTCTATTACTGCCGATGACACAACATTCATTTACCGCGTTATTTAAGTCACTTGTAATGGGCGTCAGACTCTTCACGCTAGCCAGTTCCGTGCTTTGGTTAATCAGATCGCCGGGTCGCCAATTCAACTCGATTAAAACATCATGCTCAGTGGCGACATCAAGTAACTTATCATTACTTAAAAGTTGCAAATAGCCACTTTGCTTCGCTTTCACTGACAAGGTATAAGAAAAGCTGCTGTCCGTCTTATTCTGTAAAACAGAGGTTTGCTCATTACAAAATAACGGTTCTATTGCGTGGTTTATTTCCTCACACAATTCATTAATGACGTTATCTGCTTGAATTGAACGGGCTACATGATGAATAAAATAAATGAGAACAATGACACTAAATAATGTGGCCAGTAGACACCAAATAATAGCCAAGCCCATTTTGATGCCTTGATTTGAATCCAGACTCATGGAGTAAATTAGTACTACGCAGTATGAGAAGATTGAAATGAAAGTTCCTAGTACGACTTGGGTTCCTCTGTCGTCCATAAAATTACGAATCAAGCGCGGACCAAACTGAGAAGATGCTAAGGTTAAGGTAACAATTGTTATTGAAAACGCGATACTAGTTACCGTTATCATTGAAGCGGCAATGGTATTAAGTAATGAAAGAAGCGTGCTCTGATCGGTTTGATAGAGGAAAGGTAACCAATCTAAAGCCCCCCAAGCTTGAGCATGATCAATCCATACCATGAACCAAGCTGAAGTAATCGATGTCACAACCATAAGTAGCGGGACAAACCAGAAACTAGTCTTTATTGAGTCAAACAGTTTATCTAATCTGGCTAGGTTTTTCATTCATACATCCTTATTGTAACCGCCACCGCCAAGCAAACATGAAGTAACCTCACTTTGGTACATCGAGTGAGGTTACTAAATCAATTTATTTTTTCGATCTTTTCTTGGCAAAAAGTAGCATGCTAACTACCAGTATAATCATAAATAGACCAAAGGAAGCCAAGAATGTGTAGATTGGACTGCCACCTGCTAGTCCGGTAGATGTCACAAAAAATCCTACACTGATGACAATTGCGATAATAATTATTTTAAAGTCCATAAATCACCTCATTTGAAAATAAAAAAGGGCTCATTGAGCCCTTTTATTCTGCGTGAAAGCGCTTCGGGTTGACATTTATTAACAGTCTTTGTCTTCTGCTTTAACGCCTTCTTTAACGTCTTCGCAAGCATCTTCTAGCGCATTACCTGCGTCTGTTACCATTTCATCAACTTTCTCACCAGCGTCCTCTGCAGGACCTTGCTCACAAGCAGCTAGAGCGAATACTGAACCAGCGATTAGTAAGATTTGTAAAGTATGTTTAAAATTTTTCATGTGTATCTCCATTAATTATGAATTTTTATAAAGTTCATTTAGCGTGATGATCGAGTTCTCTATACTTTCGGACCTTTACCGCGTACGGCATTGGCTACGAGTGAAATCACCAGTAAAACTACGAAAACAAAAAAGATGATTTTAGCGATACCAGCTGCAGTACCTGCAATTCCACCAAAACCAAATACAGCTGCAATAATTGCGATAACCAAAAATGTTAGTGCCCAGCTCAACATGATATTCTCCTTTTGTTTGTGTTCGATATTCTTAATGCGCATTACGTGCCAACATCGAACAACAGAGTATGTTATTGATATATAAATAAAAATAACAACTCCAAATAATCCCAATACCTTCAACGCTAAGTTTTCTTTGCAAAAAGTACACTGAATCTAGAAACTTTTTCACATCTACAATGTGATTGTTCTGTATTTGCTTGGTTGAGCTGATATTGCTTGACTATAAACGCTTAAATTTAGGTTGGCTGTCATGCTTAGTTCTTTTGCCATAGGTCAAAGCAGTATTTAATTGATAGCGGTGAGCACTAGTCAACGAAGTATTTCGCTGCATAAACGGCTCGCTATCCGAACTAATCTTAGTTTCATATTAAAGTGTGAGCGTCATTGCCCAAAGAGGGGGAAGAGTTTAAGCCAAGCACAATTAAGGTTAACTATGCTTGGCTATGTAACTTCGATATTAGATGCAAACCTTGCCGTATCTGGAATATGGCGCGATTAGCAAACCGGCGAATAATTACCTTGCCAGTATTTGCGCGGCTTGCTTTGCAAAGTAGGTCAAAATGCCGTTTGCTCCAGCACGTTTGAATGCCACCAAAGATTCCATGATTACGGCTTCTTCATTTAACCACCCATTTTCAAATGCAGCTTTGTGCATCGCGTACTCACCACTAACTTGATAAACAAAAGTGGGAACTTGAAAGGTATCTTTGCAACGCCGAACTATATCTAAATACGGCATACCTGGTTTAACCATCACCATATCTGCACCTTCTTTTAAATCAAGTGCGATCTCGTGAAGCGCTTCATCGGAATTAGCAGGATCCATCTGATAACTATGCTTATTTCCCCCTTTAATATTGCCAGCTGAACCGACTGCATCACGAAAAGGGCCATAGTAGTTTGACGCGTATTTAGCGGAATAAGCCATGATACAAGTATTAATATAGCCATGCTGTTCTAGGGCTTGCCTAATCATTCCAATACGTCCATCCATCATATCTGAAGGAGCAACGATATCTGCGCCAGCTTCCGCGTGTGATAAAGCCTGTTTCATCAATACTTCACAGGTTTCATCATTTAAGACATAACCTGACTCATCAATCAAACCATCTTGTCCGTGAGAGGTAAAAGGGTCGAGTGCGACATCGGTAATCACCGCAATATCAGCAACATTCTGTTTTATTGCTCTTACCGCTCGCTGTGCTAAACCTTCAGGGTTAAATGCCTCGCTCGCACAATCCGATTTAATATCGAGGGGAGTCACGGGAAAAATAGCGATAGCGGGTATTCCTAGGTCGACCAACTCTTTAGCTTCTTCCACCAATAAATCAATAGATAGGCGCTCTACACCTGGCATAGAGGGGACCGCAACTCGTTGCTGTGTGCCTTCAACAACAAACATGGGGTAAATCAAATCCTTCGCAGTTAGGGTATTTTCTGCCATCATCTCCCGGGTGAAACTGTGTTTGCGCATTCTTCTCATACGGTTGGCAGGAAACTTTTGATCGAACATAGAAATATTTACCTCTTTAGTTATTTATACAATATCGCGGGCGTGTAAATGTATACTTCTCACCCGGTTTCGGCCATCTCGTTTCGCCTGATACAAAGCCTTATCGGCACTCTCTAAAAGATTTTTTTCATCCTCTACACCACTCACGATAGTAGAAGCAACGCCAGCACTAATGGTGACTTTGAGTTGTAATTCATCAACTTCGGTAACGGTGTTTTCAATGATTTCTCGGAGTCTTTGTGCCAATGCTTTAGCACCTTCAAAATCAGTATTCGGCAATATAAGAGCGAACTCCTCTCCACCGTAGCGACAGGCATCATCAGTTGTGCGTTTTAAATTCTGTTTTAAAATGTTAGCCACATTTTTAATTACTTCGTCACCGGCAACATGACCATAAGTGTCATTAATATTCTTAAAATGATCTATGTCCAGCATGATTAAGGATAGATCAGAGCGCTCGCGGCGACAGCGTCGAGCCTCTGCTTGGAATTTTTTATCAAAGTGTTTACGGTTGCGAATACCGGTCAGACTATCGGTACGGGTTTGCTGTTCTAGCTCATTGTTTGTTTCAGACAACTCCCGCAGTGCTATTTCGAGCTCTAAGGTACGCTCCTGAACGTTATATTCTAAACTCTGCTGGGCTTGCTCTTTTAGTTTAAGTGCTTCCTCTTGCGCTTCTCGGGCCATACGTTCTTCAAGCAAAGCGAGTTCCTGACTCTGATATTGCTCCTCGCGCTGAATGGAGTACGAAATAACTAAAACAAAAGCCAACATAAAGGTTTCAATGGCCGCACCTAACATAACAAAATATTGTGCTGGCAAATCTATCTCGAGTAAATTTGCGCTTTCTAGTCCTGCTAAAACGCCAGAAACAAGTAAAACCGACCAAGCAAGCAGATACAAACGTGCGAGTTTAACTCCTCGTAACATCATTAATAGTGAAACCACAAACACCAAAATAGATGCGAAACATAAGATCACAAGGAAATACATGATGTAGTAATAGTAAGGAATGCTTAAGCTCGCAAAAACGGATAACAGAAGCCACCACACTGAATATTTCAATAATTGATCTAAGGTTCTACTATGTTTGTAAACTTCCAGTAACTGTCGTGTACATATGCATGCGAATAAAATGGTGAGGGTGGCGAAAATGCCCACGCTGCGACTTTGTAGCCATACCCAATCTGGCCATATATATTTAAATCCAATACCGTGCAACGTAGCAAGAGTTAGTGCGATCGATACCACGTATAAACTATAACTTAGGAAGCTGGGCTTTTTGGTTGAAACATAAAAGAATAAATTACTCAGGGCCATTGCCAGCATAAAACCGAAAAACAATCCCAATAGTAAATTTTGCTCACCATTGTAAATCAAATACTCTTTTTCTTCCCAAACACGCAGCGGCAATTTCACAGTGCCACTTGTCTGCACTTTGACAATGGCTGAAATTCGTTTCTCCGAATTTGGTACAGGAAAGAGTAACTTTTCATTTTTTATCTGACGGGAATTAAACGGATAACTGTCACCTTCGTGGTATTCCGAAATCAATTTTCCATTACTAAAAAACCATATATCGACTTTGTCGAGCATGACGTAGTCGATTTCAATTAATTTTGGATTTTCACTAAGGTTGTTGGGCAGAAAAAACTTAAACCAATACGGCGTTTTGCTCATTCCATACACTAAAAAGTCTGAGCTTTCTTGATTCCACTGTGAATTTTGATATTTTCGCAACTTCTCTATAGTAAGAGAGTTCATGGGGTCCTCAAGATAAAGGGTGCCTTGATTTATATCGAGTAAATAGTTGTTTGTAGAACCTAGTTTTGAGATGGACAAAATACTGATTAATCCAAACAGTATAATTAGGCCAATAAACCAAGTTTTGTGGACGCCCACAGAATTTTTATTAATGTTCAAAACTTGCGCCTACTGCAAATAAATCCATAGTATTTTGCCAACAGTTTTGCTTCAAGTCCTGTAGCTCCTGATTACGTAAATTTGCAATAAATTCAGCAATGTGCGGAATATGAGCGGGTTGATTGTTACGGGACTTTGCCTTTAGCGTTTTAGGAAATAAATAAGGAGAGTCTGTTTCCAAAAGCATTCGTTGTGATGGTAATTTTAATACGGCTTCACGCAAAGATTCACCACGCTTAGGGTCACAAACCCAGCCTGTAACACCAATGTAGAAACCTAACTCTAAATAGGCTTCCATTTGAGCAAGGCTGCCAGTAAAACAATGGACCACAGCCCCCGATAATTTGGGGGAATAGGCTTTTAACAGGGCGATTTGTTCAGCAAATGCGTCTCGTTCGTGCAAATAAACCGGCAACTGTAATTCGCAAGCTAATTCCAACTGTTGCTCAAATACCCGCAATTGTGTCTGTGCTGGCGAGAAATTACGATTGAAATCCAATCCACATTCGCCAATAGCAACAACCTTTTGGTTAGTCGCTAGGTTTTTGAGTTGTTCGATAAAGTCGGGGGCGGCATCTTTTGCATAGTGCGGGTGAATACCCGCACTGGTAACCAAATTGTTTGGAAATTGTTGGGCTATCGAAAGCGCTTCTTGGCTTTGCTGGATATCAGTACCAATGAGTAATATACCAGTTACGTCATTATTAAGGGCATGCTCAATAGCATCCGGAAACACTAAACGCTTATCCGGTAAGTTTATGCCTATATCAAACCAGTGGGTCAAACTAGTAGGCCTGACTCAGCATTATGCAACCAACAACCTTGATCGGTCTTTCTATACTGCTCATTAAGAGAACACTCCTTGAAACATCTTGTTTATCCCCATAATTCATGGGCTAGGCACAATTTTATAATTTAAATACTATAGCCCATTAATGTATCACAAGGATTTACCCTAGTGTGCATAACCTCAGGGTAACTTGCTTCGCTGTGAGGTTAGTTAATACGCTTCACTCTAATACGGCGATTTTGACTATCTTTTCCTAAATGATAGGAACCTAGTGCACCGCGTTCTATATAAATTACTTCATTGACCTTCACTTTAAAATTAGTGGCTTCCTGTTCACGCCAAATATGTCCATTGTCTAATTTGAAAACAGCCCGTTTAAGGCCATCTTTAGTGACTTCAACCACAGTTGCATAGATTTTATCATCGGTATCTTCAGGCAGCTTTGCTTGCCTACCAAATTCAGCATTACGCTGACTTTTCGTTGCGTTTTCAGGCTTAGCTTCTAGTACAATATTTTGCTCAGAATTTTGCGCTGCTAACTGATTATTTGCAGGTAAAGGTGCCGGCACTTGCATCAAGTCCTGCAACCCGCCGTAACGGTTTAATTGATTGACGATTTTGTCATAACAAACTAGGCGCTTTAAACTATTTTGAACTTGTCCACAGTTTTTAAGAGCCTCACCAACGGTTTCAGCTTGTGCTGACACAGTAGTGACATAAACACAAACTGACAAAAACAATATAATTAATTTCTTCATGATACTTCCTGATTTTTTTCTTTTTCTTGTTGTTCGTCTTCGTCATCTGCTTTTGGTGTATATAACGCCCCAATAATAATTCCTATTTCAAATAGTATCCACATGGGAACAGCTAATAACGATTGCGAGATTATGTCGGGCGGTGTCAACAACATCCCCACAACAAACACACCCACTATGACATACGGCCTTTTCGCCCTTAGCGAGGCTGCATCGGTAATTCCAGCCCAACACATCAGAATCACCGCTACCGGAATTTCGAAGGCGAGTCCAAAGGCAAAAAACAACTTCAATACAAAGGTAAGATAACTACTAATGTCCGTTGTGAATGCAACACCGTTAATTTCTATACCTGCGAAAAACGCAAATATGACCGGGAAGACCACAAAATAGGCAAAGGCAATTCCAGCGTAAAAAAGCAGTGTGCTTGAAAGCAAAAGAGGCGCGATCAATTTTTTCTCGTTGCGATAAAGCCCTGGTGCAATAAATCCCCAAATTTGATAAAGCACAAAGGGTATTGCTAGAAAAAATGACAATACTAACGTCAGTTTAAAAGGCGCAAAAAATGGCGCCCCAACATCAGTTGCAATCATTTGGGAATTATCAGGCATTGCGTTCAACAACGGCGTGGCCAACAAATGATACAAATCTTGAGCAAAAAACGCTAAAGGTACGAATACCACTAGTATGCTCAAAACCGCTTTGAGCAAGCGGCTTCGCAATTCAATTAAATGAGAAATAAAACTATTAGGATCAGACATTTAAGATTTATCTTTATCGTAAGGCTTATTGACAGATGCTGCGGATGCTTTCAGTTCATCAACTGTTTTTTGCAGATCCGGAGATAAATTTTCTAGACCTTGCTGCTCTGCTTTTTTGAGGTTTTCATGCAATTCATGAACCCGTAACTGCTCTTCTACTTCCTGTTTAAAACCCGAAGCCATGGAGCGCACACTGCGAAATGTTTTCGCCACACTGCGCATTGCTCCAGGCAGCCGTTCAGGGCCAAGCACTAATAAAGCGAGCACACCCACAACCAGTATTTCTAAGAACCCGATATCAAACATAAGCTAGCTTTTCTTTTCGACTATTCAGTTTTTTGCGGTTGCTTTTCAGCTTCATTTTGTTGCTGGACATTTTGTTCTTTGGATTCAATCTTTTCTTCAGTTTTTTTCGCTGTGTCTTCTTCGAAATCAGCATCTTTATCTGATATTGCTTTCTTGAAACCTTTAACAGCAGAACCCAAATCACCACCTAAAGAACGTAATTTTTTGGTTCCGAACAACAATAAAACGATAACCAAAACAATCAACAATTGCGCCCAACCAATATTACCCATTTGAAAACTCCTATAAATTTAGTAAGGCTATTATACGTAGCTAAATTGAAACGTCACTGGATTTGATACATAGATAAAAAAAGAGCATGATTTATAGACCCAATTTGGAGCAATAAGTTTGCCTAATTTAAGAATTGTTGCATTATTCTTTCTAATTTTACATTTTAGCAATGCCGCTGTAGCCCAAGAAGAGCAGGACGTGTGGCTTGATTCTATGCATAAAAATATTTCCGAGTCGGTATTAGACACGGCACAATGGTTTGATAATTTTTTTGCAAATGAAAACCTTCAAGAAGACCAAAAAGCACTTGGCGAAGTGCGTCTTCGACTCGGAATAGAGCCTCGGTCTCGAAATTTAGAGGAATTTGAGGCGCGTTTGAAGGTCAGAGTAAAGCTACCTAACCTAAAAAATCGCGTTGATTTGATACTTACTGATTTTGACGAAGAGCAAGACGACCGAGTCGCCAGCAGCGGAAGTGGTGAATTTGCTCGTGAAGATAGTTTTAACTTAGCGCTACGTTACAAGGTGTCACCTGATAGCGGACTTTCCCATCGAATCGGTTTTGGTCGCAGATTTCAATACTACGCGAAGTCTAGATACCGAGATGCCATAGGTCTGAGTGATTCAGTGGAAATGCGCTACGACGCATCAATCTACTATTACAACCGAGATAAATTAGGTACCTCCTTCAGTCTTACCTTCAACTACGACTATTCAAAAAACTTACTACTTAGATATCACAATCGCTTTGAATATAGAGACAAAACTAATGATTGGTTATGGCAGCATAGTTGGCAGGGTTTCAAACAACTTGATGATACGAGTGCTGTCATCTACGGTTATTACATCGAAGGTATAACTCGGCCAAATTATCGATTAGAGGAATATTTGGTCAGTGTTAAATTACGTAAACAAACCGATAGAAGTTGGTTATTTTACGAAGTTGAACCTTTTGTGCTGTGGCGTAGAGATGAACAGTTTTCAGCATCCTATGGCATCGCTTTGCGAATTGAAGGGTATTTTGGCGAACGTTAACCCTGATTCCGCAACAAAAGTGGGCTACTTTTTTAAATAAATCATACCTAATATGATTGATGAAACCGTTCAGCATATATAAAAGGGGGATACATGGGATTGTTAGTGGATGGAAAGTGGGTCGACCAGTGGTACGACACTGAGTCAAGTGGCGGCAAATTCGAAAGGCAAGCATCTAAATTCAGAAACCAGATTTCAACCAAAGCAGACGCAAAGTTTAAACCTGAGTCCGGTCGTTACCACTTATACGTTGCATTAGCTTGTCCATGGGCACACAGAACACTTATTTTCCGAAAATTAAAGGGCTTAGAGCCTCATATTGATGTATCAGTGGTGGCCCCAGACATGTTAGAAAATGGTTGGGAATTTTCTGACTTTCCAGATGCTACAGGGGATAAATTATTTAATTTTGATTTTATGCATCAGGTATATACCAAAGCCCAAGCTGATATCACCAGTCGGGTGACAATTCCGGTGTTGTGGGATAAAAAAACCAATTCAATTGTTAATAACGAATCTGCTGAAATAATTCGAATTTTCAATTCTCAGTTTAATTCACTGACAAATAACCAGATTGATTTTTACCCTGAGAATTTGCGCGTTGAAATTGATGAAGTAAACGAAAGGGTATACAACACTGTAAACAATGGTGTTTACAAAGCTGGCTTTGCCACTAATCAAATGGCCTATGAAGACGCCGTTATTCCATTATTTGAAACCTTAGATTGGCTCGATAAACGACTATCTAAACAACGATATTTAGTAGGTCAGCAAATTACAGAGGCTGATTGGCGCTTGTTTACTACTTTAATTAGATTTGATCCCGTTTATGTTGGGCATTTCAAATGTAATATCCGCCGCATAGCTGATTATCCAAATCTTTCAGGCTATTTGCGTGAGTTATACCAATACCCTCAAGTAGCAGACACAGTCAATTTTGTGCATATTAAACGACATTATTATTTTAGCCACACCCAGTATAATCCAACCCAGATTATTCCCGCGGGTCCGATAATGGAACTAAACAAACCTCACAATCGTGATTTGTTAGTGTAAGTCAATTACATGCAACATCAGAACTCAAGGAAATTGAGCAAATTACAAAGTTGTTTACAGGGAATAAGAGAATAGCGCCGCTATTTAAACTCAGCGCTATTCTCGCAATCAAACCTAAAGAGTTACTACCACTCTTCCACGAACCTTGCCATTCAGCAGTTCTTTCGCGGTCTCTATTACGTCACTTAAGGTTATATTGTTCGCAATATCATCTAATGTCGTTGGATCGAGTAATTCACCTAGGCGTTGCCATGCTTCAATACGATCTTCTAACGGACGCATTACACTATCAATCCCCGCAAGGGTAATCCCGCGTAAGATAAATGGTGCGACTGATGCTGGAAAATCCATACCTTGGGCTAAACCACACGCAGCCACGGTTCCACCATACTTAAGACCGGCACAGATATTTGCTAGGGTATGGCTTCCCACTGAATCAACGGCCCCAGCCCATCTTTCTTTTCCAAGGGGACGGCCTGCTTCAGATAAAGATGCTCGGTCGATGATCTCACTGGCTCCGAGCTTTTTCAAATAATCTGCCTGTTCAGGGCGGCCTGTTGAAGCGACCACCTGATAGCCCAATTTCGCTAGCAAAGTGATTGCAAAACTTCCCACCCCACCATTAGCACCGGTGACCAAAATATCGCCTTTGTCTGGCGTCACACCATTTTTTTCAAGAGCAATAACACAAAGCATCGCCGTGTAACCAGCAGTACCTATAGCCATAGCTTGGCTGGCAGTAAACGCCTCAGGCAAAGGGATTAGCCATTCACTTTTAAGTCGTGCTTTTTGCGCTAGACCGCCACAATGCACTTCCCCGACTCCGAAACCGTTTAACAATACTTTATCGCCAACTTTAAATTTATCGGTCTCAGAGTGCTCAACCGTGCCTGCCAAATCAATTCCTGGTACCATAGGAAACTTACGAACAACTGGACTTTTGCCCGTTATGGCCAAACCATCTTTATAGTTCAAGGTGCTATGAGTCACTTTAATAGTAACGTCACCTTCCGGCAGAATGCTGTCATCAAGCTCTTTCAATTCAACCTGATATCCGTTGTCGTCTTTGTTAATTAATATACCTTGAAACATATAGCCTCCGAATATAGACCAATCGTCTATAAATAGTTAAAACGAATACCTAAATACTATCTAGGTAATCCCGCAATAAATTGTGATAAAAAGTTGTTAAGGGGTTCGGCATCTTGTACTAATCTAGCCCGACTCACGGCACCTTCCCAACCCACCCAAAAAAACTCGGCTTGAAGCTGACAATTTGCCTTAGCAGAAATCAATTTTTGCTGCTGGGCTTCTAATAAACAAGCTTCTATGCGAGCTTGCCAGTCAGTAAAGATATTGAGTAACAATTGTCGATAGCTTTCTGGCAAAACATCGACTTCTTGTCCAAGATTTCCGACTAAACAACCCCGTTTGTACTGATGTTTTTGCATACCTGATTTAGCGTCTTCAACAAAATTGGATATTCGTTGAATAGGATCGATATCGCTATTTAACAGGTGGCTGTCTAACTTCTTGGCAAAGTAACTTGCATAACTTTCTATAACTGCACGCCCAAACACTTCTTTACTAGCAAAATAATGATAAAAAGAACCTTTAGGTACGCCTACTTTTTTTAGTATTTTATCAATACCCGAGGCGAAAAAGCCTTGCTCAGTTAAAAGCTCTACGCCACTGCGGATTAATTCAGCTCGCGTATCCTGATTTTCACGTGCCACCTTAGGTGGTCTTCCGCGCTTGGGAATTGGTATTTTTGAGGTGTTCATAGGCATATAATAGACCGACCGTCTAGTAAAATGCAAAAATAGTTTTAAATAAGGCGATCTAATTAAAAATAAGGAGTTAATATCGAGCCGATACTAGTGCCTAAACCACGCATAAATCCAAGCACCCAAACCACTTCCCGCCATTAAAACACTGGGAATAAAGCTATTTATGTAAAGCGGCAAGAGACCGGACAAAATAATCAGTGTAGAGCCAGTGAGCACATAAAATAAGTTTTTTTGAGCCCGACGTTGCTGTAATTGCTGCTGTTCAAAATGTTTTTGTTGTAGCGCTGGAAGTTGTTTAACTTGTTTTAAACTGTCATAGATCAGATCAGGAATTTCAGGTAGCTTTTCTGACCAAAATGGTAGGTTAGCGTTAATTTTTTTAAACATAGCCACAAAGCCAATCTGGTCTTTCATCCACTGCTCCAAAAAGGGCTTTGCGGTCTGCCAAAGGTCTAACTGGGGATAAAGCAAGCGTCCTAAACCTTCCACATAAAGTAAGGTTTTTTGCAGTAACACCAATTGCGGCTGCACTACCATATTGAACCGCCGAGCAGTGTTAAACAGCTGCAACAACACATTACTAAAAGAAATCTCAGCCAAAGGTTTCTGAAAAATTGGCTCACATACAGTGCGAATAGACACCTCAAAGGCTTCAATATCGGTATCTGCAGGGACCCAGCCAGAATCCACGTGCAATTCTGCAACTTTACGATAATCACGATTGAAAAACGCAATAAAATTCTCAGCTAAATAGCGCTTATCGTCTCTATTTAACGTACCCACGATACCAAAATCAATAGCGATATATTGTGGGTTTTCTGGGTGCATTTTTGAAACAAAAATGTTTCCCGGATGCATATCTGCATGAAAGAAACTATCGCGAAACACTTGGGTAAAGAAAACTTCGACACCCCGTTCAGCTAAAAGCTTCATATTGGTATTCTGAGCTTCCAATGCTTCAATATTGGAAATGGGAATACCATAAATGCGCTCCATTACCATCACATTGGTTGAGCAATAATCACTGTATATCTCTGGTATATATAACGAATCAGCGCCATCAAAATTGCGTTTCAATTGAATACCGTTTGCCGCTTCTCTTGCTAGATCCAATTCTTCAACAATGGTTTTTCTATATTCATCTACTACTTCAACCGGTCTTAACCGCTTACCATCGGGCAATAATTTTTGTACTGCAAATGCCAGTGAATGCATTAATTCAATATCAGCATGAATAGTGCCAGCAATATCTGGTCGAATAACCTTTACGATCACTTCTTTGTTGTTACTTTTTAATACTGCGCTATGAACTTGTGCAATGGATGCAGAGGCTAAAGGAGTGATTTCAAACTCTGAAAATAACTCATTCAATTCAGAGATATTTAAAGCACGTTTAATGATTTCAACGGCCACGGCACTATCAAAAGGTTGCACTTTATCTTGCAAGATAGCCAATTCATCAGCAATTTCAGCAGGCAGTAAATCCCGACGAGTCGACAGCATCTGCCCAAACTTAATAAATACCGGACCTAGGGTTTGCAACGCCAGTCTTATTCTCACCCCTAGCGGTTTATCTGGATGCTGGTTACGTAACCAAAATTGACAAGACCTGCCCAGCTTGGCATACCAAGGTAGCCAGTGTTCAGGAATTAATTCATCTAATCCATGTTGCAATAGAACTTTGTTAATCTTATATAGGCGAAGAGTCCGCATTGGTTTAACTGCTCTGCTTGTTTGATGAGGTGCTGGATTGGTTTTCTAAGCGACTTAACTTTGCTGCAAGCCTGTCGGTAGCACTGCGCAGTTCATTCACCTGGTCACAAAAATCTACCACTAAAATAGCTGGCGCAGCGATGCGCTTTTCTTCAATTGCCGCATCTGCCAAGGTAACGGCTAACCGATTAGCCTGACTTTTTGCAGTTTGAATGAGTTTTTTGCCTGCTCTAAAGGTTTTATGCGCTAGCATATCACCTGTATATTTTGATAGCTGTTCTTCCCAATCAATATCTAACTCAGTCATTAACTGACTAAACTGTTGAGCAATTGCCACATCACCTTCTAGCACAAGTTCACCGTTTTGAATCAAACGGGTTATTTGGCTGGTGTCCTTTAACTTCTGTAAAGTGGACAACGACAATGCTAAGTGGCAATCAGTATTAATCTCTTCATCAGGCATAGCAACTAATACATCTACTTGATCAGAAAAACTAAAGGTTAACGTCCAAGGTAATTCATGAATATCAACGCTGAGCTGTTTTCCTGCCATTTTTTTGAGTGCAAAAACGGAACTAGGATCAAGTTTCAGTAGATGATTAAAAATACGTTCAATGCCAGAAGACACTAATTGGGCTGCAGGCATTAAAATTTGAACCCTCTGTGCAGCGCCACTATGCCACCGGTTAGATTGTGAAATGTGGTTTGCTCAAAACCCACAGCTTCCATCATACCTTTTAAGGTCTCTTGGTCAGGATGCATTCGAATTGACTCTGCCAAGTACTGATAACTTTCACTATCATTGGCCACTAACTTTCCCATTTTAGGCAATAAGTGGAACGAATACAGATCATAAGCTTTGCTTAACATGTCACTTTGCGGTTTTGAGAACTCCAGTACCAACAAACGACCACCGGGCTTTAATACACGGTACATAGAAGCCAAGGCTTTGTCTTTGTCGGTGACATTACGCAGTCCAAAAGCAATGGTAATGACGTCAAAATAGTTATCTGGAAACGGCAACATTTCGGCATTAGCTTGAACATAATCTAAATTGCCAACGACCCCTTTGTTTCGCAGTTTATCGCGGCCTACTTTCAACATGGCGTTGTTAATATCGGCTAATACCACCTGCCCAGTTTCGCCAACGATTTTAGAAAACTTTGCGGCTAAATCACCGGTTCCACCAGCTAGATCTAAGACCTTATGTCCAGCTCTAACACCACTACAATCGATGGTGAAGCGTTTCCATAAACGATGAATCCCCATAGACATCATGTCGTTCATAATGTCATATTTGGCCGCCACCGAATGAAATACATCGGCCACCATGGACGCTTTTTCGGTTTTATCCACTTGTTTAAAACCAAAGTGAGTTTGCGAGTCTTCTTCTCGAGTGACTGGCGAATCTTCAGCAGTCGACACAAGACTTACTTGATCCACTTCGTTTGTCTCAATTTCAGACTCAGGGACGTGACTATTGCTCATGGTATTTCCTTTTAAACTAATCTCATCAGTTTACCGAAAATCTTTATCTATGACTAATACCCTGAGCAATATTATTTCCAACCGCGCTATCGCGCACTTATAAAATTGTCATGCAGATTCAATATAAGTTTATCATCATGTTTCGTTGGTAGGGCATAAATGCATTTATGATGACTAAGCTCTATATGCCAAGTTTCTACGAACGACAATGTAGTAAACAACTGTGAAAGAAATTAGATATCTCACAACTAGCCTCACGCATGCTGTTTTCACCTTTCCACTATAAACGTATTTTTACATGATTAGTTAGCCCAAATTGAATCGACTTCTTGGATTGATAACGATAACGGTGAGTCGTTTTCCAAATTAACGACTCGTAACTGTGTAAAGGGCTCGTTCGGGAATATTCGAGAAGTAAGCACATACTCTCCGTCTGCTAAAAACACCTCAATAGATGATGTATCAATCCAAATTTCTACAACTCCCTGGGTGATTTTACTTTCTAATGGCATTTCAACTTTGTTATTAAATAGAGGATGAAATTCACTGCTACTTGTTAAGCCACGCTCAAGCAATATACGTTTTTTGGTTAGATCAATATCCAACGAAATTTCATCAAAGTCGTTATTAAATAACAATTGAAAAGCGGTAATCTGTTTAGGGTCGAATGTTAATTTTATTTTGGCAGTCCCCTTACTAGGAAGAGCGAGTGTTTTTACTGCCGATGACTTAATCAAATTCAAACTTTCAGGCCGCAGCAGTTTTTCGATAGTACTAGTTGGAAGAGAAGTCACCCTAAAGCCTTGCTTATTTCTGATAATACGTAAATCTCTAGGCAGCGTCATCGCCCCTCGCCATGAACTGGTTGGAATCGATCTCGCGTAATCCCAGTTATTCATCCAGCCAATAAAAATAGGGTGTTGCGATACTTCTTGTGTATTAGCAAACGTAACGCCAGCATAGTTGTCAGTGCCCCAATCTAACCATAATGCCTGTTCTTCCGCATTATTGGCGGGAAAATCGGACTGCATAATTTGATCAACCATAATAAAACCCCAAGGGTCTGAGCTGTTGTCTATGATCTTTATCTGAGCTTCCCTACCAACTAAATTAGATACAGACCAACTTTTCAACACAAAATTATTAGTTTGCTTTCCCCCTGCCTCCATAATTACGTTTCCATCAACAAGTAATTGGACTGACACTCGTCCTGGCTCATAGCCTCCCGCTACATAAAAATTTATATAGTCATGAACAATTTCAAATGGCGCGGATAACAACACGCCTTGAGCTCTGTCACCATCACTGAAACTATTTGCTAAAAAATCACCGACAAAACCATTAATTGGCCACTGGCCGACATGGCTTCCTTTAGTAGGTTGATCTGTAAAACCATCGCCGCTAATCGACCATATTTCAAATCCATTTTCAAACCCATCGATGATTTTACCGTCTGGAAATATAGCAGCCTTCACTTTAAGCGTTTCAGCTTGCTGAGGGTCCAATCTAAAATGTTGACCATCCCAGTCTCCAACGAAATATTGCGTGGCAGAGCCTCCGTTAGGTCCACCTGGATTAATACTTACTAACAAAACATATCGATACTCATCCGAACCACTCACTTTCACCTTTATCAGGTCGGGGCATTCCCAAACTCCACCATGCGCTCCATGATGTTTGCCAAAATTACTAACATGTTGCCAATCCTTTAGGTTGTCAGAAACGTAAAAACCAATATGATCCTGCTGAGCAAGCACCATCACCCACTGGTTATTTTCTTCATCCCACACCACCTTTGGATCTCTAAAATCAACTAGACCAGGATTTTCAATAACAGGATTTCCGTCATATTTAGTCCATGTTCGTCCTTTATCTAAACTGTAAGCAATTGCCTGAGATTGATGAGTAATAACGTTCTTATTTGCTAAAGATTGATCATGATAAGTAAACATAGCCACTATTGGTGGATTTTGATTTGAACCAAATCCAGAAGAGTTATTCCAGTCTACAACTGCACTTCCAGAGAATATCATGCCTTTTTCGTCCGGATATAAAGCAATTGGAAGTTCTTCCCAAGTCACTAAATCTTTACTCACTGCGTGCCCCCAATGCATTGGCCCCCACACTGTGTTGTTAGGATGGTATTGATAGAATAGATGATATTCATCTTCATAAAAAAACATCCCATTGGGGTCATTAAGCCAATTTTGCATAGGCGAGTAATGGAACTGCGGCCTAAATTGCTCGTTGTAGCCGTTATTTTGCGTACTACAAGCAGTGACCAGAAGAAGAATAAAAAAAACATGTAATAATTGCTTCATTTGCTTAATCCTTGCCTAATCCTTGCTAAAAACTGAGGGCATTGTTTGTTCAAGAGTTCTCCCTTTTGTTTCAGGCATGAGAAAATAAACAAACAACAATTGAAAAAACATTGCGACTGCAAAAAATGTAAAAATTTGCGCTGGCAGAAAATTACTTAAAAAATAAGGCATTACTAAGGTAATAATAGCGGCAAAAACCCAATGAGTGCCCGATCCAATTGATTGACCTTTAGAACGTATAGCGTTGGGAAATATTTCTGCAATAAATACCCAAATAACGGCACCTTGACCTACAGCATGTGAGGCAATAAATGAAAAAACAAAGACAACAATAAATTCATTATCAATGCTGCCATTAAAACCTAAAGCGACCATGACAAGTGAAATAATATAGCCAACAGAGCCTATATATAGCAGTTTTTTACGGCCCGCTTTATCAATTAAATACATCCCCAGCATAGTAAAAATGAGATTGGTGATTCCAATCCCTGCTGTAGAGAGTAAAGAGGCGCTAGTATCCAGTCCTGCAAGTTCAAATACACGTGGAGCATAGTAAATAATGAAATTAATACCGGAAAGTTGATTAAACATTGCGATTAAAAATACCAGCATGACTAAAGGCAAATGTTTTTTTGATAACAGTCGGTCTGAGTGTGTGGAATGTTCAACAATTTGTGTAACTAATTTTAATGCTTGCGCTTTGGTATGCCCCAAGCTTTCAAATACGGAAAGGGCTTTTTCATTCTGCTGGCCGTGTAAAACCAACCAACGAGGACTCTCAGGGGCAATCAAGATCAGCGAGATAAATGCGATTGCTGGTAGAACCTCAATCCCTAGCATCCAGCGCCAATCGTCATTGGAAATACCAGATATCAGATAGTTCGAAAAAAAAGCTACCAAGATCCCAAATACAATTTGAAATTGATAAAGCGCAACTAACCTCCCACGATATTTAGCCGGTGCAATTTCAGCGATATAAGCAGGTGCAGCTATAGATGATATTCCGACACCTATACCGCCAATAAATCGCATTATGGCGAAAGTGTATGGATCTTGCGCTAGTGCTGAACCAAGCGCTGAAAATAAATAAAGGAAGCCGATTATAACCAAAGTAAACTTCCGACCTAATCTATCGGTTGGTATATTTCCAAATAATGCACCTAGAACTGTCCCCCACAGCGCTGAAGACATAACAAATACACCATGAAAGATTGGACTTGTTTGCCATAAAGCTTGTATTGGTTTATCGGCACCAGATATGACAGCAGTATCAAAGCCAAACAAAAATCCTGCCACTGCTACCACACACGCCCAGAATAGAATTCTACTCATTAGTTCTTCCTTTAATTTGTCGCTTGGTATTAATTTAAAAGTTTTTACATAATTACTAGCTTTACACTTTAATAAAAAAGGGAGCCGAAGCTCCCTATAAACAAATCTTTAACCGCAATAAATGCATTTAAAAATTGGTTTTGGGCACACTAGAAATCAATTCTCAAGGATGCTTTTATAGTGCGCCCGAGTAAGGGACGCGCAACACCTGTGTAGTCACCGTTTGAGAATCGTAATCCTTCAGTTACCGAGCTACCTTCGGTGAACGAATCTGCATCATTGAGATTACTTACGTGAAATTGGAATTCCATATTGTCGGCAAACGCATAAAGGAAACCTGCATTTAACTGTGTATATCCAGGATAAATAGTGACATTTGTATCGCCATCGGCAGCAAAACGCTCGCTGTAATGCAATACTTGTCCATATATCGTCAATGGTGTTTCATCAAACGTATATGAAGGACGGAAATTGATTAACCATTGAGATTGACGACGTGGACGTCTATCTGCTCCGCTGGTCACATCGTATTGACGTAAATCATTAACTCCGTCTCCATTTGTATCGGATTCTAAGATGGAACTGCGAATAGGATTGTCTTGTCCTTGCTTAGGATCCTGCCAAACAATACTACCTTGTAAAGTTAAGCCTTCTAACCACTCAGGACGATAGCTACCCTCGAACTCCAAGCCTTTCGTTTCTAAGCTCGTACGGAAACTATCACGAATTTTCGGACAGTTGGCAGGAGCAGGAACACTATCACAAGCAACGCCATTAGCACCTGTTGCCGATAAATCATCAAGGGTAGCGCCTAAAGTCTCTTTTGCAGCAAAATCAATAAAAAAAGCACTTAAATTAACTTCATAATTACGGTCACTAAAACGCACACCGCCTTCGTACTGTTTTATGTCTTCAACTAAGTCACCGCGTGCAATTTCGCCAGTGGAAGGATTAGTTGCAGGCCCACCAAATATGTAGTCCTCGAAACCCGGCAATCTAAACGAATCGGCATAACTTGCATATGCAGTGATTCTCTCAGTAACTCGATAATTTGCACCCAATGTCCATCCAAAAGCATCATACTCTTCTGATGCAAAGTTAGGAGTACCGTCTGGAACATTCACAAAATTGTCAGCTAATGTATCGTCCGTTGAGCCGACTACTACATCACTTGGAGTGAAATCATTAGAAGTATTTCCTGGATCAAATGAATTGGTTGTTACTCGATCAACCTCAAGTTCTTGATAGCGCCCACCTACATCAATTTGCAAATCGCCGTCCAGTAAAGAAATATGATCAAGCATATATATTGCGTTGGTACGCATTGTCGCATCCGCGCCTAAACCAAAAATTGCAGGTTGAAGAACGCCGCCATCAGTGATGGAAGGACCGACTTGATTGTCGTTCTCATCAACGGCATAAAGATCTATTAGTCTGGCATTTTCGCTAACATCACTAAGCGAGGTCGCAAAAACCGATTGCACATTGTAAGTATAATGACTTGTGTATACGCCGAATGTTAATTCGTGTGACTGATCACTGAAGTCAAAATAACGGCTTAATCGAATATCGCTGACAAAGCTAGATGCATCTACTTTACCGTATACTGGCGTGTTGTTAGCAACAATATCTGGCGCTCTTTCCGCATCACTTAAGTCTGTACCTGTAACCGACTCTGTAAAAAAGGCCTTCACACCAACTGCGTCGGCATAGGATTCACCAATTGCGCCATCGAAACTTTGTATGCGCGTAAATTGCTCAGCTTCCAGTCGCGAGCGCTCAAGCAAAGGGTCGTTAAATAATGCATTAAAACCATTACTACCCGTTGTTGAACGCATAGCTGCATTCAAACGCCATTCATTTTCAAAATCCTTGATTACATTTAATGTAAAAATATTGAATTTTGGCGCGATACCATCACTAATATCCAATGTCAGATCACTACCATCAGGATTGTATAATGTGTAATAGCTAGTTTGCGGAGAAACCGTGTTGCCATCACCAAAATCGACACCTAAATTGTTAACACTAGAAGGATCGATTTCAAACGGGTTGTCAGGCGTACCAACACCTCGGTTGTTGGTAATGGAATAAGGGATATTTTGATAAAAGTTTGTTTTATCGTCTATTACATGAGCTTGAAGCTTAATCTCAGTTGAGCCATCGTCACTAATATACAACAAGTTTCCACGAAGTTGGCCACCGCTATTACCGGTATAACCCGGATCACGTATACCGTCAGCAACTCGATAATAACCACCTATTGCGTAAGTTAGGTTGTCGTTAATAGGGCCAGCGACGAAAAAGTCATTCCTAACGTGCCCCCAGTCACCCACTTCAACTTTATATGCCCCTTCAAATTCTTGAGTACCCGTGCGCGTAATGTAGTTTACAGCCGCTCCAAGCGCATTTGAATACAAAACACCACCTGGGCCGCCTTTAACGGCCTCTACTTGAGTAGTCATTAAGTCTGGTTTAATAAAAACATCGTTATTCATAAACGGGGCTTCTGGTTCTTCATAAGCAGGTAAGCCGTCAATTAGGTTAGGAACATACCGATAGCCACCCGCTTGAGGCAACCCGCGCACTAACACGTTGTTGTGCGTCTCTCCTGCAGTTCCGCCCTCAGGAAAGAACCCTGGGATATTACCCAGTAGTTCTGCTGCGCCATGTGGGGCAAGCACTTTCATCTCCGCTTCGGAAATAGTATTGATGGAAAAGGTGGCTTCCATCTTTGCTGTGTTTCGAGTTACACCTGTGACAATTATAGTTTCAACGTCAGATTTATCAGTTTCTACCGTATCTGACGCATCTTGTGCATACAAAGAGGGTGCTTGCAGTGCAAATGCCGCGGTAATTGAAGCAGCGACTATCGATTTTTTAAACATGGATATCATCCTTATGTGTGTGTGCTGTTGTGCAATATTCTCGACAATTAATGTCTATCGATAGACATTAATGATCAAAATATCACCTGTCAACAATTTTTTAATGAATAATTAATAAATTATTAACCTTTGAACTTTTTATTTACTTCAACTTTAAAATTAACCTATTGAGATTAATCGATTATTCTGAGATTCAAGCCATCAATATTAGAATTAGAATTGCTCACTGAGCCATTAACAGTTAAACGGTTGAAATCAAGACTTGGGAACAAAAGCATAGTCAAACAACTTGCGCCATTATTAACGAATAGTTCAACAGAGCAGGTATCGACAAATATATCGATCTTTACATTTTCACCCTCAATTAATTCAAGCGGCATTGCTGCGACAGACGCAAAGCCTTTTTCAATAAAGCCAGCTTTCGTCCTATCAGCTAAAATTTGGTTAGACGCAAGATCTAACGTCAACGTAAATTGTTCATTTAAGTCGTTCGTCCAAGTTAGCGTGCTAACGTCTTTATTTTTTCCAAGAGTAAAATGAATAGAGTAAGCTTCTGGCACCGAGATAGGCTTTTTCAAATCTGAAATATTGACTTCATTTTTAAGCTTTGAAGTAAAAGACACGGCAGGAAAGCAACGCAATACGAATTTCTCGTCAGTTTTCAGTAAACTGAGTTTACGGGGAAGGGTCATAGCACCACGCCATGAATTGTCGGGCGTATCATTGGCATATAGCCAATTACTCATCCAAGCAATTAAAATGCGTTCATGTTTAATATTAGGGGTATTGTCCCAAGTAATACCTGCATAGCAGTCTGTTCCATAATCTAACCATCTTATTTGTTTATCGAATGGCTTAAAGTTTCTGCCATCAAAATCACCCAAAAAATATTGGGTTGCAGATCCACCGTTAGGCCCCCCAGGATTAATACTAATCAGCAGTACCCAGATTTCTTTACCGGATTCTTCACAGACCAGCGGAAAGAGATCGGGACATTCCCATACCCCACCGTGCGCACCATAATCCTCTCCAAATTCAGAAAGCTTAGTCCAGCTTAGGAGATTATCAGATCGATAAAAGTGCACGCATTGGCCAGCAACAACAGATTTAATCCATACCTCCTCAGCTTCGAACCAAACCACCTTAGGATCTCTAAAATCTTTAATACCTGGGTTTGGTATTACGGGATTGTGTTCAAACATGTTGAAACTCTCACCACCATCTAATGAATAAGCAATGCTTTGCACTTGTTCCTCAGATTTTGAATGCTGCGTAAATGTGGCAACAATAGGCGCATGGTTTTCATCTCCAAACCCCGAAGAGTTTTGATGATCTACGATTGCTCCACCAGAAAAGATATAGCCAAGTCCATCAGGCTCTGCATGGATTGCCGTTGGTAAGTGCTGCCAACTAATAAAATCTTCTGATATTGCGTGTCCCCAATGCATATTTCCCCAAATAGTGTCATCGGGATTCATTTGGAAAAACAGATGGTATTTGTTATCCGCGAAAAACAAGCCATTAGGATCATTAAGCCAATGACCCTCTTTAAAAAAATGGTACTTAGGTTTCCAAGTCTTACGCGGACTTGAAATATTCGCTTGTATTTGATGTTGCATCTGCGCCTCTGTAAATAAAACTAAAAGATTTTACTTGATAAAATGTCTAACGATGGTCATTATACTCATATAATTTAACTAAATGTCAACAAAATGTACTTAGTGTGTAACAATACGACATCATTTCTAACTCAATAAACGAGAATTTATGTCTTCAATTAAAGATGTCGCGATAAAGGCTAATGTGTCAGTCAAAACTGTTTCCAGAATACTTGGAGGTTTTGAGGGCGTGAGCGAAAAAACACGTCAAAGAGTGAAAAAAGCGATGGAGGAACTCGAATTCTACCCCTCTGCTGCCGCTCAAGCACTAAGAGGACAAGAAAAGGGAGTCGTTTGTTTAATTACTGAAAACCTTACTACAACTCCTGATTCTTTCGACATCATTGCGGGCATTCAACATGAATGCGAGAAAAACAAAAAGCTGCTCATGATTGGGGAGTCCGGGGGCAGCGCTGACAGTTTCTCTCGCTTGGTCGATGATTTCAGAAGGCAGAGAGCTGAGGCTATCATATTTGCGACCGTGTCTCACAAAGAAGTCAAAATAAAAGAATCTTTTAACAAATGTCCTTTAATTTTAGTGAATTGTTATGAAAAAAGCCTAAGGCACCCGACTATCCTACCTGATGATTATTTAGGTGCGCTTCAATTGACAGAAGAGCTTATTAAGCATGGACATAAGCACATTGCGTATTTAACACTTTTCAATAATATGGCAGCGACCCCCCTCAGGATAAAAGGGTTTCAAGATGCGCATGCCAAAGCAGGTTTAATGGTTGATGAAGCAGCAATTAGAGAGGGTGTTTGTGATAATAAAGACGATGAATTTGCCGAACTCCCACAAGTCCTTAAAGACATCATGTCTCGGTCAGAAAGACCTACAGCGATTTGTTGCGGTAACGACAAAATGGCGATGCGTGTTTTTATGTTGATTCGCCAAATGGGATACAAGATCCCCGAAACAATTTCAATTGTTGGCTACGACAACTACAAACTTATCGCTGAAAACTTACTACCAAAACTGACTACGGTAAGTTTGCCTTATTTCGATATGGGACAAATTGCTGCCAAAATCGCAATCAACAAAGAACTTCAATCTAATACCAAAATCCAAGAAATCAGCGGCCAACTGCAATTAAGAGGTTCACACTCTTTCGCAAAAACATAATATGGTGACAATTTTATGACCGATAGCATAGCAAAACGAAATTACTGGTTACTTAGCGCCTGCATACTAAGCTTTTTCTTAACGTGGTCGTTTTGTTTTTCGATTTACCCTATTTGGTTGAACCAAGCTATTGGACTTGATGGGTCTGAGACAGGTGTTGTGTTTAGCATTAATGCCATAACCGCGTTATTTATAATGCCTTGTTATGGTTTTTTACAAGATAAATTAGGACTTCGAAAAAATTTACTGTGGTTTGTTGGGTTAATGCTTTTTTTAAGCGGCCCATTCTTCATATATGTATACACTCCCTTACTCATGCACTCCATCTATCTTGGCGCATTAGTTGGCGGTTTTTTTTGTTCCGCCACGTTTTTTGCCGGTGTTGGCGCTGTAGAGACATATATTGAACGTGTCGGCCGCACGACAGGTTTTGAATTTGGTAAAGCGCGCATGTGGGGTTCAGTAGGTTGGGCAATAGCTACATTTTTCACCGGTCAAATTTTCAATGTGTCCGTCTCACTTAATTTCATTTTAGCGAGCTTATGCGCATTGATATTCTTATCGAGTCTATTCTTTGTAAAAATTAACGAACAGTCTGCGAAGCAGATGGAAATAGACAAAAAAGCACATGCCTTGAGCTTACAAGATGCAATTGCTTTGTTTGGTCAGCGCAAGTTTTGGGCCTTTGCGATATGGGTAATTGGTGTTTCATGTGTTTATGGGGTGTACGACCAACAATTCGCGGTGTATTTTTCCGCCCAGTTTGCAACACCAGCCGAAGGAAATGCTATGTATGGATATTTAAATTCATTCCAAGTTTTTCTAGAAGCAGGGGGCATGTTTGTTGCGCCCTTCATTGTGAATAAAATCGGAGCGAAGAACGGGTTACTGTTGAGCGGCGCAATTATGGCCTTGCGGATCATTGGTTCCGGTTATGCGGCTGATCCGCTTTCAATTTCAGCAATGAAACTGCTACATGCTGCAGAACTTCCTATTATGCTTATTGCAATTTTTAAATATATTGCTGCAACATTTGATGCACGGCTTTCAGCTACTATTTATATTGTTGGTTTCCAATTTATGGGACAGGTGGCGGCAAGCGGCTTATCGGTTTTAGTTGGTATGTTATATGATGAAATTGGCTTCGCTGAAGCCTACAAGATTATCGGCCTTGTCGTGTCTGGGTTTGTTATATTATCGATGTTCGTACTTACTTCTGATCGAAAAAAAACAAAGTTAGATGCCGTGCACGTATAACCGAGTATGAAACTCATCACAAACCTTAGATTATCATCAAAACTAGCGTATGAATCTTAATAGTGTTGATAGACAAAAAACGCCTAAACATTATTAGTCTGTGCTGAATAACAAGGTTGTTTACAACTAAGTTATTCAGCTTGTATATGGTTATCACCTACACTATAAGAAATAATTTGACTGATTTCTTGCAGTGAAAGATTGCTCTGCTGATGAAAATCGTTAAATGCGTTTTGCATAGCCGTTAAACTGCGTTTAGATGAAGCAGAGCCGCTGATTACATCTCTTTTGGCAAAATAGCTCACCACATCTTGGCTAAGAATAAACGTATCTTTACCCAAGGCGCGCAATGCGTAAGGTCCGGTATTGCCACCTAAACGTGCGCCATATTTTTTCAGATATGCCCATAACCCAATAATATCGTGAGTGGGCCATTGGGCCACAAACTTGGCAAAGCTACCTTTGTCCTGTTTAACGGTTTGAATCATTAATGCGTTTTCACGAATGGTTTTTACTTTGTTGTAATTACGAATAATACTGGGATCTTGGGCTTTTTTTTCGAGCATCTCATCTGGCATTAAAACGACCTTTTCAATATCAAAATTGAAAAATGCTCGCTCGAAATTAGGCCACTTATCCCGCACTACTCTCCAAACAAAACCTGATTGGAAAACCTTTTTACTGAATTCTGCTAAAAAACGATCATCACCAATAGCTTCTATCTTCTTAGGTGTCAGTGGCTTCGACAACAATAAAGCTAATTTTTTAGGACCTCCTTTACGCTCACAGGCTCGTTGGTAAAGGTGTTCAAATGTTTCTAAAGTTGCCAAAAGCACACTATCCTTTTTTAATTTGATTAAGCGGCAATACCCGAATGGCGTAATAATGCATCAACGCTGGGCTCTCTTCCGCGGAATGCCACAAATAACGTCATCGGCTCTTTACTGCCGCCCATTTCCAGAACATTGTGTAAAAAGTCTGAACCCACTTGCGGATTGAAAATCCCTTCTTCTTCAAACCGACTAAAGGCGTCAGAACTTAATACTTCTGCCCATTTATAGCTGTAATAACCAGCCGCGTAACCGCCGGCGAAAATATGCCCAAAGCTATTTTGAAAACGATTAAATTCTGGAGCTTTAAGTACCGACACTTTTTCACGCACTTTTTGAATAAATTCTTGCACATTAACCGGATTTTCTTGCTGGTATTGTTCATGTAAGGTGAAGTCGAACAAACTGAATTCTAATTGTCGCATCATTTGCATCGCCGATTGGAAATTACGCGCTGCTAACATCTTGTCTAACAGGTCTTTGGGCAAGGCTTCGCCTGTTTCATAGTGCCCCGATATGAATGCTAGCGCTTCGGGTTGCCAACACCAATTTTCTAAAAACTGACTAGGTAACTCCACTGCATCCCATGGCACACCATTGATTCCTGAAACGCCGGCCACATCTACCTTAGTTAGCATATGATGAATACCATGTCCAAACTCATGGAACAAAGTAATGACTTCGTCATGGGTAAACAGCGCAGGTTTGTCGCCCACGGGTCCATTAAAGTTGCATGTTAAGTAAGCCACAGGATATTGTAATTGCCCGTCGATTCGCGTTCTACGAACCTGACATTCGTCCATCCACGCTCCACCACGCTTGCGAGGCCGAGCATACAAATCTAAATAGAAACTACCACGCAATTCACCGTCATTGTCGATAATATCGTAAAACTTAACATCTTTATGCCACACATCAACGTTTTGACGCTGCACAATATTAACTTTGTATAAACGTTTAACCACTTCAAATAAGCCAGAGACCACCTGCTTTTCTGGGAAATAGCGGCGCAATTGTTCGTCTGAAATGGAATATTGTTGCTGCTTTAGTTTTTCACTGTAGTAGGCTAAATCCCATGCTTGTAATTCTGTTACCTGATGTTCAGCCTTGGCGAATTGGGTGACTTCTTGAAGATCTTTTAAAGCTTGCGGTTTTGAGCGTTTTGCTAAGTCTTCTAGGAATCCAGTAACCTGCTCAGTAGACTCGGCCATTTTAGTTGCTAGCGAGCGTTCAGCGTAACTTGCAAACCCCATAAGATTGGCTAACTCATGACGCAAAGCTAAGGTTTCTTCAATAATCTGGGTATTGTCGAACTCGCCTGCATTAGGACCTAGCTCTGAAGCACGGGTGGTGTAAGCGCGATACATTTCTTCTCGCAACGAACGGTTGTCGGCATAGGTCATAACGGGCAAATAACTTGGAATATCTAAGGTGAACAACCAGCCCTCTAGATCTTTGCTTTCAGCCAATTGCTTAGCTGCTTCTAAGGCAGAATCTGGTAACCCGGCCAATTCAGATTTGTCAGTAATATGTTTTTGCCAAGCCAATGTCGCATCCATCACATTATTGCTAAATGTAGAGGATAAATCTGACAGCCGACTTTTAATCTCACCATAACGTTGCTTTTTACTATCTTCCAACGCAACCCCAGACAAGGTAAAGTCGCGGATACCATTATCAATAACTTTCTGCTGCGCAACCGAGAGTGTGGAAAATTCTTCAGAGTGCTTAATCTGAGTATAAGCATCATAAAGACCTTTGTGCTGCCCAACCCAAGTGCCATAGGAAGATAATAGTGGTAGACATGCATCGTGGGCTTCACGTAACTCGTCATTACTCACAACAGAGTTCATATGTGATACTGGTGACCACAGCTTACCCAAAATATCATCTATTTCGTCAATTGGTTGAATGATAGTGTCCCAATTCACGGTCTCTTGCTCTAACACCCTATTAATAGTGTTTTTACAGTTCGAAATCGCCTCTTCTATTGAGTCTTTTATTTCGCTAATTTTGATTTGCGTAAACTGAGGCAAAGACTTGATATCTGATTGAGAATGATGAGTGGCGACTTGATTCATAAATGTATCCATTAATATTTTAAGGGTTGGAACTTTGTACGTGAGGCCTTATAAAGGCAATTACAAGAGATAGGCAAATATATTTATTACCTTCATGAACTTTTTGTCTGAAAATTGAATCCACAGGATTTGTGCTTCTTATTCATCTACAATAACCTAATTAATACAACTAACTTCAGGATAAAACATGGCAGATTTTGATTACATATGTATCGGCGGGGGCAGTGGTGGAATTGCTTCAGCAAACCGCGCAGCAAAGTATGGCAAAAAGGTGGCAATAATTGAGGCAACAGCGGTTGGCGGCACTTGTGTAAATGTGGGCTGTGTTCCTAAAAAAGTGATGTGGTTCGGCGCCCATGTCGCTGAAGCCATAAACCTATATGCACCAGACTACGGATTCGATGTCACAATCAATAAATTCGATTGGAAAACCTTGGTTGCAAGCAGAGAAGCCTATATCAAGCGCATTCATGGTAGCTACAGCAGCGGCTTTGAGAAAAATGGCGTTACTTTAATTTCAGGTTTTGCTACTTTTGTAGACAAAAATACCGTTGAAGTGAATGGCAAACAATATACCGCAGAGCACATTCTTATTGCTACTGGCGGTCGCCCTACCATACCAAAGATCCCAGGTGCAGAATTGGGAATCGACTCTAACGGCTTTTTTGAATTAAACCAACAACCTAAACGTGCGGTTGTGGTTGGTGCCGGATATATCGCGGTAGAGCTAGCAGGTGTAATGCACGCTTTAGGTACAAAAACCGATTTAGTCGTGCGTAAACACGCGCCATTAAGAAGTTTTGATACTATGCTATCCGAAACCTTAGTAGAGCTTATGGCTCAAGATGGCCCGACTCTGCACACCCATGCTACCCCCACACAGGTAATTAAAAATACAGATGGTTCGTTAACCATTGAATTTGAAAACGGTACCAGTATTGAAACAGACTGTGTTGTTTGGGCCATAGGACGTGAACCCGCTAATGATAAAATTGGCATCGAAAATACTGGCGTTGAACTCAATGAACGTGGATACATCAAAGTCGACAAATTCCAAAATACCAACGTAGATGGGATCTATGCGGTAGGCGATAACATTGGTTATGTTGAACTCACACCTGTTGCGGTTAAATCAGGACGTTTATTGTCTGAGCGTTTGTTTAACGGTCAGACTAATGCACACATGGATTATTCTCTTATCCCAACAGTGGTATTTAGTCATCCTCCAATCGGCACTATAGGTTTAAGTGAAGATGAGGCGATCAAAGAATACGGTGCTGACAACGTTAAAGTATATAGCTCTAGCTTCGCGGCTATGTACACAGCAGTGACGAAACATCGTCAAATGACTCGAATGAAACTAGTTTGTGCAGGTGAGGAAGAAAAAGTCGTCGGCTTACATGGCATAGGTGCCGGTATGGACGAGATTCTGCAAGGATTTGGCGTGGCTATGAAGATGGGCGCCACTAAAGCTGATTTTGATGCTTGCGTAGCCATTCATCCTACTTCTGGAGAAGAATACGTCACTATGTGACCCTAGCCGACTAACAAAGCGAACCGTTTCTCCCTAGTTTTGGCTGTCAATACAGTCGAAACTAGAGGGGTTTACTAAGCCAATACCTTGGGCTAATAATCTAATCTGCAGCTTCGATATGTTTTTCAAGCAGGTTAACTAGAGTGTCATATTGCTGTTCCATGGTCACAAGCAAACTTTCAATCGCGGCAATATTCGGTTTATGAGCTTCAATCTCTATATTACCAAAGGTTTCATGTAGCTGCATTGCACCAATATCTCCACAAACACCTTTAAGTGAATGACTCAATTGGCAAATTTCTTCTAAAGATTGACTCTGGACGCTGCCTCGCAACTTTGCAATTTTTTCTCCAGTGCTTTGCAAAAATATATTACATATTTTGTTCAACAGGTTTTGATTATTCATCAACCGGGTAAGTGCTCCCTGTTTATCCCAAACCACGCAAGAGGTAATAGCTTGGGCAATAGATTGTTCCGTATCTCCACTGTCATTAATAATTTTAACCTTGGGTTTAAACACAGATAACACCCACTTAGTCAGTTTAGTTATCAATTTTTCAGCAGAAATTGGCTTAGTGACATAATCATTCATGCCAGCCTCTAAGCATTTTTGCCTTTCTCCCAGCATAGCATTTGCGGTCATAGCTATGATTGGAACATCAATATATAACTGACCAGCTTCACCGTTACGTATTTGCGCAGTTGCTTCATAACCATTCAAAATTGGCATCTGGCAATCCATTAGTACACAGTGAATAATTTCCCCACTGGCAGCAGATGCGAGCAATTTATCGATTGCTTGTTGTCCGTTGGCAGCTCTCACTGTTTCTACTGAAGTAGGTTTTAAAATGCCTATTGCCACCTCGACATTTATATCATTGTCATCCACAACCAATACTCTAGCACCGGTTAATTTACTGTCTACGGGAAGATCCACTTCAGCTATTTTAGGCTTTTTCTGCTCTGAATTGGCGTCGGCTAACGTTTGCTTTTTGTCGGTATATTTCAATAAAAACTCTGAAATAGACACGGGTTTGGAAATATAGATAGGCTTAAGACGTTTAAACATGGTTTTTGCATCGCGGGTATTATACAACATGACCACTTTCGCAGAGCTGTTGTTGGCATATTCTATAGCGTCCCAGCAATGTTCAAGTAACTGGGCCCGAGGATCAAGCTGATCAACAATAAAAATGTCAGGCAATTTTGCCGGCAGTTCAGTATTTGATTCTAAATAGCCGGTAATCTCATTATCTGGCATGACCTTAGCGCCGAGTTTGACGACCATATTACATAGACTTTGATGGAGTTGTTGATTCGCGACTAAGATGGAAACGAGTTTGCCACTGAGATGTTTCTCTGGACGTTTGAACGTCACGTTAACATTGGGGATATGTACTTGGAAATGAAACGTACTGCCTTTGCCTTTTTCTGATTTGAAGGTCACTTGGCCATTGAGTAATTTACTCAATTGTTTGCATATCGATAGTCCAAGGCCTGTTCCACCGTACTTAGCAGCGATAGCACTGTCTTCTTGGGAAAATGCACTGAATAATCGTTTCTGATTTTCTTCTGCGATGCCTATTCCTGTGTCTGTCACCGCGAAATGCAGACTGCAATGATTATCATCGAGTTGTTCTGAATAGGCGTTGACTAAAATATGTCCCTGATTGGTAAATTTAATTGCATTATTTAAAATGTTAGTAAGAATCTGTGAATAGCGATGCGGATCACTGATGATTGATTCACACTTTATATCAATGCTATCAAGTATAAATTCTAGGCCTTTCTCTTGCGCTTTGACTGCCATACTTCCGCACAAGCTTTCAATTAATTTACCAGGTTTAAATGCTTTGTAATCCAGGTCTAATTTACCCGCTTCTATTTTTGATAAATCTAAAATGTCGTTAATCAACACCGAGAGCGAGTTAACACTCACTTCCGTCATATCAAGGTACTGTAACTGTTGTTCACTAAGTGGTTCTTTTTTAATGAGATTTAAAGTGCCAATTATACCGTTTAGCGGGGTACGCATTTCATGGCTAATGTTAGAAATAAACGCGCTTTTAACATCGCTCGCTTTTTCCAATTGGGCGGTACGCCGAGCGACTTTCACCTCTAACTCAGCGTTTATTTTGCGGATTTTTTCATCGGCCTTTTTTAAGCTAGTAATATCCCGTGTAATCACCGCAACTCCACTGAAAGTAACGCCATCTTGAAGAATTGCAGACAGTGAAACCAACAGCTTAATGTTTTGATTCTGCTGTAAACAGGTTTCTAAAGACTGCTGACTCGAGCCACTTGCCAATTTATGAATAAGTTCATCAAAATTGACCTCAGGAAATAACGATAGCTCCACAACACGCCGACCTTCTACTTGCTCGAAATCTAAACCAAATAACGCCTTTGCGGCGCGATTCCAGCTTGATATTCGCCCATCGGTTGTTAACCCGAAAATAGCATCTTGCGAGCCGTTAACGATCGCCTCGGATTCCGCCCTTGCTTCAGCTAATTCCTGACTTCTACGCAACCCTCTCTGAAAAACCGCCAAAACGATTACTATTACAATAAATACAACAAATAAAATGGCATAGACATTGGTTCGTCTTTGCATCGCTAAATCACTTATTACTGCCTCTGGGGTTAGAATATGAGAGAGCAGAAAACCATCATTAAAATCACCACTGATAATTAATTTTTTAGCAGAAGAATAGAACTCTCCTGTTGGGTAGTGTTTCACTCTAGTAATATCGATTTGACTGCCCAAGTCTAGTTTCTGATTGTAATAACGATCCCAATTTGCTTCTGGGTTTAGGTCCTTGCTGTACATTAGTTCTGGATTAGGATGCACCAGAAAAAAGCCTTTGCTATCGGTTAAAATTAGTTGGTTCGGTTTATCAACAAGGCCTTGAATCGAATTCAGCAGTTCACTGGCATTGATATTTAGGATTAAGAAACCTAAACGTTCGACTTGATTGTTGAATACTGGTATGGATAATCTGAGCATAGGACGATAAGGAAATTCTATTTCGCCAAACTCACGATTTAGTGAAATTTCGGACAGATAAATTTGTCCCGCAGACAGTTTTATACTTTGCTGGTAGTAGTCTCTATCGCTCTTTTTTTGCAAGTGAGCATCGCCTACCACTTTTATGCCACCGCCACTTCGTTCAACGCGCACTAACTCTTTGCCTTCATTGCCAATGCCGATAAAGCGCATTTGTTCGTACTCGGAATTATTTTCAACAAAAGCTACAAAGATAGTTTCTAACCTTTGTTTCCATTGTTCATGAGTAGAACCATCTACTTCAGAATCTTGCACCATAGTATTGGCAAAACCTTCAATAGGAGGTGTACCAAACAAAAAGCGTAAGTCATTTCGATATTTGGAAAGGGATTGTTGTACCTGAGTGTCAATTCGACTATTTGTTACCCGCTGATTCTCTTCAACTAAAGCCATAATAGTAGTATTAAGTTGAGTTTCGAAAATGATAATAGCGATAGAAATTATTGATACAAATAGAAAAAAGGTAGGTATAAATAAGTTTTTCCCGCCATACCAAGATTTTATCTTGGGCAAACGTGGCTTTATTGACATTAAATACTCCGTAGAAAAAACTGCACCCAAAACCCTCTGTGCTTTTCAATAAATTGAAAGTTAACCAGATAGTAACTAATGATATAAAAGATTATGCGTAAATGACTTTAAACTTTAGTAGTTCGCTAAAAACAACGCAAGTTAACCGGTGAATTGATTCCGACCTTTTTGTTTTGCTAAATAAAGTGCTTTATCGGCATTTCGGATAATTTCATTGACTTTGTAAGATTCATTATTGCTTGTGCTATACAAACCAATACTTGCGGTAACGATTCCAAATGGTGACGCTTCGTGAGGCACCTTTAAATCCGCTATTTTTTGTAAAATAGTTTTCGCGATATGCTCAGCTCCAGCCCTATCGGTATCGGGCAAAAGGCATAGAAACTCTTCTCCGCCATAGCGAAATGACATGTCATTTGGACGATGTAAAACGTCTTTTAAAACATTACTGACCGAAATTAGGCATTTGTCTCCACTAATATGCCCATAACTGTCGTTAAAGCGTTTAAACCAGTCGATATCCAGCATAAGGAGTGATAATGGAGACTCGGTGCGACTAGACTGAAGCATATACTTATTCAATACATCTTCGAGTAAATGTCGGTTGTATAGCCCGGTTAAACCGTCGGTAAATGACATTTTTCGCAGAAAGTCAGATTGTGCTTTTAAAGTAAGGTGAGCTTTCACGCGGTTTAACAGTGTAATACCATTAACCGGCTTGGAAACAAAATCGACTCCTCCAGCCTCCCAACATTTATTTTCATCGTTTTGACTTTTAACCGAGGTGATAAAAATAACTGGGATGTGTTGTAGATTTTGATTATTCTTAATTGTCCGACATGTTTCTAACCCCGAAATCCCAGGCATCACTACATCCAATAGAATCAAATCCGGTGTCTGGTGCTGGCAAAACTCTAACGCCTCTTCGCCAGAATAGACAATTTTGGTTTTATACAAGTTCGCCAATAAGTCAGCGATAACCATAGCATTGATGGGTTCATCATCGACAATTAAAACAAGAGCCTCTTGCAAGGTACCTTGCTGTACATAATGTTTCCCAACCAACTACTTTTACCTTTTTAGTTATTTATGAAGGTTTATTTTTTGCTTTTTTTCGTCTTCTTTCGGACTCATTTACTGGCATAAAAAAAGTAAAAATTACTTTTCCACCAATCAATCGGTAGACGATTATTCAGCTAGCCATCAGAGTCATGAAAGGACGGAGTTACAACAAAAATTTCGACTTTCTGATGATATCAAAAAATAGATTAAATTCCTTTGATTTTTCTCCATTTTGAAATGTCTTTAATCGTCCTCAATAAGGAGCTGATAAATAGCCGAAAGAACAAACTAATGTCTGATAAATAATTAACAATTTCAAGAACCTAACCCCCTCATTACCAAGACAAATTAACGATAGAGCAGATTTTACTCACAATACATCGGACCAAGGTGAATGCTTCTGACAATTGTTAAAAATGAATAGGAAAGAAGTAATAAAGCAATGCGTCGTGCTGATATAACAACTAGGTGCTTGTTTTTGATTTCTAAAAAGCGGCTTGGGTTAAATCAAAGGGAAAATGAATTACCCACAATATAGAAGCCTATTAATTAATCAAAACTCATTAAACCTTTTGAATACAGCCGAATAAATTGAAATATCAGTCCTCTAGCGGTTGCATCATGTTTAAAATTCCACTAAGTTTTAGCATTCAGGTCTGCTCAGTGAATCAATCGATAGTAGATCAATAATTCGATTGTTCTTTATGCAGTAGGAGTGAACGTTGGAGATGATTACGTCGGAGTATCTGGTGGACAGAATTGCCTCTGGCGAGACTCAAGCTGAGCAACAATTGGTTAATAAATATTGGAAAAGTCTATTTTTTATTTTGAAAAAACAGGCTGACGATGACGAATTAGCCAATGACATAGCCCAAGATACTTTCCTCATAGTTATCGACAACATTCGCAATGGTAAAATTGAAAATAGCTCAGCAGTCGGCGCCTATATTCGTCGGACCGGGCTTAATTTGTTGATAGCCCATTTCCGCAAGGAGTCGCGGCGTAAAACCGAATATTCAGATTCAATCGACTTGGAATACCCAGACACGTCGAAATCCATTTTTAATTCACTCAATTCTGAAAAATTAGTACAAATTGTACAACAGGTTATTGATGAATTACCTGCCCAACGAGATCGAGATTTATTGTATCGTTATTTTGTCTATGGCCAATCCAAACAACTAATTTGCGACGAGTTTGAATTGAGCCCAGCGCACTTCGACAGAGTGTTATACAGAGCGCGCGAAAGACTTAAAGATGTCATTCAACTTAAATTAGGTATAGATCTAAATAAAACAACATTAACATCACTTTTGAGCCTTGCCTTAGCCTGTCAAGTTTCAGTTTCTGCCCAGTCTTCTTCAATTGATAATTTTTTTCACAATCAGGTGAGAGAAATCCAAATCCCGCAACACTTGGTTATTAACACCGACACGGAAGAATAGAACGGCCATTTGGGAAAACTATATAATTATGGTTTGTTGGCTGGAGAAAATAAGAGGTTCTAATGACACCAATGGATCAAGCATATATCGAAAGACGTGATATCGCCAATCGCTATATGCAAGGCAAGCTCTGTGCAGAAGAATGTGAAGAATTTGAAATTTACCTAATGGAAAATCCTGACGTTGTAGACCAATTGCAGCTCGACTCGATGTTTATTAAAGCGTTACCGTTTTTAGCTCAAAGCCCGAAACAAAAACCAACGTTTTGGCAATTGTTGTTTGCGACACCTGCGCGCGCTAGCATAGGTACTCTTTGTGCCGGTGCTCTGCTGTTTTCGTTAGTTGTCAATTTTGAACATTTGGTCACGTCGAATAGTACGTTCTCTTCGCCTTCCATGGTTTACGTGTCTTCAGCAAGAGGCAACACCTCCAATGTTGATCAGACATTTTCTCTTAATGATGTCTCATCATCTGTTTCTCTAGTCCTTCAAGACGAGTTTGATGTTACTAAAACATATCAAATCAACATGTTTATTAACTCCTCATCGAGTCCAATCTATACCGCGTCCTACACCCCTAACACCGAAGGGGAAGTAGTCATATCGGTAGATAAAGAGATGTTGCAAGTTGGTTTGATAGAAATTCAATATTCCCTTGATGAATCAAACAATAGAAATAAGAAATCGTTGGTAGTAGCAGTAAGAGATTAGTTATGTTGGATTTTAGTTTTACCCACAAACTTAAAAAGATGTGGAATCCCGATTATTTGAGTGATCCTGTATTACTGCAAATTGCAGAAAAATTATTGGAAAATAACAATACAGTACCATCAAGTAATCTTGATGCGGGAATGACTTATTTTGGGCAAATGATTGCTCACGATATTGCACCACATACCACCCCACCAGATCACCCAGTCAGAACGGTAAGCAATGAATTGTTACTGGAAAGTCTATATGGTCAAAACAATAGTATTGTGAATGACAGATTTGAGTTGCGCCCAATACAATGGCAAGGGGTAAAAGGTTTCGACGTTGCAAGAGACGACAATGGTAAAGCGCGAATTCCCGAACACCGCAATGACATCAACGATATTATTTGTCAGCTACATGCATTCTGGCAGAATTTTCACAACCAATTAATAGAAGCGCCATATCATTTCGATTTTGAAAATGCTAAATGCCACACCATACTAACCTTTCAGTTTGTGACCATTGAATATTATCTAAAAAATCTTTTAGATCCGCACATTTTTGAGGTGTATTTTAATCAACAGGCAAAGCCTGAATTACCCTTCAAAACCGAGCAGCGCTTAGATTATTTTCACAATAGTGCATTTCGTTTTGGTCACAGTATGGTGAGAAATAGTTACGCACTAAGGCGCTTTCAACCTGAAGTACCGTTGACCTCGTTGTTTGCATCTTCACAAAAAGTACAAGATAAACACGTAATTCAATGGCGTCGTTTTTTTGGAGACAATCAAAAAGCCAATAAAATTGATCTGTCTTTATCAGATGCCATGTCAAAAATACGTTTTCCTTCTGACAATTCAGAAATGATCCGTATTATCTTTAAAAATATATTGGCTGGGCTAAACAAACAAATTCCATCTGGATACAACATTGTTAAAAAAATCAATGCTCAAGCCGAGCTAAACGACATTTTTCAAATGACTCCTCTGGAAAAATTGTCACCGCAATTTGATGGCATTGAAAAGCTCAATATCCAGAACTTACCACTTTGGACATATATCCTGCAAGAAGCCGCTACCACTCAAAACGGAGAAAGGCTTGGTAAACTAGGGAGTATTCTAATTGCAGATGTATTACATGACGCTATCAATACTAAAGCCCTATCAATTTTCAAAAACGGTACTTATGATAAACGTCATGCATTGATGGTATTAGACGAAGTGAAAGATAAGTTACTCGACGAGAACAACAATGTAGACTTGCATAAACTTTTCAATGTGAACTAAGGAAACTGTATGCCCGACCAAATAATAAGAGAAATTACAGCTTTAGGCATAGAAGCGGTCGAACAAACTGGCGGAACTAAAACGCAGGAAGAAATAGTTTCACAAATTAGTCCTTGGTTTTTTGTTCCACAAAAAAGGTACTTTATTGAGATCAGTAAGAAAAAAATTGCTGATCTACTATATGTACAAGAAACGGCTGTCAATCAAGACGGTTCAAGTGCTAACGAATGGCCTGAGTTATTCAGATTAGCATCAGACAACACCGTATTTGTATTAAATGAAGATAAAACGCAACTGGTCAATATAAACGATGGCATCTCAACCATTATGTTTGATGATTTAGAAGGGTGGCACATCAAAGAATGGACCAACTTTCTACCGGCGGATGACAATCCAGATAGCGATATTATTGCCCATGTGATTTGGCAAGATAAATACGGAAACATAGCTAAATCAAAACACAGTTGGATAGTTTACCTTCTCGATTAACCCGCATCGCTGACTAAAAGTGCCACTTCCTCAAGGTGGCACTAGCTCCAAGTTTCTTATCCCAAACAAAATTTATAGGTTACAATGTGCCATCCATTGTTAACCAAAGACGTGTTTTGCTAAATATGTTCCGTTTTTTGTCCTACAGTCTTATCTTGTTGTGTGCCAGTTTTACCTGTAGTGCAATGGAATCTACCGCATTAACAGTCAATCAAGTTGGCCATGCAGCACTATTGAAGTTGAGTCATGCCGACCAGCCTTTAGAAATTGAAATTTTCGTTAATAATCAATTGGTTGAAAAAAAAGATATAGACAGCAAAGATACCGAGTATTTTAGCCTATTTCAGTTCCCACAAACCGATACTGAAACCAATAAAATTAGGGTGCTGGTAAATTATACTAAAATTTCTCCTAAAATCAGTTTGATAGAATTAGACAATACAGATTATTCTGCGTACCAAAACGTTATCGATATTTTGGCTACTCCTGCACAAACGCAAACTAATCAGCCCTATTCAATTGTTTCGCAAATAACCAATAGTGACCTAAATAGCGACTTCTCCAGATGGACGCTTCGCCGACTAATGGAAAATGCAAAGCAAGTTAAAAATGGCTCTCTTGGCTTTATTACTAGCTTTAATTTAAATAAATTCAGCGCCCAAGACATTATTGCTCAATGCGCAGTTTGGACTTCATCTTTTGAGCCTGGGAGCCAAATAGATGACCCAGTCAAAACTCAAGTTGCCGCACAATTAGCTGCAACTCTGTATGTTTATTCTAAACATCATGGCCAACTTAGTAATGATCAAACCGCGCTTCTAAACCAATCAAAATTTATTCAACATTGTGGAAGCATGTTTGCTGATATCGCCCATTCCCAACAAGCAGGTTTGGATCTGGATGTATACGCTAAAAATTTATATCAACAAGTACTCGAAGCACTATCTAAATCTCCTAATTGGCTGACGGCAGACATACTTCATCACCTTTGGTTCTATTACAATTTTGAAGACAAACATAACTTGGCATTAGAAACCGTTAAAAATGCGATTTCTAAAGCAGAAAATGCCCCTGAATATCGATTTTTAATGGCCGAACTCTATAGTAATGCTTTTTTATCTTCCTACCGAGAAGGCGCGTTTGCTCAAGCTCATAATTATTTAAATAAAGGGTTAAATATTATCAGTGATTCTAACAGCCCAGGTATTGCCCCCTTGTTATTTAGTAAAGGTTTTCTGCTTTTCCAAACAGGTGAATATGACACAGGTTCACGTTACTTTTCCAATACCATAAATCAGGTACAAAACACCTTGCCCAATCAGCAATGGGAACTTGCACGTTGTTTGAATTTAGGTCAGCAAGATTTAATGATTGCAAGAGCCGCCGTTATGATAGGGGCGACAAGTCGAGAGGAAGGTGATTTTGATGGGGCTAATCAATGGTTAGAGTGCGCCGAGCATTTATTGAAGAACCAACAGGATTATTATCAAATTGTATTACAAGTCGAACTCGCAAAAACGGCAATTAAACAAAAAGAATTCACTAAAGCCCAAACACACTTAAACAATGTATTTAACGATCCAAGAACACTTCACACCACTCAAATTGATGCAAAAATCCTGAAATTCAAAATAGACAATGTGTATTTAGCTAAGCCGATTGATAAAGATGAGCTTCAAGAGTTAGCAGCACTATTAGATTACGACAGTTTTTATAACGAAGATATTATTGATATTGAAAACAAAACCTACCCCATTAAACAGATCGAAGTATTTACGTTATTAGTTCAAATAAGTCAGCAAGAAAAATCTTTTAAGTGGGTTGATATTTTTGCTGAGAAGGCGATGTCATTAATAGAAAAGAGTCGATTAACCGTAGCCAATCCGCAAGCTTGGAATGCGGCTAGATTTAGTTTTATTAATACCTATATTACCTCGTTATTAGATAATGAGCGCATTAAAAATCAACCTCGTCATCACTACGCTAGACTTTTCGAAGTTTTGGAAAAGTACTATTCAGTTGACCCAAAACAAGAGAGAAACCTGTTTTCTATCGATGAAGTTGCGAGTGAAAATGAGGCGCAAATTCAACTTTTGTACAATATTTGGTTAGCAGAAGAAAAACAGATGTTGTTAAGCGACTCATCAAGCGAAAAACTGCGATTAGTTGAAGCAAGAGATGATTATCTAGCTAGAGTATTGAACGAACAAAATCACGATTCGAAAATTGCTAATATATCCTTAGATGCATTTCAACAATCGTTGCCATCAGATCAAATGTTGGTTAGATATTTTTCTGATGGACACACCATGTTTTCACTTAACGTCACACACAACGATATATCGGTTCAAAAAATAGCAAAAGTGGCAGAGATTGCGGAGATGGTAAAAAACTACGTTCACGGCACATATGCTTCTAGCAAACCATGGTTGAACACACAGTTTCGGGATATTTCTTTACTGCCAGTTGATGTCATTGAACAGCAAAAAATAACTAAAATTTTGATTATTCCCGATGAAAGTTTACATAAGATGCCGTTCTCTATGTGGAATACTGCCACAACAGCAGAAAGCTACAAACCATTAGTTGAAACCTCACAATCGGTTTTTATTACATCTGCCACTTCATATTTTGAGCAGACATTTTCAACTGACGCTGAGAACTTTGAAATTTCCATTTTTGCAAACCCTGATTTCACTGCACAGGTGAATGACATTACACCTGGATCCATATCTGAACGTTTAACATTAGCGGCTTTACCAGGCACGCTTAAAGAAGCAAAGTACGTAGCTAATTTATTTGCTGGTCACCAAATAAATAAAGGCTTTGCCGAAAATGCGACTAGTCAATTTTTAATGTCTAAAAAAGTTCGTAATTCAAACATTCTGCATATTGGAACACACGGCTATTTCGATAAAAAATTACCGGATATTGTTGGCGTATTAACCGCTGGAGAGAATATTAAAGGTAATTTAACCCCTGGATTTTTAAGCTTAAATCAATTGCTAAGTAAACCTGTATCTGCTGATTTAGTGTTTATTAGCGGCTGCGAAACTATGGTTGGGAAAAATTATAAAGGCTCAGGGATGCGTAGTATTACGCGAGGATTTTTAGCCCAAGGTGCTAAGACGGTGGTGGGTACTATTTGGGCTATTCAAGATCGACCGACTTCAGAATTCGTGAAACAGTTTTACGCAAACTTAGTGGAATCCGAAGGGGACGCCCCCAAAGCGCTACAGTTAACCCAATTTAGATTTCACTCTTCGGGCAAATATCGTCATCCAAAATACTGGGCAGGATTTGTACTCACCTCTTCAAATCAAGGCGACAGTCAGATTTTCGGGCCAGAATTAGCGAATAATTTATTTCCTCAGTAAAACGTGTAAAATTACACCCTTAAAAATCACAAAATCTTCGTGTTGCGACTAATCTATACACAAACATAACGTGAAAAGTACACGGGGCAGCAGGGGCAAAAGTATGAACGATACATTTTTATTCGCTGATGATATGCCGGAAGAAGTGGATTCCTTTGATTATAAATGGAATGTTTTAGTTATTGATGACGAGCCTGAAATTCACAACATAACCAAAATCGTACTCAATGATCTAGTCTTTGATGATGGACGACTAGCGTTACATAGTGCCTATACTGCAACCGAAGCTAAAAATATAATTTCAAATAGCCAACACGACTTTGCCGTAGCGATAGTGGATGTTGTGATGGAAACAGTTCATGCCGGTTTAGACTTTGTCAAATGGGTTAGAGAAGATTTAAATAACCATAAGATTCGGCTATTCCTGCGTACAGGACAGCCTGGTGAAGCCCCAGAAGAAAGTGTTATTCGGGAATACGATATCAATGATTACAAAAATAAGACCGAATTAACCGCGTTGAGATTAAAAACCTCTGTTTATTCTGCACTACGTGGTTATAGAGATATCTTAACCATAGAAAAACACCGTATCGGTCTGGAAAAAATCATTGCTGCTTCTTCCGAGTTTATTGAATGTGACACACTTCCTCAGTTTGGTTCGGCAATATTAAAGCAAGTAGCAGTAGTCTTAGGTATCGAGGAAGAGGCGGTAATTTGTTGCGCGGTTGCCAAAGACGCAAATAATAATTTGAGTAATGTTCATATACTTGCGTTGAACCAACCGCAACCGGTTGAGATAGAGACCTCGTTGTCATTGAGTAGCGAGGTTAATGCGCGAATCAAACGGGCATTGGCACTCAAACATTCGATTTACGAAGAAGATTATTTTATTGGTTACTTTACCACTAAGCGCAACACAGAAAATGTACTTTACGTAGCTCAAAATAAGCAATTAGAACCCATGCAACATCGTTTATTGGAGTTTTTCGCCCACAATATTGCCGTAGCTCATGAAAATCTGAAGCTACGCGATGTCATTAAGGACTCTCAAAAAGAATTGTCTTATATTATTGGCGAAGCGGTTGAAATGCGCAGCAAAGAAACCGGTAGTCACGTTAAACGGGTAGCGCAAACCAGCTACATGCTAGCAAAGCTATATGGTCTAGATGATTTCGACTCAGAGATGATTAAACTTGCCTCCCCACTTCATGATGTGGGGAAAGTAGGGATTCCTGATTATGTGCTAAACAAGCCTGACAAATTAGATAGCCTTGAATGGGAAGTGATGCAAACCCATGCTCAAATCGGGTTTGAAATGTTGGCTAGAACTGATAACCCGATTTTGCAATTAGGGGCTACCATAGCAAGACAGCATCATGAAAAGTGGGACGGCACAGGCTACCCGCAAGGTCTTCAAGGTGAAGAGATTGCTATTGCTGGGCGCATAACTGCACTTATGGATGTATTTGATGCTTTAGGAAGCAAGCGTTGTTATAAAAAACCATGGGCTAATCAGGAAATTATCGATTTCCTAAACGAGCAAAGAGGTAAAGCATTTGAACCTAAACTAGTCGATTTATTATTGACCAATATTAGTCAGTTTAATCAAGTTAGAGAGCAATACCCCGACAAATTTTAAGCCATATTACCCACATAAAAAAACGCATTTCAAAGTCAATTTTAAAATGCGTTTAATGGCTCTTGATTATTAAAATGAAGCTACAAGATAAAGCGACTCAAATCTTCATTATCAACAAACTTATCTAGATGTTCATTGACGTATTTAGCGTCTACCAGTACGGATTCGTTTTCCATTTCAGATGCATCAAAAGAAATATCTTCCATTAACCGCTCCATCACAGTATGCAGACGTCGAGCACCAATATTTTCAGTCCGCTCATTCACTTGCCAAGCAGCTTCAGCGATACGTCTTATACCGTCTTCAGTGAAGCTAACTGCAACTCCTTCAGTACCCATTAGTGCAATGTACTGCTCAGTGAGCGAAGCATTTGGCTCTGTTAGTATGCGAACGAAGTCTTCCACACTTAACGCTGAAAGTTCCACTCGAATTGGTAAACGTCCTTGCAATTCAGGTATTAAGTCAGAGGGTTTACTCATCTGGAAAGCACCTGAGGCGACAAACAAGATATGATCCGTCTTAACCATTCCATGTTTAGTCGATACCGTCGATCCTTCAACTAAAGGCAATAGATCCCGTTGCACACCTTCGCGAGAAACATCGGCGCTGCCAGTGCCTTCTCGTTTACAGATTTTATCGATTTCATCAATAAAAACGATACCGTTTTGCTCAACGTTAAACAGTGCTTTATCTTTCAATTCTTCCTGATTAACTAATCGCGCAGCTTCTTCTTCAACTAAAAGTTTAAATGCTTCTTTAATTTTTAGTTTCTTTTTCTTCTTTTGAGAACCAGATAAATTCTGAAACATGCCCTGAAGTTGATTGGTCATTTCTTCCATTCCAGGAGGCGCCATGATCTCTACCCCTACTTGAGGCAAAGCAACATCAATTTCAATTTCTTTATCGTCTAATTGACCTTCTCTTAATTTTTTACGGAAAGTTTGACGAGTACCTTTATCTTCAACTTTCTCTTTTTCACCCCACGCATTTTCTGGTGGTGGTAAAAGTGTATCAAGAATACGGTCTTCAGCAGCTTCTTCAGCTCGATACTTCACTTTTTCAGTTTCTTGCTCTTTGGTCATCTTAATAGAGATGTCTGCAAGATCTCGAATGATGCTTTCTACTTCTTTACCAACATAGCCCACTTCTGTGAACTTGGTTGCTTCTACTTTAATAAAAGGAGCATTGGCCAATTTAGCTAGGCGACGGGCGATTTCGGTTTTACCAACACCAGTAGGACCAATCATCAAGATATTCTTTGGGGTTACTTCCTGACGTAATTCAGGTTCTAATTGCATACGACGCCAGCGATTACGAAGTGCAATAGACACTGCTCGCTTTGCATCTTGCTGACCAATAATGTGCCTGTCCAACTCGTGGACAATTTCTCTTGGGGTCATCTCAGACATAAAAAACCTTTAAATAGTGTCGCACTGAGCGATTAAATCAGTGCTATTAAAATTAGTAATTCAACGTTTCTATTGTTTGGCTGTGGTTGGTAAACACACATATGTCACCAGCAATCGTCAGACTCTTTTCTGCGATTTCTTGTGCGCTCAACTCTGTATTTGCCAGTAACGCGGTAGCTGCCGCTTGGGCATAGGGACCACCTGAACCAATAGCGATGAGATCTTGCTCTGGCTGCACCACATCACCATTACCGGTAATGATAAAAGAAGCGGTATGATCAGCCACGGCCAATAACGCTTCTAACTTACGTAACATCCTATCGGTTCGCCAATCCTTTGCCAGTTCTACTGCAGCTTTAGTTAAATGCCCTTGATGCATTTCCAATTTACTTTCGAAACGCTCAAAAAGAGTAAAAGCATCGGCAGTGCCACCAGCAAATCCGGCGATTACTTTGTCGTTGTAGAGTCTACGCACTTTTCGTGCATTGCCTTTCATAACAGTGTTTCCTAACGAAACCTGCCCGTCACCTGCGATGACGACTTGATTATTGCGGCGTACGGATACAATGGTAGTCACGTCTGCTCCTTGTTTAGATCAACTTTATCAACCCACGTTAAATGCGAGTTACGATTCATGGAGTATATGTGGGGAGCGGGAAGGAATTTTCAAGCATTAAGGTTTAAGTATCTTAAAAAATGAAGACGATATAGGTGGATCAGCCCCAAATTTCACGTTTTGGGCTCAAGGCCATGCTACAAATGCAAAACAATCTGTAGGCGGGCGCTTTAGCCCCGTGGGAGATTTTAAATCCATGGCCTTAAATCCATGGCCTAAAGGCCATGCTACAAAAGCAAAACAATCTGTAGGCGGGCGCTTTAGCCCCGTGGGAGATTTTAAATCTATGGCCTAAAGGCCATGCTACAAATGCAAAACAATCTGTAGGCGGGCGCTTTAGCCCCGTGGGAGATTTTAAATCCATGGCCTGAAAGCCAAGCTACAAATGCAAAACAATCTGTAGGCGGGCGCTTTAGCCCCGTGAGAGATTTTAAATCCATGGCCTAAAGGCCATGCTACAAATGCAAAACAATCTGTAGGCGGGCGCTTTAGCCCCGTGAGAGATTTTAAATCCATGGCCTAAAGGCCATGCTACAAGGCTTAAAGGTCCCAGTACCAAATTTGGCAGGAACCAATACCAATACGCTGGATAACATGTCGGTCTGTCTCAGCATCTCTTTTATAATCGTATGGACCTAAAATGACACGATACCAAAGACCATTTTTACCTTCACTGGCCTTCACTAACGATTCTAATCCTTGCAGGGCCAATTGGGCGCGCATTTTTTCGGCTTGCTGTTTTTGCCTAAATGAACCGCATTGCATCAAATAAGGTCGCGCCGACTTTTCTTGTTCTTTACGATCTATCTCTACGCTACCGTGCTCAAGTTCTTCAGGATAGATATATTCTTCTTCTGGCATTTCAGGTAATGATTCCTGCTCATTGGTCTTCCCTTGTACCTTTTGCTTTTGTGGTTTTGGTTCCACTTGCGGCTGTTCTTGTGGAACCTCGTCTGAACTAGATGGGTGGCTTATGGCCCATAAAAAATAAGCAAAACCGCTGACGAGTATTAAGGTAATAAGAAATGGAAACCAAGGACGCTTCGGCTTTTCCACTTTTTTGACTGGTTTCTTTTTAGGTGCCTGACCGCGCTTTACAAAATCTTTGTGTGCCATATTTATTATTTTAATAAGTGAGAGTGATTTCTAGGATAATGAACTAACGGCAATGCATTTGAAATATATGATTAGTGATTACTCAGACGATGCATCTTATTCCTGAGTTCAGGGCAAATAGTATCGTGAACAGCCACATAAAACCAACAATAAAACCAAGATTTAGATGAAATCTTGCGGATCGATATCAATTGACCATCGGACTTTTCTTGCGCTGGGTAATGCCTCAATTTCAGTTGCGAAATGGCCAATAACGTGATTTAGCAAAGCGCGACTTTGACTTTGCATTAACAGTTGCATGCGATATTTCCCTTGCCGTTTTTCCATAATGGCAGGAATAGGCCCAACAACACGAATCTGCGGATGTTGCGTCATTTGCGCTACCTGAGACAAAAACTCAAAGCCATCTTGAGCCTTCAATGATTCCGTTCTAAACAGTGCGTGAAAACTAAAAGGCGGTAAATTGGCTAACTTTCTTTCCGAAAGTGCAAAGCGTGCAAAATGACCATAGCCGTTATGAATCAAGTCTTGCAACAATGGGTGTCCAGGTTGATGGGTTTGCAACCACATTTCGCCCGGTTTTTGGGCTCTACCCGCTCTGCCAGAAAGCTGAGTGATTAGTTGAGCGAGATGCTCTGAAGCTCTAAAGTCTGCACTGAACAGTGCACCGTCAGCATCTAAAATCACCACCAGAGTGACATTTGGAAAATGATGACCTTTAGATAAAATTTGGGTGCCAATTAAAATCTGATGGGCTCCAGCATTAATTTCTGTTAATAAATTGTCTAACTTTGCTTTACCTCGCACACTATCACTGTCGATTCTCACCGCACTGTATTGAGGAAATTGTTGTTCCAAATACATGGTTAATTGTTCAGTACCGACTCCTTGAGTGAGCAACTCATGATGACCACATTCTTTACATTGTTTAGGTAATGCCTTAGCCGCACCACAGTGATGACATTGCATTTTGTGTAACGACTTGTGCACTGTGTACGGTTTATTGCAACGTTTACACTCTTCCACATGCCCACAACTGTGGCAAAGTAAAGCAGGTGCATATCCTCGACGATTAACAAATAACATCACTTGATTACCCGCTTTCAAGTGCTGTTCAATGCGGGTAAGCATGCCGCTCGCTAAACCAGCAGTTAATGGCTGGTTAGTAATATCTAAAACACTTTGTTTAGCCTGCAAGGCGTTACCCGCACGTTGATTAAGCTGCAATAGCCGATAGCGGCCAGATAACGCGTTGTTCAGCGACTCTAAACTAGGTGTTGCTGAACCCAATATAAGTGGAATCTTATGTTCTTTTGCACGTATTACGGCTAAATCACGGGCACTGTATTTAAGACCATCTTGCTGTTTATACGAAGCATCATGCTCTTCATCAACAATTATCATTCCAGGACGCGCCATAGGGGTGAAAATTGACGAACGTGTTCCAATAATGATCCCCAGCTTGCCGGAACGACTTTTTTGCCACACTGCCAAGCGCTCGTTATCGGTTAGATTAGAATGCAAAATCCCCACTTCAATCCCAAAGCGTTTTTCAAAGCGTTTTACAGTTTGCGGTGTTAAACCAATCTCTGGTACCAGGATTAATACTTGTTTGTGGCTTTTTAGAACCTCTTCAATGCTTTGTAAATACACTTCGGTTTTACCACTACCGGTAATCCCTTCCAATAAAAAGCTTGTGTATTGGGTTAACGATTGACTGATTGCAGTTATTGCTAGGGCTTGTTCAACATTGGGTTGGGGCTTTTCAATGGATCCGTCAATAGTAAATTGAGACCTTTCGTTTTGTTCAAAAACTGATTCCACTTTAGCAATCTTTTTTTCCACTAAAGCTTTGATAACACCGTCGGTATAGGTCTGTTTTAGTGTACTCAGTGATATCGGCCGCTGCAAAAGTTCGATATAAAGTTCGCGTTGCTTTTTAGCTCGATTGAGTTGCTCAGGGATCTCGTCTTGATTCGCATCCGTTAAACACAGCATTTGAATTGGTTTAGGCTTGTCAGATTCGCCCTTACGCAATGCCACTGGCAATACGGTGTGCATCACTTCACCAATTGGGTGATGGTAATAGCTCGCCAACCAATTACACAGGGACAGTAGCGTTTTATCGATTACAGGCTGCTCGTCGATAACCTGATTGATCGGTTTTAATTTACTTAAAAAAGGAGAGTCCTCGGTGGTTGAAAACACAATACCTATAAGCTCTCTGGGCCCAAATGGCACCCGAACACGACAACCAGGCAGCAGGTCGCCATCTGCATGAAGATAATCGAACAATTGTCGTTTGGGTAACGGCAGTGCAATTTGATAAATGGGCATGGGCTAAATTCGATAATCCTAGACGATTTAGTGCTATTAAAGACACGATTTGGTTAACAAACAGTCGAAAAACAACTTGATCAATACAGTCCTTTACATTAATATGCGCGCCTCTTTGCGGCAAGCCGCTATTTAATTTAATTTGCGTATGGTGTGCAACTTCGGGTTGTATAGCGATACGGCCCAGAAATGAGGTAATCCATATGAAACAAGATATTCATCCAGAATACACTGAAATGACAGCTACTTGCTCTTGTGGCAACAAAATTGTTGTTCGTTCAACCCTTGGTAGAGACATGAACCTTGACGTATGTTCAGCATGTCACCCATTCTACACTGGTAAGCAACGTAATGTTGATACTGGTGGTCGTGTTGACAAGTTCAAGAAACGTTTCGGTGCATTGGGCAAAAAATAAGCCTAACTGCTACGAATTGAAAAAGGCGCTTAGTGCGCCTTTTTTTGTGCCTGTTTTTTTGGGCGTAATGGACGACTTTATTCGGCAATTAAATCATGAATATGTTTAAGTGACGGCAGCTTTCTTTGAGCTTGATAAAATAGGCGGTTTAATCGCCCAAGTAAATTAATCGAACGACTGGGATCTTTTGGCTTTCGTCGATGAGAACTTGCTGTCTGTAAAAACTCCCATGGTTTTAAATCCATATTAGCAATATGCTCAGAGCTAATACCTTGCGCTTGAATTGTAGATAAGATACGTTCAGTCTTACTTTCCTGAATTGGAATAATTTGCTTGCCATATACATCGCTAATTGGCTCACCAATTGCCGCCAATGTATTGTTAATGGCCTGCCATACTATGTCATGCTCGAATTGGTAGTTATTCGGTGCATAATACCCCATAATCTCCCATTCCAACTCGACATTACTTACCGCTACTGAACTTTTTAACTCTTCTGAAAAAGATAAATCGGGTCGCGCACCAATGTTATACACATCAACAGAGAAGCCTAAACAAATCACCAAGTCTCCGGTAATTTCAGGATCGTGAAACAGTGCTTCAAACGCAGCTCTTTTTACCCCCATCCAACCATGCACTATAGGAGTTTGAGTTGCAAAATCGCGAACATCGTTAGGTAAATCTTCACCATACTTATCAATAAACAAGGGAAGAGGATCTTGTTGCAGTTGATCATCTGGAACCCATATTTCATATTCCTGTCGATTATCACCTTTACCACGACTTTTGATCCCATAGGACAGATTTGTTGGCCGACATATATTGCGATCCTCCCCTACTCGATGGAAGTATTCCGAGCGAAAACGCTTAATAAAGGGCGCATCTAGACCTGCAAGTGCTGCGGTTGGATAGCGAAAACCTAACTCACTTTTAGTTACTAAAGAAAGACCCGGCAGCACCTTACTCAAAATCGTTTTTACGCCCTTGAGCGCAGTAAGATTCGGCAAAACAACACTACGCTCAGGTTCAATACAATGCCTTTGCCCATCAGCGCTAATGAATTTTGGCGTTTTATGATAACCATATTGGACAAAACCAAGTTGCGCCGCATGGGCGTTTCGAATCAGGGCTAAATCAGAAAACAATGCATCATGATTTTTTATGTGCTTGATTAACGGTCGATTATCAGTCATAAGCTAAGAAGAAGAGAATTACCATTATATTAAGGAGATACCCCGTTATAAAATGATATTGGTTCTAACACAAGTGAAAAGTTTTATATGAGTTCAGATGAAAAGTTATATAAAGAGTGAAAACTTTCAAGGCTTTACAGGATAGAATAATAAGGCGTACATCCTTAATTGCTAACTCATATCATATTCGTGAATAGTATTCATAGCCTCATCTGATATGTGGTTTTGTTTAAGCTATGTTACATTCGACCAATTGGTAGCAGCCGCTTTTGTATACATCTGAAGGTGTTTTAAAGCGCGAGAATTAAAATAATAAGCTGATATTAATTAAATAACCCTTAACCGAACACTCTGTTACAAGCTGATAGTTTTCAGTTAATTGATGTGTTTACCCTACAAAGTAAGGAACAGGACAGTTATGTCTGATTTTCGACAAAAAGCATTGGATTATCATTCCAAACCTGTACCGGGAAAGATTAGCGTTGAGCTAACAAAACCGGCAGAAAGTGTTACAGATTTAGCATTAGCATATAGCCCCGGCGTTGCCGAACCAGTTAGAGAGATTGCAGCAGACCCTAATGCCGCATATTTATATACTGGTAAAGGTAACATGGTGGCAGTCATTACCAACGGAACGGCGATATTAGGGTTAGGCAATTTAGGCCCGCTTGCATCAAAGCCGGTAATGGAAGGTAAAGCATTGTTGTTTAAACGCTTTGCCGGCTTAGACTCAATTGATATTGAAGTGACTCATCGTACAACTGAAGAGTTCATCAATACAGTGGCAAGTATCGCCGATACCTTTGGCGGTATTAACTTAGAAGATATTAAAGCCCCCGAATGTTTTGAAATTGAACAAGAGTTGATTAAACGTTGTTCAGTACCCGTATTTCACGATGATCAGCACGGTACAGCAATCGTAACTGCTGCAGGTATGCTCAATGCGTTGGAAATTCAGGGTAAAAATGTCGCTGACGTCAATGTGGTATGTATGGGTGCGGGAGCTGCAGCTGTCGCATGCATGGAACTATTGATTAAATGTGGTGCCCAGCGTGAACGAATTTATATGCTTGATAGAAAAGGCGTCATTCATACTCGTCGTGACGACCTAACCCCTCATAAACAAATGTTTGCTAACAATACTGACAAGCGCACACTTGAAGATGTAATGGATGGCGCAGATGTTTTTGTAGGTGTTTCAGGCCCCGATGTATTGCCAGCATCAGCATTGAAACTGATGGCTGCGAACCCGGTTATTTTTGCTTGTTCAAACCCAGATCCAGAAATTAAACCGGAATTAGCTCATAGTGTTCGTGATGACCTGATTATGGCAACGGGTCGCTCTGATTATCCAAATCAGGTAAACAATGTACTGTGTTTCCCATTTATCTTTAGGGGTGCACTTGATGTTAGAGCTTCTAAAATAAATGACGAAATGAAAATTGCAGCCGTCAATGCCATTCGTAGTATTGCTAAAGAAGCAGTTCCTCAGCAAGTATTAGATGCCAGTGACATTGATAAGTTAGAGTTTGGGCGTCAATACATAATTCCCAAACCTATGGATCCTCGGTTGTGTAAGCGAGTGGCTACTGCCGTTGCCCAGGCAGCTATCGATTCAGGAGTCGCAGCCATTACAGAACTGCCAAAAAACTATTTGGCTGAATAAAGTGAGGCGCTTAGCGCCTTCTTTCTGCAGTCCCGACTAAAAAGGAATTTAGATGCAAATTCGACACAGTGATAAAGCCGACATTCCACAAATTAAACAAATCTATGAACAAACTATAAACTACGCCAACACGCTTCAGTTACCCTACCCTTCGTTGGATAGCTGGGAGGCATTTTTAGGCGACAAGCCAGATAATTTCTATAGTTTAGTTGTCACAGAGCATGCGCAAATCGTTGCTCAGATAGGCATAGAAGTATGTACTAATAATAGACGTAAACACGCAGCAAATATCGGCATGGCGGTGGTACCTAGCAAAAGTAATCAAGGTTACGGTAGTCAATTACTTAAAGCTGCAATTGATTTACTTGAAAATTGGTTGGCCGTCACCCGTATCGAACTAGAAGTGTATACAGATAATGATAGTGCCATTGCGCTTTATAAAAAATTTGGCTTTAAAATTGAAGGGACTGCGCAAAATTACGCATTTAGAAACGGAGAATTAACGGATGTGTATTTAATGGCTAGAATTAAAAGTCAATAGCAGAAAATTCATGACCACCCCATCGCGAGGTGATCTGAATACTTGAATATAACCTAGTCTCTGTTGCGACCAAATTTATCGTGACTACTGACCCAATGCCCGCCAATAACCGCACAAGCCAAAGAAATATCTCCAGCTAATACCGTTGCGGCAACGATCTCTGCGAACTTGTTGGCTTTACCTGTGCCATAACAATCCATCAGTTCAAGACACTCTTTTTGAGTCGGTAAGCCCGTTCCGCCACCATAAGTTGCAACAATTAACGACGGCAAGGTAACAGAAAGGTAAAAATCGCCGTTATCCAAAAGTTCATGGGAAAGTAAACCTGCATGAGACTCCACCACATTGGCTTCATCTTGCCCTGTGGCAATAAATATCGATGCAATTCCATTCGCCGAATGTGGACCGTTGTATGCAGCCCCAGCCATCAACGCGCCGGTATTAGCCAACACAGTAGCCCGAGCCAACATTTTGGTATCGACTTTCATGATCTTTTTAAGCACGTCTTTTTTAAGAACGATTTCAGCGATTACTCGTTTACCACGAGAGTGCAACATGTTCAGGTGGGAATGCTTTTTATCAGTATCCATATTACCCGATAATAGGTATTCACACTTTTCAGGATAATTCGCCACTATCCATTCGCAAGCAGCAAGGGTTGCTTTACCCACCATATTTTGTCCAGCGGCATCGCCAGTGGTGTAGTTAAAACGTAAATAACGTGTTTTTGAAACAGACCACTGCATGATGTGTTCTAGCTTACCAATACTAGTCGTTGTTTCAGCTGCCGCTTTAATTTCTAAGAAGTGTTCATCTATCCACTTGCCGAATTCACGAGCTTCTCTAGCGTTGGCAAAAATAAACGCGGGGGCTCGTTGCATAAACTGTTCAACAACTGTCGTATTGACGCCACCACACTCATTTATAACTCGCATGCCTCGGCTGTAACTTGCAACTAAAGTACCTTCAGTTGTCGCTAAGGGGACATGAAATAAGCCATTCGCATATTCACCATTCACCTGGACAGGACCGGCAATTCCCACCGGCATCTGCACGACGCCTATGAAATTTTCAATATTTCCAGGGAGCGCTTCTGGGTCGATAGAAAAATGTCCAGTATGTGGCAGTTCCGTGCCTGTTTGTTCGGTAAGGTATTCCCGACGCTTCTGAGCCCACTCGTGACTATGGTCATTCATTGTATTGCGCGGGATACGCGGTGTTTTTACCATGTTAACTTGTCCTCAATTAGCGATATCTATATGACTATTTATTCATTTAGTTAATTTTTTAATTAAACAACTAATGTTCTCAATGCAATCTACCTGCCAAAGCGAGACTAATGCACAAAGATGAATAAATCATGAAACTCACTCGAATATTGACTATTTTTGCACCAATAATGGGATTTTACAATTGTGGATTGATGCAATTGAAAGCATAACATAGTTAGTGTAACGGCTAATTTAAATCAGTCGTCAATTTCCTTCACTTCTAGACCCATTGCTTCCATTAACTCTCGAGCCTCTTTAGGAATTCGATTGGGATTGTCTTTGCGAAGATCGTCATCGTCAGGGAGTGGCTGTCCAGTAAAAGCGTGCAAGAAAGCCTCACACAACAGCTCTGAATTTGTTGCATGCCTTAAATTATTTACCTGTCGACGAGTTCGCTCATCCGTAAGGACCTTCAAAACCTTTAACGGGATTGAAACTGTTACTTTTTTTACGAGTTCACTTTTTTTACCGTGTTCAGCGTAGGGATGTATGTATTTTCCGTTCCACTTTGCCATACTGTTGCTCTTTTATCTTTCTTATAAGATGAAAGTCTAACCTCAAGTCTATTAGATGTCTAAACATCTTGACGGCTTATCATTCTCAGTTTAGTTTAGACGTCTAAACGGCTAATACCAAATTGTACGTAAAAGTACTAACAGAAAATAGATTGGTATTATTATTATTTTACATATTGGAGTACAGCATGGTCTCTTACGCACAAGGTATTGAGTCGCTAAATCAATCGCTGTCTGAGTTAAGCGATATCAATGTTTCTTTTGAATTTTTCCCGCCTAAAACGGAACAAATGGAACAAACACTTTGGAAATCAGTTGAGCGTCTAGCGCCATTGAAGCCAGCCTATATGTCGGTAACTTATGGTGCCAACAGTGGTGAAAGAGACCGGACTCATGACGTGGTTAAACGGATTCAAAGTGAAACTGGTGTGCCAGCTGTCCCCCATTTAACATGCGTAGACGCAGGTAGAGAAGAACTAATCCAGATAGCCAAAGATTATTGGCAGTCAGGTATTAGACGAATCGTTGCACTAAGAGGCGATCTACCAGCAGGTACTGAAAAAACCGAAATGTACGCATCAGACTTAGTCGCTTTGCTAAAAGACGTAGCCGATTTTGATATTTCTGTTGCAGCTTATCCTGAGAAACACCCTGAAGCGCCCAATGCGCAGTTCGATTTGCTTAACCTGAAACGTAAAGCGGAAGCAGGAGCCACCCAAGCAATTAGTCAATTTTTCTTTGATGCAGAGGTATTTTTACGCTTTCGAGACCGTGCTGCGGCGGCGGGTATAGATTTAGATATTGTACCGGGCATATTACCTGTGACAAATTATCAAACTCTTAAACGCTTTGCCGGATTTACCAACGTGCACGTACCTAACTGGTTACACAAAATGTACGATGGCTTAGCTCAAGACGATCAGACAACTCGAAATCTAATGGGTGCAAGCATCGCAATGGATACAGTCAAAGTATTAGCCAAAGAAGGAATACGAGACTTCCATTTTTATACTCTAAACAGAAGTGAATTAAGCTACGCAATTTGTCATTTATTAGGCGTTCGTGCACAAAACGGATAAACTGCTGTTGCTATAAATTAATTTTGAGAGTGGTATGACACAGCAGAACTGGTTCGCACAGAGTAAACGCTTTTTAGGGCACGTATATATTGTGTTGCGGAATGTTGTCCACCACTGTCAAAAAGATAACATTAGTGTTTCTGCTGGCCATCTCGCTTATGTTTCTCTGCTGTCGTTAGTACCCTTTATTGTTGTGTTTTTCAGCATTCTGTCGGCGTTTCCAGCGTTTTCAGAAGTAAGGCAGCACTTAGAGCAGTTTGTATTTAATAACTTCATTCCCACCTCTGGGGATGTGTTGCAAAAACATATGACAGAATTCGTCAATAATGCCTCCAAAATGGGAGCCTTAAGTATTGCGTTTCTGGTGGTGGTTGCATTAACCCTTATTTCTAATGTTGATAAAACCCTTAACAGAATATGGCAAGCTAAAAGCGAACGCCCCCGCATATACACCTTTGCCATTTACTGGATGGTACTTACTTTAGCTCCCCTTTTAATTGGAGTCAGTGTCTTGGTCAGCTCTTACTTGGTCGGTTTGGCTAACTACGCTGACGAATATACGCCAGGCTTTAGCACTGTATTGCTCAAAGTAGTGCCATTTATCACCTCAGTGATTGCCTTCTTCATTTTATACATGGTCGTACCGAACAAACAGATCAGCTATAAACATGCTCTATCAGGCGCAATCTTGGCTGCCGGTCTATTCGAATTATCCAAAAAAATGTTTTCCATGTATGTGGAAAACTTCCCTTCTTATCAAGTGATATATGGGGCAATTGCGGTTGTTCCCATTTTGTTTGTGTGGGTATATTTAAGTTGGATATTGGTTTTGGTGGGCGCTGAATTCACCCGAGCGTTGGAACGTATAATGCCAGAGGAAGACACTGGTGAAGAGCGCAATCTGATACCTGATGATGATGGCGATGAAGAAAATCATGTAAAACCCGATGATTTGCCCGAAGAGCCACACAAATAAGGTTTTAGATATTTAACCGTAAAGAGTTTAAAGGGGCAGTTTGCCCCTTAATTTAAGATTGAATACTCGATATAAACGCATTACTTTGCGAAATAGCTGAATTCATTTCTTTGATCAGAACATCAATATCTTTCTTGATTAGGTTGAATTCACCTTGCAATGCACCTACTGCGTTGGCATTTAGGTTATGTTTTAAATAAAGAACATTGTCTTGCAAAGCTGATAGCACTGGAGGCATTTTTGACTCAGCTTTACGCATAGCTGAAATCAACGAATTATAGCGTCTCTGTGTTTCTCTGAGTTGTTTTTCACTATCACGTTTTAACTTAGCATTTGAATACTTTTCAAGCTCTTCAGTCCACTCGTCAAATAATGCTTCAGCAACACTTTCCACTTTATCAATGCGATTACTAACGTTGTCCGCGGCATCTTTGCTTGCTTCATATTGACTGCTTAGATCTTCGTACACATCCTGTAAATCGCCACCGTCAAAGTTAATTAATTGACTGAATTCATCTAACGCAGAGGCAAATTGCTGTTGGGCATCTTCTTGAGAATCTTTCGCTTCTTCGACACGATCAACCAAGATATCGCGCTTTTCGACACCGAGCTTTTCCCAAGCTGCATAATATGCACTTTGGCAACCGAACATCATAAGACTAAAGATTACGACTATTATTTTTTTCATATCTATGGGCCTTTGTATTTAGCAGCATCAATTATTGCCCAAATATAGGCTATCCCAGCAATAACACCAGGAACAATTAAAAACCACAGAGCTGCACCACCAAAAAAGATGATTGCGAAAATGAGAGCAGCCAAGATTCTGCCCTGTACCAACTGCCCTAACCCTGGAAAAAAGATATTACAAATTGCAGCAATCACATTGCCGCCAGATCCTTGCCCGGCCATTTTTGCCTCCGAAATCGAGTTATTATTGAATAGAAGTCGTAAATTTTACGAATTAAGTGCTAAATTAAAGCAAATAGATTCAATAAACAAACAAAAGCGGAATTTATGAGCCATATATATCCACCGATTAAAACCTATGATAGCGAAATTTTAGATGTAGGTGACGGGCACCAAATTTACCTTGAGCAATCAGGTAACCCAAAAGGCATACCCGTTTTATATCTTCATGGCGGGCCAGGTGCAGGATTATCGCCGATGTACCGAAGTTTTTTTAATCCTGACATATACCGAATAATCGGATTTGACCAACGAGGATGTGGGAAATCGCTTCCGTTTGCTAAGCTAGAACAGAATACAACAGCCCACATACTCAGCGATATTGAAATGATTCGAAAGCATCTAGGAATAAAGAAATGGATGCTTTGTGGAGGCTCTTGGGGAACGACTTTAGCCTTACTCAACGCCATTGATAAGCCTGAAACAGTGACTGCAATTATTTTACGCGGTGTGTTTTTGGGTCGAAAAGAAGATTTTGAATGGTTTATTGAGCGCAGCGGAGGCGCTGCACAACTCTTTCCTGAGTACTATGAAGAATTTGTGGAAATTGTTAAAGAAGGCGCTAAAAACGTTTCGGTAACCGACCGTTTTTATCAGATATTTTTAAATGGAGATGAACTCACCAGAGTGCATGCAGCGAAGTCTTGGTGCATGTGGGAAGAACGCATTTCCGTTTTGAATAGCTCGGTTAAGGAACATGATTTCCATCAAAATTTAAGCCGTGCAGCCAGCTTGGCTTTGTTGGAATGCCATTATATTAAAAATCGCTGCTTCATTGCAGAAAACCAAATTTTAAAGAATATTCATAAAATAGACTCCATTCCAGGCACGATAATCCACGGTCGATTCGATATTGTCTGTAAAATGGAAAATGCTTACACTTTAAGTAAAGTATGGCGTGCGGGACAATTATTAATAGTACCAGAAGCCGGTCATAGCGCATCAGATCCAAGAATAAGCGATGCAATTTGTCACGCAACCGATAGAATGGCTAAATTTCTAAAAGAGAAACAATCTTGATTGCACTGATTCAACGCGTTACCCGAGCCCATGTAGAAATTGACAATGATATTGTTGGAAAAATTGATAAGGGCATGATGTTACTCTTAGGTGTCGAAAAAACAGATACCCTAGAAACCGTTAAAAAACTTGCCAACAAACTAATCAAATTAAGAATGTTTAGTGATGCTGATGGAAAAATGAACCTCAATATCCAACAGTTTGGCGGTGCTATGTTAATTGTTTCCCAATTTACCCTAGTTGCCGATACTCGTAAGGGAAATAGACCCGGATTTTCAGATGCAGCGCCTCCTGAGCTAGGTAAAGAGCTTTATCAGCAATTCGTTAACTACTGTCAGCAGCAGGGTATTGAATGTCAAACCGGCGAATTCGGTGCAGACATGCAGGTATCCCTTGTAAACGACGGCCCCGTTACATTTCATCTTCAAATAAATTAACCTGTCTATTGTGCGTGGTCTGCGATTGCGCTTTAATGATGAACATTTTTCGCGGGCAAACGTGGATATCAAGATAGGTTTTAGGTTAATTATTGAAAAAACATCCTTCTTGAATTGACCTGTAATAAAAGAGACGACTTATTTTATGTATAGAATAGAAACGCCAAAAACGGAGCAACAACTTGAAGAGTATTTCCATTTCCGTTGGGAAATGTTGAGGGAGCCATGGAACCATCCGTTAGGCTCTGAGAAAGATGAATACGAACAAGTTGGTGAGCATCGAATGGTTGTTGATGGCAACGGTAAAGTCGTTGCTGTAGGGCGTGTACATTTAAATATGTCAGAAGAAGCCCAAATTAGACATATAGCGGTTGCTAAAGAATGCCAAGGTAAGGGAATAGGCAAGTTAATATATTCGGCATTAGAAGAAGTTGCTAGACAGCAAGGTGCGAAACGATTGGTTACCAACAGTCGTCGTATATCCATCGAGTTTTTTGAAGCTTGTGGATTTGTAGTAGAAAAAGAAGCGCCAACTGAAATGGGTAAACTGAAACGTTCACAAATGATTAAAAAACTGTCAGATGTGAACCAAGTAATGCTGCACCCTAAATGGTGCCAAGATCTACAAAATACCTGGCATGAAACCATCCCGATTAGTGAACAAATGGGGATTCAACTCTATCAATACAGTGGCAAGACACTAGAAGTTAGAGCTTCGTTAAACAAGAATATTAATTTACATGGCACTATGTTCGCAGGCAGTATTTTTTCGTTGGCGACATTAACTGGCTGGGGCATGATCCATTTAAAACTGAAAGAAAAAGGATTAGAGGGAGAGATTGTATTGGGAGATGGTGATATTCACTACCATAAACCTATTACCATGCAACCCAGAGCCTTATGTAACATTGAATCCCTGGAAGGTAAGCTTGAGTTGTTAGAAAGAAATAAGAAAGTGGCGATCAAACTACAAGTAGATATTCTAGATGGTGAGTCACCAGTTGCTGAATTCAAAGGTGTGTTCTGGGTATTACCGAGTAAAATTGCAGAACCGGATTAGGTTGTTCTGTAAAAGTAATAAGCATAAAAAAAGCGCGATGAATAATTCGCGCTTTTTTATGAAGTCATTATAGGTGTTTGAACTAGCTGATTATGCAACCATCGCTGACTGCAATTTCTTCATTGCATTCTTTTCAATCTGACGTACACGTTCAGCAGACACTTCATATTTGTCAGCCAAATCTTGCAACGTCAACTTGTCATCCGACAACCAACGAGTCTGGATAATATGTTGACTGCGCTCGTCTAAGGTTTTGATCGCCGAGTGCAGACGTTTAGAAGCGTTGCTATCCCAATCAGAATTAATTACTTCGCTTTCCACATCAGTTGTTTTGTCTTCTAGAAACTGTACCGGTGCAAAACTTCCACTTTCGTCATCATCAGCAGACAAATCAAATGCTTGATCTTGGCTGCTCATTCTAGCTTCCATTTGCAGTACTTCTTTGGTACTCACACCTAACTCTTGTGCTACTTTTTGCACTTCATCGTGAGTAAACCAGCCTAGACGCTTTTTGTTTTTACGCAGGTTAAAAAACAACTTACGCTGTGCTTTAGTGGTTGCCACTTTCACAATACGCCAGTTTTTAAGCACAAATTCATGAATCTCTGCTTTTATCCAATGCACAGCAAAAGACACTAGTCTCACACCGACGGTTGGATCAAATCGCTTCACTGCTTTCATTAGGCCAATATTGCCTTCCTGAATGAGATCAGCTTGGGGTAATCCATAACCTGAGTATGATTTAGCAATATGTACAACAAAACGTAAATGGGACATAACTAGCTTTCGTGCCGCTTCAATGTCTTCATCTCGCTGCAAACGTTCTGCTAGCTGACGTTCTTCTTCCACAGTCAGCATGTTGATGCTGCTAACAGCTTGAATATAAGTTTCAATGCTGCCACTGTGAGGAACGCTTAATACCATAGCTTGCATATTTGTGCTCATGTATACCTCATTATTCGTTACAGCCCAGTATTCTATCAATACAAATGGGCAAAGCCAATTATCTATTACGTATATAGACCGCAAAAGGTCATAAATAATTCACTCAAACTGAAATTAATTGTCTCAAAAAAGACATTCAAGGTATATGGGGGCGCATATTTATATTTAAAGGTTTAATTTTAAATTAAAATAGAACACTATACTCGACTAATATTCAATCAAGTTGAACAGGTATTAGGCAAGGTTAAATGTTTTCTTACATCGCACGACAAGCTATCTTTGACCAACAGATGCAGGTATTTGCTTACGAACTACTTTTTCGAGATGGTGAGGGTAACTGTTTTCCAGACATTGAGCCGAATCAAGCGACATCAAAAATTATTACAAACAGCCACTTTTCAATAGGCGTTGAAGAAATTTCAGATGGAAAAACGGCCTTCATCAACTTTCAGACAGACACCCTACTCTATCGATTTCCCACTCTATTCGATCCGCAAACGGTTGTTATTGAGTTAATAAAAAGTGTGAAAGTATCTGAAAAGCTTATTGCAGCGTGCAAACACATCAGTGGGCTCGGCTATAAAATAGCCATAGACGATTATGATTTTGATCCCAAATGGGATCGCCTATTTTCAGTTATCAACATAATTAAGGTAGACGTTACCACCACTGACTTTAAGCTTATAGAACAAAACCTATCTCGCATTAAACAAGCTCGCATCAAATTAGTGGCGACAAAAGTTGAAAATCATGACGTGTTTTTGCGTTACTCAGCTGTTGGATTTGATTTTTTCCAAGGCTACTTTTTCGCTAAACCCGAAATCAAGAAACATAAAAACATTCCGAGTTCTAAACTCAATTTGTTGAAGTTAATGCGCGAGAGTGCAAATAGCCAATTTGAATTCGACAAAATTTGTCAGATCGTCGAAAAAGATGTCTCCCTCTCGTATATGTTGATGCGTTTTATCAACAATCCAATTATGAATAAACGCAATAAAATCAATTCATTAAATCATGCATTGAATTATATGGGCGAAATAGAGATCAAAAAGTTTATCGCGTTGGTGGCCATCGCTAATTTAGGAGATGAAAAACCACCTGAGTTAATTCATCTGTCTTTGGTTCGCGCTAAATTTTGTGAACTCATTTCTATGGCTAAGAATGATGCTGATAACCCACCTAAAGGATTTTTAGTTGGTTTATTTTCACTTTTAGATGCATTGTTAGATCAGAATATGTCAAAGTTAATAAAAAAATTACCATTAAACGACGACTTAAAGAATGCGTTATGTGGCATTGAAGGCCAACTTAGAGATTATTTAGTGGTTGCTCGAGCGTTTGAATACGGCGACTGGAACGGTGTGACACACCATTCAACTAAACTTGAACTTGATCAAGACATGTTGCATAGTTTTTACAATGAATCGATTAAATGGGCGTCAGCTATGACCCGTTCAATTCGTTAATTAATAAATCAGAAACGACAAATTAAAATTTGTATAAAATGGAATAATAGGGGCTTTTGATGTTCGCTTTTGTGGCTAGGCAACCAATTTTAGACAAGGAAAAAGAAGTATTTGCGTATGAGCTATTTTTTAGAGACGGTAAAAATAACTGTTTTCCTGACAAATTAGTTGATGCATCTCAACCTCAACCACAGAATCAATCAAATTTGAAGTTGGCGTTAGACGATATTTCTTGCCAAAAAACGTCTTTTATTAATTTCACCAATGAGACCATACTCAAGGGCCTTCCAAATAGCCTAGACCCCAATACTGTTGTGGTCGAAGTATCTGAGAACGTTGAGGGCGAAGAATCGATCATTGAAGCCTGTCAGAATATCCGTGACATGGGATTTCAGATAGCCTTAAACGAACCTAAATTGACCACTAGCAGCGAGTTACTCAGCCTCGTCAATATCGTCAAAATTGACACTTTCCAACATGCTTTTCCTAATATCGCAAAGCAGATGCCACGGTTTTCCAATGCCAAGGTCAAAATGGTTGCCGATAATGTTGATACGCTACAAAATTTCATATCCTTTAATGACTTAGGCTTTGATTACTTCCAAGGTTATTTCTTTTCAAAACCAGTTAACTTCAACCAAGCTCCATTGCCGGTCAACAAGTTATCGCTGGTTGAGTTGATAGGCGAAACAGCGAATGAAAGTTTTGGTATTGATCGTATAAATGAAATTATTGAACGAGATGTTGGCCTGTCGTATATGTTGTTGAGGTTTATTAATAACCCAATGATTAATAAACGTTTTAAAATTACGTCGTTAAAACATGCATTAAATTACATGGGTGAAGTTGAAATTAAGAAGTTCATCGCCCTACTTGCACTGGCGAATCTAGCAGATGATAAGCCTATGGAACTGTTGCATATGTCTCTAGTGCGAGCCAAATTCTGTGATTTGATTGCAAAACACAGAAAGATTGGCGATAACCCGCCAACCGGGTTTATGGCCGGTTTATTTTCTTTGTTAGATGCATTATTAGATCAAGATATGCAGGAATTGGTGAATAAAATGCCAATTGTAGACGAGGTAAAATATGCATTGTGTGGTGGTAAGAACGATTTTTATCTCTACATTTTGCTGGCAAGAGCCTTTGAAAGCGCAACCTGGATGAAAGTTAGAAAAATCTCAGAAGTACTGGAAATAGAGCAAAAACACTTACACCATATGTTCAATCAAGCGGTGCTATGGGGTAATACAATTCGCCAATCAATCTCTCCACACTATCCTAAAGCGATAGCCTAGATAATATAATTCATCTCAATATGATTTAGAGCTCGAGTTATTTCGGTTCAATGCTTCTTACATGCTTATGTACAGATATCATTGAGCCGGCTAATCCTAAAAAGATTGAGACTCCCAACATAACTAGCAGCGAAGTAAGATCTAGACCTGTTAAGTCGAAGTCTTTTGCGTATTGCGCGGTTAAAGCATCAATACTACCGCCCATCCACCAAAGCAATAACATAACCGCAAACCAAGCCATCAAACCGCCTAACAAGCCATACCACATACCGGTGTACATAAATGGTCGATGTATAAATGCATCTGTAGCACCAACCAATTTCATCACCAAAATTTCATCCCGTCGACTTAGAATATTTAAGCGAATGGTGTTGCCAATAATTAACACCACAGCTAGAAATAACAAAAGAGCGACGGCATAGATTAATTCTTTGGCGATAGATAAAAAGCCGTGTAAGCGCTCTAGCCACTTAATGTCGAGTTTCCCCACTTCCACATGACGTTCACGATTAAGTTTATCTAATAGCTGTTTAGCAGCAGAGGGCGATGTATTTTGGGAGGTGGGATTGACTAAAATCACATCCGGTAACGGGTTTTCATCTAAGTAACTTAATGCTTCTCCCAAACCACTTTGTTGCTGAAATTCAAGCAATCCTTGATCGGCAGGAATATAGGTCACAGAATCGATTTCAGGCCAAAGCCCAAGTCTAGTCACTAATTGATTAGCGTCTTTGGATTGTGTCCCTTTACGTAGGAATAAGGTTATTTCAGAGGCCTGCTGCCAGTTTTCCGCAATCGATTCGGCATTTTTAACTAAAATATAGAAGGTGCTGGGTAATGTGATACTCAACCCAAGTACGCCAACGGTCATCAATGACGCTAACGGCGCTCGCCATAGTTCACCTAAGCTCCCTAATGCTTGTCTTACATGACTGACAAAAAACATGGTTATGCGCTGGAACATGCCAATTTTAGAAGAGTAAGCACCTTGAGGCCGGCCTTTAAACAGAATACTCATTAAAAATCATACTCCTTAGGCTCTTCACTATCCCACTCTTCACTCAAACCATCGGTGATCATTTGTCCTTGTTTTAAGGTCAATGATCGGTACTTCATTCGGGCAATTAATCCTAAATCATGGGTCGCAATAAAAACAGATACGCCAGCTTGATTAAAGTCTTCAAACAAACGAATGATTTCCATCGACAATTTAGGATCTAAGTTTCCTGTCGGTTCATCTGCCAACAACAAAGGAGGTTTATTAACAACTGCTCTGGCAATACCCACGCGTTGTTGCTCCCCCCCTGAAAGCATCATTGGAAAGCTTTTTATTTTGTCTCGTAAACCAACCATTTCAAGCGCTGCATGCACTCGTTTAGTGGTTTCTTTATGGGAGTAACCTTCAATAACCAATGGCAGTGCAACGTTATCAAACACGCTTTTATCCATTAATAATTGATGGCTTTGGAAAATCATTCCAATATCTCGTCGAATAAACGCGATTTGTCGACGATGTATGGTATTTAGGTCATGGCCATTGATCAGCACGCGTCCTACAGTAGGACGCTCCATAATACTAATGAGTTTCAACAGGGTACTTTTACCCGCGCCAGAATGGCCGGTTAAAAACGCCATTTCACCGGGCTCAATATGAAAACTTACTTTGCGTAAGGCTTGTTGCCCGCCTGGATAGGTTTTACTTACCTGTTCAAACTTAATCACGTTGCTACCTGCGTCTAACTATCATTGTCTTGAAACAGTGCTTCTACAAACTGCTGATTGTCGAATGGACGAAGATCATCAATCCCTTCACCCACACCAATATAGCGTATGGGAATATCAAACTTGTCTGCGATTGCGAATATGACGCCCCCTTTTGCGGTGCCATCTAATTTGGTCAGGGTGATACCGGTTAAACCCACAGCTTCATCAAACAGTTTAGTCTGACTAATTGCATTTTGTCCTGTACCAGCATCAATAGTAAGCATGATTTCATGGGGGGCTTGCGGGTTGATTTTTTTCATGACCCGAACGACCTTTTTGAGCTCTTCCATCAAATGATCTTTATTTTGCAGACGGCCTGCCGTATCTGCGATGAGAATATCCATGTTTTTCGCTTTAGCTGACTGGAAAGCATCAAAAACAACCGATGCACTGTCTGAGCCTGTTTGCTGGGCAACCACAGGAATATTGTTCCTTTCTCCCCAAACTTGCAACTGTTCAACAGCTGCGGCACGAAATGTATCTCCTGCCGCTAACATGACTTTTTTACCTTGCTGTTGAAATTGTTTGGCTAATTTCCCGATGGTAGTGGTTTTACCAACGCCATTGACTCCAACCATCAGAATCACAAATGGCCCGTCAGCTGAGTCGATCTTAAGAGGTTCACTAGATTGACCTAAAATATCCGACATTTGCTGTTTGAGAAGTTGATATAACGCGTCGCCATCTTTCAACTGCGAACGATTGGCACTTTCGGTTAACTCCTTAATAATTTTACTCGTGGTATCCATACCCAAGTCGGCAACTAGCAATTGGGTTTCGAGTTCCTCGAATAACTCGTCATCGATGCTTTTACCTTTAAATAAACTAACAAAACCACTACCTAAATTTTGTTTGGTTCGCGACAACCCGCGTTTAAGTTTGCTGAAAAACCCTTCTGGCTCTGGCTCTGGCTCTGGCTCTGGCTCTGGCTCTGGCTCTGGCTCTGGCTCTGGCTCTGGCTCTGGCTCTGGCTCTGGCTCTGGCTCTGGCTCTGGCTCAACAGGATTTTGTTGGGTTGCAGCTATTTCGTCAACAACTTGGGGCTGTTCAGAAATAGTAACCGGGGAATCAATATTCTGTTCGACACTCACCGTTGCAGCAGCATTCGATTCTAACGCTTTAGGCTGCTCGTCCGAGGATTCGGATGCAGGAGATTCTTGCTTTCCGGTATCTTCTTCACTGACATTCTGTAACGTCTCATCTTGCTCGACAGATTGATTTGATTTTTCATCTTTATCTTTATTGAACCAGCGGAAAAATTTAGACATGCTTTAGTTAATTCTCTTGATAATGTGAGTCTGGAGTTTTGTCTTTATTAATAAACAAAAATCGACTGATATAAAGTTTCTTGATAGCAACCTGACTTTTCAAAAAGTGTGCATGCAGAAAAGCGACTAAAGGTATACACTATCGTCCAATTTTGACAATCATAGCATTTCTTGGATTCATGAAGCGAGGCGTAAAAAAGCAAAATGCCATCACCGGCTCAATCCGGGTGATAAGTGGCAAGTGGCGTGGCAGAAAGCTACCAGTTTTAGCGGCACAAGGTTTACGTCCGACAACCGATCGGACCAAAGAAACCTTGTTCAATTGGTTAATGCCTTATGTAAATGAAAGTCGTTGTTTAGATATGTTTGCTGGCAGCGGCAGCCTTGGCTTTGAGGCACTTTCAAGACATGCTACTAGTGCAACTTTTATTGAGTTAGATAAGGTCGCTGCGCAGTTAATCAGTAGCAATCTTGAAAAACTGCAAGTATCCGAGCAACAAACTAAAGTCATAAATGGGAATAGTCTTGAGGTTTGCGATAGACTAAAAGATACCTTTGATTTAATTTTTATTGATCCGCCGTTTAATGCCGGTTTAGTGCCCAAAGCAATCGATGTAATCCAAGCAAATCACTTAACCGTTACCGAAAGTGTTATTTACATCGAATGTGAAACGCAAAACCAGCACTACCAAGTTCCAGATAATTGGCGCTGTATCAAAGAAAAATCGACTCAGAGTGTATCTAGTAAATTATTTATTGTGAATTAATCTCAATTCCGATATTCGATACGCCTTCACTGGTCGCCATTTCGCGTAGCACTTTCACACTTTTTGCCCCTTCAGGCATTGCGACTATTTGTTGCACCAATTCATTTTGAAACGCCACTTCCCACTGCATTAATGGGTGCTCTTTTATTTCTTGAGCACTCAACGACTGATCAGATACCAGTTCAACAAATGCTTCGACACTCCCTTGTGATAATTTGGAAACTATCACCGCACCTTGAGGTTCATCATTGGTTATCAGCGACATTATTGCAGCCAAAGAAATTGCCGCATCAATTGCTGGATATACACCGAAGCTATCATGTTCAGCAGCATCGGGAGTCACATCTTCAATTTTTTCCAACTGTAAAGCGAAATTAATTTTCGAGCCCGTACGAGACAACCACTGCCAAATCGATTCCAAAGACTTGTGGAATTGACCTTCATCATCGAATTCAGCTGTTTCGCAGAATAGCTGGAAATTAGGCTTCATACGTTCAGTTAAAGTGGCAGCGTATGCAACGGCATGCCAGCCAGTTAACTCACGAACTTTTTGAAATGTATTTAATTTAGAGGTCAATTGGTCACTCCCAGTGAAAAGTAATTACCTACGCCGTCGAGAAACATTTGTATCGACAACATAATCAAAATCATGCCCATTAAACGCTCAATCGCGATTAAGCCACGCTCTCCAAGAATCTTAAAAAATACACCAGAAAACATGAGAATGCTCGCGGAAACAGCCCAAGCTGAAAAAAGTGCTAACGACCAATCGAACATCCTTAGAGGATCTTGGTTAGCAAGCAATATCAGAGCAGCCAATAACGAGGGACCGGCAATCATTGGAATAGCTAAGGGAACAATAAAAGGTTCCTGCTCAGTTACATCGTCGTCATGGCTCCCTTTATTAGGGAAGATCATGCGAATTGCAATCAAAAATAAGATAATACCACCAGCAATGCTAACCGCTTGTTGTTTCACATTTAGGAAGTCCAACACGGCTTGCCCACTGAATAAAAAGATGAACATGATCAATAATGATAAAACCAACTCTCGCGCTAACACCTTACGACGACGTTTAGGCTCAATTGATTTCAAAATGGACATAAATATTGGTAAGTTTCCTAAAGGATCCATTATTAGAAATAACATTACCGCTGCAGACCAAATATCCATTATACCTCCATCAATTCGAATTTCGCGGCATTGTAAACCTATTTAGGGTATATCCATAATCGAATCCAAAACTATCGTAATTTCATAGGCAACCAAGCTTGGAGATCTAAACAAGCGATAAACTAGCAATATGACAACTTTACGCTTTGATTAAGTAAAAATGCACAATAGTGGAGGCTCCAATGACTTTAATCAGCGTAACCGAGGTAGCTAATTTTTTAGGAGTAAAAAATCAAAGAGTTGAGCGTTTAGAAAGAGAAAGTCTGTTAGCTTCTAAGGCGAAAGATAGTCAAGGTAAACCCTTGTTTGATAGAAACGAAGTGGAAAAATATAAAGAGTTTGCTGAGCGTGTAGGTGGTATTTAAAAGCTAGCTGGTATCTACAAATGATTTAACCAGCAGTTGCTAAACGGTTCACCAATAAATTAGTGAACCCTAAGTCTAGTTGAAAAAGTCACTTCTAAGCGTCTAATAACGCCTGTGCAATTCCTCTTATTCCGATTCCACTGCCACCAGCAGGCATATGACTAGTACCACTGCCATTATAAGCCGCTGCTAAGTCAACATGAATCCAACCTTTACCTTGATTACCAACAAAACGTGACAAGAATCCAGCGGCGTTAGATGCGCCACCGGCACCGCCACCTTTTTGTGCACGACTGTTTGCAGTATCAGCAAAAGGTGATGGACATTTATCTTGGTGCCATAACTCTAAGGGAAGCGGCCACACTGGCTCATTTTGTTTTTCTGATTGAATAATAAATTGTTGTAGTGCAGGTTTATCAAGTGAAAAAACTGCATTGTAATCTCCACCGGTAGCAGCAACAGCTGCACCAGTGAGAGTAGCTGCGTCAATAATTAAAGGTGCATTGGTTTCACTGGCTGCCATTAAACCATCCGCCAACACTAAACGTCCTTCAGCATCAGTATTAACAATTTCCACTGTCACACCGTTTTTATAGGTTAAAATATCACCCAATTTATAAGCATGCCCACTGACTAGGTTCTCAGCACAACATAAGAATAATTTAACCCGCTTGTTCAATCCTTGCATGATGGCCAGTCCAAGTGCACCAACTACCGTTGCCGCCCCGCCCATGTCGCACTTCATGCTCAACATGCCTTCACTACTTTTCATGCTGTACCCGCCACTATCAAAAGTAATTCCCTTACCCACTAAAGCCGCAGCAACAGCTGCGTTTTCATCACCGCTGGGGTTGTAATCAACTTCTAATAGAACCGGGGGTCGTTCACTGCCTCGGCCAACGTTATATATGCCCACCCAGCCAGCTTTTGCCAACTCTTCACCGACACAGTATTTTACAGACACTTTGTCACCAGATAGCTCTGTTAGCCAGTCTACACTGCGTTTAGCCAATTCTTCCGGTGAAAGTTGTTCAGGCGTTTCATTGACTAAATCGCGGGTAAAACACAGCGCAGCGTAACGTTTTTCTAAGCTTTCTTTGTCACTATTTTCTAACCATTTAATCTCAGCAGCATTGCGTGCTCGACGATAACTAAATGCCAATGCCCATTGTTGTTCTTCACTCCAATCTCCAGATAAAGTGACGCCAGACAGATTCATTCCATCCAGTTTACGGGCAACCACCGCAATTTTGGACAATTGAGTATCCGTAGCATCTTCAGGGTTTAAGTGAATGGTGGCGGTTTCTGCAGCAAAACTAACTAATGCATTATCTCCCCAATGGGCTGAAGCGGGTTGATAACTGAGTTCGACTAAAAGATGTGACATACTGGTTTCCTTTTTCTTTGGCATCCATGATTAATTAGACTAAATCATGGAACAGTGTGCGCAGTCTAAAGCGCATGATATGAGAGGTAATATGCTGTTCCCCACTCCACTTATCAAGGGTAAGTTAATAAAACGCTATAAACGATTCTTAGCTGACGTGGAACTTTCTGATGGTTCAATCGTCACCGCTCATTGCCCAAATACAGGTGCCATGACGGGTTGCGGCGACCCCGGCTTTGAAGTGTGGTTAAGTCCATCGAATAACCCTAAACGGAAACTCGCATACACTTGGGAGCTAAGTAAAAATCACCAAGGCGACTGGATAGGGGTCAATACCCACAATGCGAATAAATTAGTTGCCGAAGCTTTTGCCCAATCAAAAATCAAAGAATTAGCTGAATACCAAGGGATTAAACCAGAGGTAAAGTACGGAGAAGAAAATAGCAGAATAGATTTTATGTTAACCTCTGACAATCTACCCGATTGTTATGTTGAAGTAAAATCAGTTACATTACTGAGGGACGGGATTGGTTATTTCCCTGATGCAAAAACCCAACGGGGCAGTAAACACTTACGTGAACTAATTGTCATTGCTCAAGCTGGGAAACGCGCTGTATTGTTGTTTTGTAGTCAGCATACTGGCATCAAAAATATCCGAGTTGCTACCGACGTAGATCCGGAATATTCGGCGACTTTACAAGCAGCAATGGCTGCGGGCGTACAAATTATCGCCTACGGCTGCAAAATCTCTGAAGAAAAACTACAATTAAATCAGCAACTAAGTTTCGATCTGTAAAAAAAAGGTTGATTTTTTATCTAAGGAGTCTATGTTTGCGAGTCGTAAAAAACAGCTCACCGTTTTTTATTCAAAAAAATTGGTATTTACTAGGCCAATTTTACCGCTGATAAGCGTAACAGTTACATATATTCGACCAAGCCTAATTTGCTAGGATAATAGCAATCTGCTATATATCCTCATTCGCTAAACAACGTTTGTGTCGTAGTGTAGGAGAATTGGCACATGCCAACTGGAAAAGAAAAAAGTTTAGGATTAATAGCACTAGCTGGTCTAACTCCTTATCAGGAGAAAGACGGCGAAGAGTATATGAACGATGCTCAACTCGAGCATTTCCGTAAAATATTGTCAGCATGGCGCTCTCAACTTCGCGAAGAAGTAGATCGTACTGTTCACCATATGCAGGATGAAGCGGCCAATTTCCCAGATCCAGTAGATCGAGCGGCTCAAGAAGAAGAATTCAGCTTAGAACTTCGTACCCGCGACCGTGAACGTAAGTTAATCAAGAAAATTGAAAAAACGTTAAAACGAATTGAAGAAGACGACTTTGGTTTTTGCGATGCATGTGGCATTGAGATTGGTGTAAGGCGATTAGAAGCTCGACCTACCGCTGATTTATGTATCGATTGTAAAACCCTAGCTGAAATTAAAGAAAAACAGCTACAAGGTTAATTTTTTTAAGTCGATTCCAAAGCCGCTAACCTGCGGCTTTTGTTGTTTCTAGAGCGTTAACTTTACGTTGGTGATTATTTATGAACCAAACAAGTTATATCGGTCGATTTGCACCAAGTCCATCTGGGCCACTGCATATGGGCTCATTAGTGACCGCTCTGGGAAGTTTCTTGCAAGCCAAAGTGAATAACGGCAAGTGGCTACTACGCATTGACGATATTGATCCGCCAAGAATCATGGCTGGCGCAATAGAAAGTATTCAGTTGACGTTAAAGGCCCATGGTTTGATTTGGGATGACGATGTCATTTTGCAAAGTCAAAACAGCCAATATTACGAACATATTTTATCGCAACTCAATCGCCAAAATTTACTTTATCCTTGTGAATGCACACGAGCGCAAATTAAGGCTATTGGCGAATTCTATAGCGGCACTTGTCGAGATAAAAAACAGATACAAGCCCCATACTCCCTTCGGATAAAAAACCAATTTAACATATCGCAGATAAACGATGTTCGATTAGGTCAACTCGAAGTAAATAGTAACGCAACCCAAGAAGATTTTATTGTTAGGCGCAAAGATGGATTGTACGCCTACCACCTAGCATCTGTGGCTGATGATATAAAATTAGGCATTACCGAAATAGTTAGGGGAGAAGATTTAATAACGGCCACAGCATGCCAGTGGGCGTTATTTAAGACCTTGGGCAAGGCTCTGCCTCAATGTTTGCATTTACCATTGGTCAGGTCAGCTGACGGGCGCAAATTCAGTAAACAAAATCATGCGCCGGCATTGAACCTTAATAAAACAGAAGAAAACCTCATCGTCGCCCTGGATCATCTTAATTTACCTGTCCCTAAACATATACCACAACAGACTCAGGCTATTTTAGATTGGGCAATTCAAGCTTGGGCTGACTCGACTCCATAAGTTGATAGAAGGCGCTAGTCACCCCGTTAGTCCAACCGAATCCATGCTGTACCTCGTACTCACCACCTTGCGCAACATGGTCAATTTCTTTGACGTTATATTTTTCCATTAAACTTCCATGGGCCTGAAAATAATGTTCTACGTTAGCGAGCCAGTTTTGCATGATCCGTGTCGCCAATTCATTCTGTTGGTATTGCTGTAACCCTTTAACAGCAAACCAATGTAATGGCGCCCAACCGTTTGGTGCGTCCCATTGCTGGCTACTTTGACACAAAGTGGTAAGCAAACCTCCAGCACATAGAAATTCGTTTTCCAATCGACTGGCTACGGCTTCGGCCTGTTCATGATTGGCAAGGTTAACGAATAGAGGCAACACACCGGCAAGAGACATCACCGCAGATTGACTGGTTGTTTTCAGATTAAAATCCCGATAGAAGTTATCTGTAGAATCCCAAAAGTAAGATTGTATGGTTACTTTACGAGTTTCCGATTTTTGCTGGTAAAGCTGACTTTTATTTTTTTGCCCTAACAAGTCCCAATACTGACTCAATAACACTTCAAGCTGATACAGCAAACAATTGAGATCAACAGGGATAATATCGGTAGTTTGGATACTTTGCAGATCTTCTGGATCCGCCAACCAGCGCGAACTGAAATCCCAACCTGATTCACATGCAGCACGAATATGCCGATAGAAAGTGGATTTTTCATGGTCTTTTTTATGCTCAGCAGAATCTATATCCTCAGCATAAGATTCAGGTCGAGGACAAGCTTGCTCATCCCAATAGCGATTCAAAATCCCGCCATTTGGCATTCTGACTGAACGACTATGAGTTTGAAAAGGTTCACTCAACTGTTCAGCACCCGCCATCCAAAACGCATATTCAGAATCCATGGCTTCTACGCATTCCTTGAGAAAGTCTAGATCCTTATAGTTGCCCTCAGACCTGAACAGCATGTCTACCATTAAGCCCAATACTGGCGGTTGGGAGCGACTAAAATAATAACTGCGATTACCATTGGGAATACAGCCAATATCTTTCTGCAATTGAATAAAATTTAACACCATCGATTTGACTAATTCTTTGCGTCCAGAATTGAGCAAACCTAAAGAAGTGAAATAACTATCCCAATAATATATTTCCCTAAATCGACCGCCCGGCACCAAGTAAGGAAATCGCAGTGGCAAAAGAGAATCTTTGCTGTCGGCATCTGGCTGCTTTTGTAAAAGTGACCATAAAGCTTCAATGTGTTCAGCAACGGTTTGATAACGAACATTTTCGGCCAGCTTTATCGGTTCGGGAAAGCTAAAATATTGCTCAACAAACTCTGCCAATTTGAAATGACCAGATGCTGATTGCTGTTCATATTGTTGGTAAATTTCATCCCAATCGGTTTTAGGCGTGGCATCTGCAAAGTGTTTACTGTCGGTAAACAGACCCGATGTTTGGACCTGATCAAATAATGCGCTGCTGAAAAAAGCCAAGCTTTGCTCAAAATTACCAGCGGTTTGACGTCCTATTAAAGTGCTCATGCGGCCTCTTCTATGTCGCGGCTTGAGAAAGGTGAAATTCGACCAGTTGAGCGTTTGAATAAAAATAGCGTGATTGCAATCAGCGCCATCGGTATCAAAGATAAATAAAACGCCCGTTGACCACCAAAAGACTCAAATACAATGCCGGTAATTATCGACCCTGTTGTTCCCCCAAGGGCGGAAAAGACCACGATTAATCCGGTCATGGGCGCATGCAGTGCTTTTTCTAGCGAACTTAACATCACTGAATTGATAACCGGATAAATAGGTGCCATCAGTAACCCCACAAGAGGTAATAAGTAGGCAGCGAGTGGTGCATCAAAGACGCTGGAGATAGTGCTGATTTGGCCAGCATTTTGAACTGTATTGGCCATCGGCAGACACAACAACATCAATATGGCCATAAAAATTAAACAGATATTCAAAAACTTGTACCAATTCATGAAACGCAAAACTTGTCCTGCCAATAAACGTCCTATGGCGATAGCAGCGGCAAAAATACTGGTAATCTGAATACTGACATCTAAAGGTAAGTGCAATATTTCGTTGTTAAATGTAGGTAACCAAGTACCTATCCCCTGTTCAATTAAAACGTAAAAGAAAATGGATAACACAAATACCAAAACCAGAGGTCGGTAGGTGAGCTTAATCATCTCCATAAAATCGTCGATCAGGGGTCTAGTAAGTTCAGCTTTTGGCGCTTTTTTTATCGGTGAAAAAAGCACGGCTAATGCGGTTAAAACAGTGAATCCAGCAAGCCAATAATACACTTCCATCCAACGTAAAGAATGGGGAGCTTCTGCATCGATAAATCCGCTAAATAACCAGTAACCTGACAACACCCCCAACATAAAAATACCTTCAATGGTATTCAGCAGTGATGCATGGCTTTTAGTATCATCTGACAACTGACCGACGATGCTATAAACCGAAACTTTAATTAGCGCGAAAGCCGTTCCGATACAGGCAAATAAAATTTGGATCATCATAAAGTCGGCAAACAACGGAGTGAGCGCACAGACCGCAGCAACCAATATTAAGGCTGCCATCATCGCCAGTTTGTAACCCACTCTAGGCACAAACGCTGCAATGGCAAAAGACACAAAGGCAATAGAAAGATCCTTGAATCCTTCTAAAGAACTGGCGATGGGCTTGCTGATATCGAAACTATTAATCGATTGTAGAATGACCGTCCCTACACTATTGAGCAAGATAGCAAAAATAAAATAACAAGCCGCAATGGCAAATATGGTCATAAATCTGGGCATTGAAATCACCATTAATGGCTATAATTTTGCTCCAAGTTAAGCAATTGATTAACTTCGAGCACTGTTGTGAAATAACGGATATTAGCGATACTCGATTACACCTAAATAACCTCATTAGTCATCTTCTAACATGCTCGATGAAGTGTCATTAACTCAATAAGTGACGCTAATCTTTGTTAAACATATGTAAAAATGCAATCGATTGCAATTATTTTTTATTCGGGTCTATAATCAGCCTAGATAAAAATAAAATGGTGCGTAGCCGATGTTAAGTCGATTCGGAATGTTGGATGAATTCAGGTAATGATATTTTGCATCATTTAACCTGCAAGCTAACATCAATAGGGTGTACAATAGTGAATAGTATCAAAGCATTAAGAGTTTTCCTCTCTACTGAAATATCTATTTCGATGGAATTGCCATGAACTGCAGTATTTGGAGATAGTCATGACAAAAAAAGTTCGTTCGCTTTCCGATTTAGCAAAACTCGCTGGGGTTTCAGGTTCAACTGCTTCTAGGGCGCTGAATAACAATAAGTTAATTAGTGCAAAAACCCGCGAGAAAATACAAAAGCTCGCGGCAGCTCACGATTTTAAGATTAATACCGCGGCCCGAAACTTCCGATTGAAAACCTCTAACACCATTGCCGTTGTGATTATTAAAAGCTCCGAACATGATCAATCTTTTACTGACCCCTTTGTATTGAATATCGTTGGCATAATTGCCGATGAGCTAAGTCGTCATAAATACGATCTGTTATTGGTGTCCCACAATATTGCTCAAACCAGTTCTCTAGATGATTATTTTACGATGAACCGCGCTGACGGACTGATTGTGTTTGGTCAGGGTGACGATATGGATGCATTTGATAAACTAATAAATCATCAAAAGCCGATAGTGGTTTGGGGTGGTCAATCAAAGAACAGCGACTATGTGACTGTTGGTACTGACAATTTCATGGGTGGGGAACTGGCTACTCAACATTTAGTCAAACAAGGATGTCAGAATATTGTCTTTTGTGGCATGCGTTCCTTTGAAACAGGTTTGCGTTTTGCAGGTTATCAACAGGTTTTGAAAAATGCACAATTGCAACAACCCAATCCGTTAGACATCCACTTTACCTTTGAAGATGCCTACAAAGTAACCTTAGCCTTATTGAAAAATAATCAGTTTAATTACGACGGTATAGTCGCGGCCAGTGATTCAATAGCCTTAGGTATGATGCGAGCATTGAACGAACAAGGAGTTAGTGTCCCCGAGCAAGTGGCAATAGTGGGATATGATGACATTTCAGTGTGTGCATTCACACAACCTTCACTAAGTTCGATTCATCAAGACACCCAAAAAGGTGGGGAAGCTTTGGTCTCTGCTTTACTGGATTTACTCAACAAAAAGCCTGTTGACTCTGTGGTGCTAGATACCCAATTAATGATAAGAGATTCTAGTTGTCGTAAATTAAACTAGACATAATTTAGATGTATTAGTTGTATTCACAGCCAATTTACTGGCAACTAGCTATATCAACAGATAGAAAATACTCTTCATCCAGTATATCATTGCGCGCCATTAAAATTATTTGTGTTATCAGGAGCCAACGCATCATTTCTCGAGTGATCAAAAAGGTCAAAAATGCTTTGACAAAAAACGCTGACGAATACCATTCGGATTTACTCAATCCGAAGGTTATCACTCGCGGTGAGCATGGCATTTCTAGAAAAGGTATCAGTGATAATGCCCTGAAAGTATTGTACCGCCTAAATGGCGCTGGATTCGACGCATACTTAGTAGGCGGCTGTGTACGTGATCTTATTATGGGACTGCAGCCAAAAGATTTTGATGTCGTTACCAATGCCACTCCTGATGAAGTCAAAGCGCTATTTAGAAACTGTCGTTTAATTGGCCGCCGATTTCGTTTAGCCCATGTCGTTTTTGGTCGTGAAATTATTGAAGTAGCCACATTTAGAGGCCATCACCAAAACTCGGATGACGAAAAAGGCAAAAAACCTGCAGAGGTGCTAGGCAAACAAAGTCAAGAAGGTCAAATTCTCAGAGACAACGTTTTTGGCAGTATTGAAGAAGATGCAGAACGTCGCGATTTCACAGTAAACGCGATGTATTACCGCGTCACCGACTTTACGGTGACCGACTTTGCCAATGGCATGCAAGCAATCAAAGACAAACGTTTAGAGCTGATTGGTGACCCTGAAACTCGTTATCGTGAAGATCCGGTTAGAATGTTAAGGGCAGTGCGATTTGCAGCCAAACTGAATATGCAAATCAGCCAAGAATCTGCCGCTGCAATTCATCAATTAGGCAGTTTATTAAACAACATTCCGCCTGCTCGCCTGTTTGAAGAAGTCATTAAACTGTTTATTTCCGGACAAGGTTTAAGAACCTTTGAATTAATGCAGGAATATGATCTTATCCAACCGTTATTTCCACAATTAGCGCCCTTGCTAAAAGGCAGCGACAGTCGTGAAAATCAGTTTATTAGAAAAATGCTGATGAATACTGATAACCGGATTAATACCGGTCAAAGAGTAACCCCCGCATTCATGTATGCCGCATTTTTATGGTATCCAATTGAAGAACACTGTCAAAAGCTCATGGACGAAGCAGGTTTGAATCATTTCGATGCATTCAATATCGCGGTCAACGATGTGCTTCACCGACAAATACAACGCATTATGATCCCCAAACGTTTTTCCAGCATGATGCGAGAAATTTGGCTTTTACAATTGCGTTTACCAAAGCGTTTCGGCCGCAGAGCCTATCAAATGTTAGAACATGCCCGTTTCCGTGCAGCCTATGACTTTTTGCTGATTCGTGGACAAATTGAAGGGGGTAAACTGCTTGAGTTAGCTGATTGGTGGACTGAGTTTCAAGAGGTTAGCCCAGATAAACGCAAACAAATGTTAGTTAAACTCCGAGAAGCTGAAGGCGGGCCCGCTCGTCGCACTCGCCGCCGTCCCAAAAGTAAGAAACCCAGCGCCTCCTAATGCAACCCGTAATTAGTTACATAGGTTTGGGTAGCAATTTAGCCGAGCCTGATCAGCAACTGCAACAGGCGTTGCGTGCAATTGACGGTCTCAAAGACACGCACATAAAACAATGCTCAAGTTTTTATGCTAGCAAACCTATGGGCCCGCAAGATCAACCTGATTATGTGAATGCTGTGGTATCAATAGCAACACGATTAGCGCCTTCGGAATTACTCTCCAGCTTACAAACAATTGAACTGACCCATGGCAGACAGCGGAAATCCGAACGCTGGGGACCTAGAACCCTAGATTTAGATATTATTTTGTATGGCAATGAACAAATTCGAAGCGATGATTTAGTCGTGCCCCATTACGGTATGAAAACACGGGAATTTGTACTATACCCGTTACGTGAGATAGCTCCTGAACTCGTGTTACCATGTGGTGACTCTTTAGTTTCTATACTAAAAAGCGTACCTGAAAATGGGCTCGAAGTAATCAGAACAAATGTGACATGGAAATAATCAAAAGTGAGCAACCATCTAATTTTGTTGCACTTTTCAGTTAGCAGAGGTGATTATTATGACTAAGAAAGTAACTACGTCAAGCTTGTTTAAAATGAAACAAGAGAAACAAAAAATCACAGCGCTAACCGCTTATGATGCCAGCTTCGCCAAGCTATTTGACGAGCAAGGTGTTGATGTGATTTTGATCGGTGATTCACTGGGCATGGTGCTGCAAGGCTGCGACGATACCCTATCTGTTACCATAGATGATATCGCTTACCACACGAGATCCGTTCGTAAAGGAACAAGTCGTGCTTTTGTGGTGGCCGACATGCCATTCATGACATATGCAACGCCAGAACAAACCTATGCCAATGCTGCCACTCTAATGGCCGCTGGCGCTAGCATGGTTAAAGTAGAAGGCGGAGACTGGCTGATTGATACCATTAAGGGGCTAAACTTGCGTGGCGTGCCTGTGTGTGGCCATTTAGGCCTTACTCCACAGTCAGTGCACGTTTTTGGTGGATTTAAAGTCCAAGGTCGTGGCGACTTGCAAGCAGAACGATTGTTCGAACAAGCTGAAGCATTGGCACAAGCCGGTGTTCAGATGTTGGTTTTAGAGTGTGTCCCAGCTCCTTTAGCTGAGAAAATTAGCAAGGCAATTAATATTCCTGTAATTGGTATAGGCGCCGGCGCGCATACCGATGGTCAAATCTTAGTAATGCACGACATGTTTGGCATTAGTGCCAATTACATGCCCAAGTTTTCTAAAAACTATTTAGAAATCACCGGGGATATGCGCGAAGCAGTTAAGGCCTATATTGAAGAAGTGCAAAATGGCGTTTTTCCAAGCGCAGAACATAGCTTTAACTAATAGCTAAGAATATATAGGACACATTATGCAGCAAATTAGTGATATAACACCGCTTAGAGAAATACGCAGAAAATGGCAAAACGATGGTAAAACCATTGCGTTTGTCCCCACCATGGGAAATTTACATAAAGGGCACTTACACCTTGTCGAGCAAGCCAAAAAGCATGCAGACATAGTGGTAGTGTCTATTTTTGTCAATCCATTACAATTTGGACCTGATGAAGACTTGGCCGCATACCCACGCACTATGCAACAAGATATGGCCGCATTAGAAGCCTTAGGGGTAGATGTCCTTTTCACCCCAAAAGCAGAAGATATTTACTCTCGAGGTTTGGAAAAGCAGACTTTTGTAGAAGTGCCCGGCTTGTCCTATATGATTTGTGGAGCGAGTCGTCCCGGCCATTTTCGTGGTGTGGCCACCATAGTGTGTAAATTGTTTAATATGGTACAACCAAACATGGCGTTTTTTGGTGAGAAAGACTTTCAGCAATTACAGGTGATTAAAGCCATGGTCACTGACTTATCAATGAACCTACAAATCTACGGTGTACCAACGGTTAGAGAGGATGATGGCTTAGCAATGTCGTCACGCAACAACTATCTAACTGAGTCTGAACGAGCAAAAGCCCCAGCACTATATAGTTGCTTACAGAAATTGAGTGAAAACATTCAACTCGGGCGACGAGATTTCAGTAATTTGATTCAGCAGTACACTGAAGAACTTAACAATGCAGGATTGAAAGTAGATTATATTGATATTCGTTCCGTGGAATCATTATTGAGTCCCGGTCATGAAGAGACCGAGTTGGTTATTTTGGCAGCCGCATTTTTAGGAAAAACCCGCCTGATCGATAATATTCAAGTGACACTTGAGTAAAATAGAACTAACCAACAGATCTTTTTGACTGTAAAAGAGCTTGATTCTCAAGCTCTTTCCAAGTTTCTGTACGCTTCGCAATATCCAACTGTTCTTCTAATATATTTACCAGATCTTGGTCAGTGGTTAACGGGTTAGCTAATACTACGCGAAATACGGTGAGAAGCTTGGTACCGTAATTTTCAACCGTTAAGCGTGTTCGAGAAACAAAGGATTTACCCGCTTCACGCTGTTGCTTTTGAACTGTGACATTTAATCTGTCCAACATTTCACTTTCGATATCACCATGAGCGTTCACCATGGCTGGTTTTACCCGATAAGTTAAAAGTGACAGAGTAGGTGCAGTAATCAACTCAAAATTATCATGTTGGTCAATCAGAGAGGCAAAACGTTGGGCTTTTTCGATACTTTGGTCAATGAGTAACTCATATCCCTCACGACCGAATATATTAAACGCCGAGTAAACCATCATTGCCATGCCGTTACGCGAACCTTCTAATGTGGTCGCACCTAAATCTTTAGAGCCGGCTCGTAAAATATATTGTGCGTGATGTCGCACCGCATTACTGTCTTCAGGATTTTTAAACACCACAACACCTGCCCCCATAGGAACATACATTTGTTTGTGAGCATCAAGGGTGACTGAGTCTGCTTTGTGTATACCTTTGAGTTTCATTTTATTGCGGTTGGAGAATAAGGTTGCTCCTCCCCAGGCGGCATCCACATGGAAGTGACAGTTTAATTCTTTGGCGACATCGGCCAATTCATCTAGGGGATCAACGTGGCCTGTTTCTGTGGTGCCCGCAATCCCAACAATGGCTAATAATTTGTTTCCACGCTGTTCAAACTGTCGTCCTACTTTCAATGCGTCTTCAGGGGATAAACGTTGACTTTGGCTATCGACGGTCAGCATTTGCTCACGTCCTAAACCTAGAATATCTACGGCTTTAGAAAGTGAGTAGTGTCCTCGCTTGGAAGAGAGAATCCCCATATTGGCATAGCCATAATGTTTTAAACCCGCGGCTAAGCCTTGTTTTGCAACGCCTCGAAAATTTCCGTCGGCAGCTAACGCTTTGTTACGAGCGACCCAGAGCGCGGTAATATTGGCAATGGTTCCACCTGAGCAAAATGCGCCAAGAGAATGTTTTGCACTGTGCAAATGGGTTTTATAAAAAGATTCTGACTCGTTATAAACCAATTCATGCAACATGCCGACAACTTGACGCTCCAAAGGCGTAAACGCTTTGGAAGTTTCAATTTTTACTAAGTTTTGATTCAACCCCACCAGCAGCTTTGCTAAAGGTAAGTGGAAGTACGGCAAAGCAGACGTCATATGCCCAATGAACGTTGGAGCATAAGTATTCACTGAATTGGCGACAACTTTTTCTAACAGCACCTCTGCATGTTTAGAGACAAATTCAGGGGATTCAGGCACTTTGTATTCCTGAAAATTTTGCTCAATATCTTCAAGAGATTTCGCGGTAGTTACAACATGTTGGGAAAGAAAATCCGACAGATTATCTGACAAATGCTCTTCTATTTGCGCGAGTTTGGAATCTTTACCTTCAGGCTTGGTAAATACACGGAACATATGCTCCAAACTGGCAGTCGCTTTACCCACTCGTTGTAACCTCATATGAAAACTTTCAGACGCGGACTTTAGCGCAAATCTGCCACTTCGCCAAATATAAAGCATCCTAAGTTAATAAAAAGTACAGTTTTTTAACAAATCTCAGGAAGTTTCATTTTCTGAACGGAAAAAGTGGTGCTATTGTTGTAATTCCGAGCAAGCCTTATTTATTGATTAAAATAAACCGACGCTCAGAAGTCATAATGCTGTAACGAGGACAATTATGCACATACAAGAAGTCACGGATAATTTTAGTCTGGATAGAATAGTTCCTTTTTTCCAACCTATAATGGACATATCTCAAGAAACGGTTTGGCGTTTTGAATGCCTAGCCAGATTAGTCACTCCAAGTGAACAAACCTTTCTGCCAAGTGAGTTCTTACATGTTATTGAACAACAAGAGTCCGTTGTACAATTGACTGAAACGATTTTGAATCGTAGTGCAAACTATTTTAGAGATCTGAACGCGGCATGGAACATCAATATCAACAAACAAGATATGCTCAATCCAGATTTATTCAATACACTATCAGAAGCGCTTCACGACTACCCTAATCCTAAACGGGTTGGCTTGGAGTTAACGGCTGCTGTAGTGCTTGAAAATATAGATGATTTCCAGTCTTTCGCTGCCCAGTGTCGCAGGTTAGATATCGCCATATACATCGATCATTTTGGTGCTACACCAGGCAATATCAACAGCATCTTAAATCTGCCGGTTAACGGTATAAAGATAGCTGGCGGACTGATTTCTCAGTTAATGGAAAATCAACAAACCTATGAATTTGTAGAACACTTTACGGGTCTGGCAAAAGAGAAAGAAATAAGTGTTGTAGCAGTGCATGTGGAAACTTGGGCAACCTTAGAAAAATTAAAAGAATTAGGCATTCGATATGCCCAAGGCTACTATTTTAGCGTTCCAAAACCGAATTGTTAGACTGAGGTTTATCCGCTTAAAATCAACAAACAGCGCCGCGAACTAAATAACGCGGCAGCCTAATCAATTACAGGTGACTAACAACCTGCCAACTTTGTTGCCCACTGGCCCAATATTTTCGCTCAAACGGGGTTTGTGGCTCAGCGCTATGATAAGGACTCACAGCGGCCGACTTACCCGCAGTATTTAACGCAACCGCAAACTCTTGGATGTAAATTTGCCAATTACTTCTCACCTCTAATATTCCACCCAGTCCAACTATGTCTTTAAATGCAGCGCAGGCATGCCACCTTCGCTGCACCTGAGATGATTTGGGGTAGGGGTTGGGATACAGTAAAAAATGATGGCTCAATTGCCATTGGGCAGAATTAGCCAAGCGCCAAAAGTCATTCACATCCGCACGTACTACTAAATAATTAGGCGCTTTATCGCTGTAATGAACATGTTTATTGGTACGCAATTCAGACTTATCAATTCCCACCACTAACGCATCCGGAAACTGCGCGGCAATGTGCGATGTGCTTTCACCAACACCGCAACAAGAATCAAAAATCAAAGGCTTTCGCAATTCAGGGTCCACTTGCAAACGCCACTTTTTCACATCTTCGAACGCATCCAAAGTATGCTGATTAAAGGGTTTTTGACTAGTGTTGGCTAGATGTCGACGCACCAACTCAGACACTTTTTCATGGGGTCCAAGCTGGTTGCTAGTAATACTTCGCGAATTACCTGTATGCATAATAACTGTATCTTTAACCTTGCTTTAGATTTAACTTCGAATGCCGACACCGCGATTAATTAGTTGATATGCAATGGTGAATAACAACAAGTTAAAACCGACTAACAAGCCTAACGATAACATATAGTCGACATCTGAAACGCCGAGAAAACCGTACCTAAATCCATTAACCATATACACGATTGGGTTGGCTTTACTCACCCACTGCCAAAATTCTGGTAGCAAGGTTAGCGAATAAAAAACACCACCTAAGTAAGTTAATGGGGTAAGAACAAAGGTTGGTACCATACTGATATCGTCGAATGTTTTAGCGTAAACAGCATTAATTAAGCCTGCAGTGGCAAACAAAGAGGATGTCAGAATAAGAGTAACGATGATTATCGCTAAATTGTGGATTTGAATATCCACAAAGAACATCGAGACCGTAGTGACAATAATACCAATCAGTATTGCCCGCGCCACACCGCCACCAACAAACCCTAGAACAATAATCCAACTAGGCACCGGCGCTACCAGTAACTCTTCAATATTACGTTGAAATTTGGCACTAAAAAACGAGGAACTCACATTCGCATAAGAGTTGGTGATCACCGACATCATAATTAGACCCGGTACAATAAACTCCATATACGAAAAACCACCCATTTGGCCAATACGCGAGCCAATCAAGCTTCCAAAGATAACGAAGTACAAAGACATGGTAATCGCTGGCGGTACTAGGGTTTGAATCCAGATCCGCAAAAAGCGAGTACATTCTTTAATCCAGATAGTGCGTAAGGCTGTGAAATTGCGATTTGCCATTATGCTGCTCCTGCCTGTTCTTTTCTGCCTTTTTCGACCATTCTGACGAATAACTCTTCTAATCGGTTGGCTTTGTTGCGCATACTCAAAACTGTTACTCCTTGGTCAGTCAACTGACGGAATACATCGTTCAAACCAACGTCTTTGTCTACATCCACTTCAAGTGTATGGTCGTCAATATTGCGAAACGCAAAACCTTGTAAAGTGGGTGGTTTTGATTGAACAGGTAAATCCAGTACAAAGGTTTCCATACTCAATTTAGATAAAAGAGCCTTCATACTGGTATTTTCAACAATAATGCCTTTATCAATGATGGCAATATTGCGACACAGCATCTCCGCTTCTTCTAAATAATGAGTGGTTAAAATGATGGTGATACCTTGCTCGTTAATTTCTTTTAGAAAGGTCCACATTGAACGGCGAATCTCAATATCAACGCCGGCTGTGGGTTCATCAAGAATCAACATTTTGGGTTCGTGCATCAATGCCCGCGCAATCATTAAACGACGTTTCATACCGCCAGAAAGCTCTCTTGCCGGCTCATTGCGCTTTTCCCATAAATCCAATTGCTTAAGGTATTTTTCGGCCCGTTGTTTGGCAATACTACGAGGGACACCATAATATCCGGCCTGATTGACCACAATTTGGTAAAGGGTTTCAAATTGATTGAAGTTAAACTCTTGCGGCACTAGACCTATACAGGATTTGGCTTCAACCAACTCAGTATCGACAGAATGACCAAATACGTTTACCGTTCCAGTAGACTTATTGACTAACGAACTGATCACACCAATGGTGGTAGATTTACCTGCGCCATTTGGGCCTAGTAAAGCAAAAAAATCTCCCTCGGAGACTTGTAAATTGATACCCTTTAAAGCCTGTGTACCACCCTTGTAGGTTTTTGTCAGACCAGAAATGTCTAAGGCTTTCATAGCGCTTCCCATTTAACTTTTTATTTTATTTTGGTGAACCTAAACGCCTGCTAATCGCAAACTTAACGGAGGTTCAATCGATCGAATTTGATATAACCTGAAGGAGAGAGAGTCAGGTCAACTTCGAATATGCTGTCATTTTGCCATATTTCAAGTGTGAATAAACAATTAAAGCGTTTTTTAATGACGCTTTATCGTCACTTTGATGCAAAGGTTTACAGCCTGAAACTACAGGTGTTACCTTACCAAAATCTGCAATATTAACGTATGAATAGGAACAACATGAGTTACGAAGAATACGCAATTGGCGTGCCTGGTCAACCTTGGGGCGATGCTGAAAAAGCGCAATGGTTGAATAACCAACAAGTCAAACGGGAATACAAGGTTGAGGTATTGGCAAAACTAGAAGACTTAAAAGGGTCCTTTAAAGTACTTCAATATGGCGCGCTGCCCTATGACCAAGAGCGTTACCCTCTGTTTGCGATCAAAACTAAAGCGTGGAACGACGACAAACCAAGCATTTTAATTACCGGTGGTGTACATGGTTACGAAACTAGCGGTGTACAAGGAGCGATTCGGTTTGTTAAAAGCAAAGCAAAAGCCTATGAAGAGCACTTTAATTTTGTGGTTTTACCTTGCTTAAGCCCTTGGGGTTATGAAACCATTAATCGCTGGGACCCAAAAGCGATTGATCCAAACCGTTCGTTTTATCCTAATTCACCTGCCCCTGAAGCAGCGCTAGCCATGGATTATGTGCAAGGCTTGCAACTAGACCTGTTAGCCCATTTTGATCTGCACGAAACCACTGACACAGACAACTCTGAATTTCGTCCGGCACTGAGTGCAAGAGATGGTATTCATCAGGATGTGTGGGATATTCCTGATGGATTTTATGGGGTTGGAGACAGCAACAATCCGGCTCCTGAATTTCAAAAAGCGGTGATAGATTCGGTAGAAAAAGTCACTCACATTGCGCCCGCTGATGCCGATGGAAAACTCATTGGAACGCCAATGGAACAACGGGGAGTAATTAATTATGACAAACGTAAACTATTCTTATGTGGTGGCTTTTCGGGCGCTAAGTATGTCACCACTACAGAGGTTTACCCGGACAGCCCGAAAGTCGACGACGAAAACTGTATTCTCGCCCAAGTAGCCGCAATCACCGGTGGTCTAGACTACTTAATCAAGCAAATGTAATCTAGTTCTAGGCATCAATTTTCAAAGCCCGCACCACGTATCGCAGTTCAGGATTAGGTGCGGCGCTGTTGAACGGATAACAGGTAATCAAAGTTAGTTCATCATCGATACCAGACTCGGTTAAATTAATCTGATTTTGATGAGCAATCCGCACTTCCAATACTTCATACTGACTAACGTTATTTACCGTTTCTGTGGTTATTACATCGCCAATTTTAATCTCTTGTAACAACGCGAAGTGGGTATCACGGTGCCCCGTAATGACCGCATTACCCGGCTCCCCAGGAAAAGGCGTACTGCTCATATGACCAGGGCCAAATGCCATCACCCTGCCTGTTGCCCCCGCTAAAACATACAAACTTTGGTCAGCAATATTGAGCTTGGCAACAGGCCAGGTATCAGCCCATGCCCAAGGGGCTATTTTTTCACCGCTGTGTAACGACTCAACCCAAGCATCTTCAATTAAATATTGTGCTAACTGTGCTTTGGCATGGATATAGCCGCTGGATGCAAACAAGTATGCACTCATTACAAAACACAGACTCGCCCATTTATAACGCCAAACGATATTCAGCACTTTTCGTCTTAACGGTGCCTTGTGAAAATGACCATACATAATCCAACCCCCATAAGTAGTAACGCTAACATCCATTGTAATTGGGCCGCTGTTGCGGTTTGCGGTAAGGTACCCAACGTCCTTTTAAGTCCTTTGGGTAAATGCGATTTAAGCTGTGCATCCTTACTTGTATTTTGCGCAGTAGGAGTTACATCCACGGCAACCAAACTGGTCATTTCGCTGACCAAATGATGTGCCATCGCCACTTGTTCAATTTGTTTGTTCATTTCATCGTAATCTTGTCCCAACATTTTATCTCGGCCTAATTGGGCAATCTTGCGCCTCGCCCAAAGCACATTTAAACCGGTTTCGCTGCCGCCATTTTGTAAAGACAAAGCCGTCTGCCAATGTTGATTTTTCAAGGATCCAGTGACAATTAAGTTATCCACAGCTTCAGCCCCACGATAACTCACCATAAGCGGCTCACCTTTATATAAATCGGGTAAGTTACGGGGATAGACCTCAACATTTTGCGAAAAGCTCATCATCAAATCAGTTAACAATGGATGGGTCAATTTCGTAAATAAGTTCTGCATCTGTTGTTGCACTGAATCAGTAGAGCCAATATAGGTAAAGGTACCTTTTCCCATCCGCGCCGCTTCAGTCATAAAAAAGCTATTCGGAGCTGAACCAATCCCAACCGTGAACAACCTGCTTTGTTGCAAATTATCTTGAATGTATTCAAACAAGCTAGCCTCGTTACCCACCGAGCCGTCGGTGATAAAAATAACTTGGCGGATGCGACTTTCAGTTTCTTTAAAAGCAGCGCTTGGACTCTGCTGACCTAACGCCAATTGCAGCGCTGACAACATTTCGGTGCCACCATCGGCGCTCAAATTCGCGACATATTCCACGGCTGCCGATTTACTGTTAGTGTTAGCAACTTTGGGAGTGGCCCACATTTTCCTCGCCGTTGAATCAAACTCAACTAAATTAAAAGTGTCACTTTCTGGCAATTGTTGAATGGCATATATGAGCGCTTGTTTCGCTTGCGGCATTGAGTCTCCTGACATTGAGCCAGATGTATCAATCACAAAGATAACTTCCCTAGGCAAATTCAAGGTTTCAGTATCCCCATCAGGTGGCATCAACATCACCATGCCGTAAATGCCCTCTTCGGTACGCTGCACAAAGTGTGCAGCCTTAGGACTTTGATTAGCTTCTGGCTGCCAACTCAGTACAAAGTCTTGATTGGCTATCATGTTTTGCTGTAAGGATATTTCGTAAACTCCGGCTTTTTTCTCTAATTGATGAATGGGGTGGAATTTGCTTTCAATATTTTGCAACGCAAAGCCTGTATTTAGGGCGATATTGATAGCCACTTTATGCATCAGCTCAGGCTCTTGTGCCTGGTTATTCGAAGGAGGGTTTTCCTTGTAGACTGGCGGTGTCATGCCCCAACCGCTATCAGCAACCGCTTGAGTCCCTGCATCTAGATTCAATTTAGGTAAGTACCTTGGTGTTACCGTTGTTGGAAATCGCAAACTAAAGGTATTGTTTTCATAAGCTACCGCTTGTTGGTATTCAATAGTCACTTTAATCGACTCACCAGGGCCTATATTTGCCACTGAATTCTTAAATAAATTAGGTCGCTGCTGCACCAACAAACTGGCTTTTTTTCCTTCTCGTTTCGCTTGTTCGTATATGGCTTTGGCTTTCTGTTTAGGATGAATCTGCCCCACAATCCGCCGCTCGCCAATTCGCATTTCCAAATGGTCCACTGCGGCGTTCTCGGGTAGCGGGAACACATAAATACCATTCACCCATTCATCACTGATATTAGTAAACGTCTGTGTCACTTTAGCCCGAGCAATTAAGCCGGTAATATTCATGTCTACCCGCGTATCTAAAAGCGGTGACAACAAATACCCTTGCTCTCCCTGTTTTTGTAAAAACAAACTTCCCTGTTCAACTTGTTGATAATCATCTACATACACAGATGAGTTAGCACCATCTACAGATTCATAGGACACATCTATTTTGAACCTAGATTGGCTAGTGGATGGCTCATCGGTACTTTCATCCTTGAAAAAGGGCGTTGCATATTGCACCGCACCTAAGATAAAAAGTAGCGAAAGGACGATGACAAATCTCAGACGCTTAATCACTGTCGCTCTCCTATAGGTTTGATGCAGTCATCGATTGTTGACCTTCAGCAACTCGAATTAGCACTCGACGATCAAAGAAGAAGTCTTCGTTGTTAGCTTCGGCCGAGACTGGCTGCGTTTCACCGAAAGACAAAGTAAGTACTTGCTTATCATCAACCCCCTGAGATAAAAGATAGTCTTTAACACTCACTACGCGCTGTTCAGACAATGCTTGATTGAAAGAGTCATCACCACGGCTGTCAGAAAAGCCCGACAAGCTGACCACTAAATTAGGGTTATTTTTTAATCCTTGTGCAACTAAATCTAACTGCGGTTTAAAGTGCGACTCGAGTACATAGGACGCCGTTCGGAATTGAATATTTGATTCCATTTCTTGCATCACTCGCTCAATCTCATTATCCATGGCAACCAATTGCACTTGGTTTTCTTGTTGCGCCTGTTCATATTGCTGTTGTAACGCGATTAACTGAGCTTCTTGACGAGCAAGTTGTTCTTGTTGTTGCGATAGTTGGGCATAGCTTTTCGTCAATTCGCTTTCACTTGCCTCCAGCGCATTGTCACTGTTTACATCTTCGGCAATCATCACCCCAAAAAGACCACCAACTATTGCACCAACCGGCCCCGCAACCAATGCACCTGCCACCGCACCAGACCCAAAACCAATGGCTCCATTAGTTTGCTCTTCTGTTGTTCTTGATTTGGAAACCCCGTCTGCAGCCAAAACATTTGTCGAAAGACTTAAAGCGATTGCGGTAAGTGGAAATAAAATACGTTTTTTCATAGTTGTTCTCCAAAAGAGTAAGTTGTTTTAGTTTGTGTTGTTTCGATGGAGTCTATTTAAGCGGGACTTTCTGTCATCAAATGCAGGCAAAAATGGCAATGTGGTGAGCAAATGTGGCGAAAAAATGGAAATTGCATTTATTCAGCTAAAAGGCCATGGGCTGAACAAATTTTTGCGATATAGTTGTTATCACTAAACAGAAACAGTTAGAAAAAGCGGTAAATTGATGTCAAAACGTATTGCCATAGTCGAAGATGACCCAGCGATTAGAGATAATTATGCATCGGCGTTGCAAAAACAGGGCTACGAAGTATTTACTTATGCTAGTCGTATTGATGCAGAGCAGGCCTTTATGCAGCGATTACCTGACTTAGCTGTAGTCGATATTGGCTTAAATGAAGAAATAGACGGCGGCTTTATGTTATGTCAGCAACTTCGTTCATTATCGAAAACCCTACCAATCATCTTTTTTACCGCTAGAGACAATGATTACGACACAATTTGTGGTTTACGCATGGGTGCCGACGACTATCTAACCAAAGACATTAGTTTGCCTCATTTACTGGCTCGCATCGCCGCCTTGTTCAGACGCACCGAACTACTCAATCAACCGCAAGTTGCTACTGATTTGATCGAGTCTGGTGCCTTACTAATGGACAGCAATAGAATGACCGTTAGCTGGCACGGTCAATCCATAGAACTAACCGTGACTGAGTTTTGGATGTTACATGCCATTGCCAAATATGCTGGCCATGTGAAAAGTCGCCAACAACTTATGGATGAATCAAAAATGGTCGTTGATGACACTACTATTACTTCGCATATTAAGCGTATACGTAAGAAGTTTATGCAATTAGATGCCGAATTCGATCGCATTGAAACCGTCTACGGCATGGGCTATCGCTGGAAATCTAGTTAGTTTATGAACCGTCTTCGCTTTGGCATCCGCTTAAAACTTTTATTACTGTCGTTATTTCTATTTACCATTCCATGGTTGGGGTATCAGTACGTGTGGGAATTGGAAAGCTACCTGCGCACCGGTCAGGAACAGACAATGGAAGGCACCGCCCGAGCAGTTGCTACAGCGCTACATGAACGACCAACATTATTTGATAGCCAGTCATCTTATTTGCAAGATGTAAAACCCGGAACGGATCTTTACGCCCATAAAATTGTTGATCCAATACAATTAGACGGCCAGCTAGATGATTGGGTTGATTATCGCCACTTATCTTTGCACTACGCAGAAATGCAGTTAATCGAACAAAATGTATTTTATGATCCCGAGAGTTTCTATTTTGAGCACATGGTCGGGCAATATAATAAGTATCTGTATGCCATGTTTGAGGTGGTGGATGATCACTTGGTTTATCGCCCCAAAAATAGTCTTAGAGTCGATAGAAATGACTATTTATTAATAGCGGTAACCGATCCCCAAGGAGAATTCAGACGATATATTGTCGCGCCCCAGCAGTCTGGTTGGGTAAACGCCTATTTACTTGATGAAAACCCTGAATCTTTGCGTCCTCTATCATTGGAAACCGCTATCCAAGGTAACTGGCAGGAAACTGAAAATGGTTACAACATAGAACTGCGTTTTCCATTAGAAATTATGTCCAGCAAAATTGCCTTTGCTATAGCAGATGTGGACGATTTACAAAGCCGAGAACGTAAATATATTATTGGCACTGCCAATCCTAACCAATCCGATTCTTTAGGCACTGTACTAGTTCCCTCCCCTGAAATTGAGAAGATTTTAAAAGGTTTAAAATACTCTAATGCTAGAGTTTGGGTAGTGGATAAACACATGCGTGTGCTCGCCCGCTCGGGTTCGATTCAAGATGCAACTGGCGTGCGAATTGCTCCCAAACCGCGAAAGCGCGATACACTCTGGCATCGAATTGAACAAGATTGGTTATTCCCGCTGTATTATCAAATACTCACAAAACCGCCAGCAGGGTTCGTTGATGAATTGGAAAATGCCTATGCACTGAAAGGCCAAGATTTAGCCAAAGCATTAACGGGTACGGCTAGCTCTCAGTGGCGCTTATCACCGGACAACAAAGCCGTAGTGTTATCTGCAGCCCACCCAATATTTATCGATGAACAAGTGATGGGAGCTGTGGTAGTTGAGCAGACTACCCACGGTATCCGCACCCTAAGAAACCGTGCACTAGAACAGCTATTCCACGTGATAATTGCCGTGGTATTTTTAGGCACCGCAGCGCTGTTTTTATTTGCATCTCGGATCTCGTTTCGGATCAGTAAGCTGCGCAACGAGACTGAATCTGCAATTGACGAAAACGGTAAAATCTTGGGGAATATTCCCCGTTCCAATACCCAAGATGAAATCGGTGATTTATCTCGAACCTTTCACAGCGTTTTAGACAAATTACAACAATATAATCATTATTTGGAAAATATGAGTTCCCGCTTATCCCATGAACTACGCACCCCTGTGGCCATTGTTAAATCGTCATTAGAGAACTTATCCATGGAACAAAATAACGGCAATGACGAACAGGAAAAACAGCAATATATTGAACGTGCACAATCAGGCATTCATCGCCTCAGTAAAATTCTCAGCAACATGAGTGAAGCCACTCGTCTGGAACAAGCGATTCAATACAGTGAAAGAGAAAATTTTGAGTTATCCGAATTACTCATGGGTTGCACAGAAGGTTATCGAATTGCTTATCCACAAAATAAATTTGCTTTAAATACCCACAATTTGATTAAAAATTTAAATGGCTCGCCTGAATTGTTTGCACAAATGCTAGATAAAATAATAGCTAATGCCGTGGAATTTAGCCCTGTACACAACACAATAATGTTATCGTTGATGGAAAAAAATGGCTATATGGAGCTGACCATCGCCAATACTGGGCCCAAATTGCCAGAGAATATGCATGAACAGTTACTCAACTCCATGGTTTCGGTAAGAGATCACCAAGTTAATCACGAAACACACTTAGGCTTAGGCCTTTATATTGCCAAAATCATCGCTGAATATCACAAAGCAAAAATCAATATTCAAAACCGTGAAGACGAAAAAGGTGTGGAAGTGGTTATCCGCCTGTAACAACTGGTTTTAGCCTCAAAGGATATTATCGCTTAACCTAAAACCACTTATGATTCTTGCCTTGCTCAATAAACCACGCCAAGGCTTTAGCTGATTTATGCTTTTCCCATGCCATATACACAGGTACCGCAGGACGGTGCAAAGATGTGGCTTTCGCCACCAAGTCTCCGCTATCCAATTGTGATTTAATTAGATGAAGAGGTAAAAATCCAATACCTAAACCTTGCACTTGTGCATCGCGCTTAGCCATCATATTCTGAACCCTGATCACTTGTTTACTTTCAAATAATCCACTTGAACGTTCTGGCAAATTGCGCGAACTGTCGGCTACAACAATTGCGGGATATTGTTTAATATTCTGGCCTTCTAATATTCCGATAAAATCCGCCAACGGATGCTCTTTAGCCACAACAAACACAAATTCAATTTCGCCTATTTGATGCACAGCATAGGGCCCTTTGGGTAGTTCCCCGGTGACTCCAATTGCCAAGTCACAACGGTTTGAATATAGCGCATCCCACCCACCAGCTAACGCTTCTTCAATTAGCGTAATTTCAACTTGTTTATCTAAACAACAAAACCCTTTAATCAGCTCAATTACGGGTTTATTCGGCATAACTGTATCTTTGGCAATCGTCAGTTGGGTTTCCCAGCCAGACTCCACTTGTTTCACTTTTTCTTCGAGTCGTGCGGCCGCATCAAGAATCCCTTGACCTTCATTCAGCAATATCAGGCCAGCCTGAGTTAAAGTCGCGCGTTTGCCACTGCGATCAAAGAGTTCCACCCCCAGTTCTGACTCCAACTTTTGCATTGTGTAAGTGAGTGCAGACGGCACTTTGAATAATGCTTTGGCCGCTTCAGAAAAACTGCCTTTACGCTCAATTGCGTGCAACACTCTTAGCGATTCCAATGAAATTGCGTGATGCATAGTGTAGGTTCCTTAAACGCAAAAAAGAGCCTGAGGTATTACCTCAAGCTCTGATGTAATTGATCACTCTAGCTCGGCAAATCGAATAACAAAGCCACAAGCTGCTGTTCAGTTGAATTTTCTAACTTCAAGCTTAATTCATCTTCGATTTTCAAACCGTCTCCAACATCAAGTACGTCTGAATTAACCGTTAAACTGCCTTCTACCTGATGAATGTAATACTTACGATCTTCATCAATATCCAGTTCGATAATTTGCCCTGGCGCTAGAATTAATTGGCTTAACGACGCATCTTGTTTAATCGATAATGTGCCATTCTCACCTGTTGGCGTAATAATGGGTGTAATGCCTAATTTCGAACCAAAGTCTTTTTGCTGATAACTAGGCTTGCCGTCAAACTCGTTGGGTTCAATCCATATCTGTAAAAAGGTCAAGGGTTCAGTAGGCGAAGCGTTATATTCACTATGCTGAACTCCTTTTCCAGCTGACATCAACTGAAATTCACCTTTGGGTAAAGATTGTACATTCCCCATACTATCTTTGTGCTCAATCACTCCGTGGGTAACGAAACTAATAATTTCCATATTGCGGTGACCGTGAGTGCCAAATCCAGCGTCAGGCGAAACCTTGTCATCGTTAATCACTCGTAATTTTGAGAACCCCATGTGTTTCGGATCATGATAGGAACCAAACGAAAATGTATGTTTGCTATCAAGCCAACCAAAGTTAGCTTTGCCTCTATCGGCAGCTTTACGTAGCGTCAACATGGCGTACTCCTACAAAGATAACTTGTTAGCAATTAAAACATCCAAACCCAATTTTCCTGAACCGGAAATGGCTAAGGAAACAGACGCTGCCAACAAAGCTAAACCAAACTCATATCCACCGTTGGACATAAACAGACCATTATCAATATGTACTGTAAATATAGCCACTAGCATCGTAATTGCCGTTACTATTGCTGCTGGACGAGTTAACAAACCCATTAGAATAAACAATCCACCAAAGAATTCTCCTGCTCCAGCCAACAACGCCATCAAATAACCAGGCTCTAACCCCAGTGACGACATAAACTGAGCGGTACCTTCTAAACCGTAGCCACCGAACAGACCAAACAACTTCTGGCTACCGTGGGCAATAAAAATTATTCCTACTGGAATTCTTAATGCCAATGGTGAAAACCCTTGATCTGAATTAAAAACTTTCGCTAAAAATGTTCCACTCATAACAACACCCTCAATTTATTTGAAATTAAAATATTTGAAGAAGCCTCTTCAAAATTGTTAATAAAGAGTATATAGACGGAAAAAGAAATTAAAACCGGAACATTTTGATGATTTAGTTCAAATAATTTGAATTAACGATAAGGGATAATTCAGGTTATCAATATCACCCTGAAGACGGGTGCTTTAGTCCTGCGAAAAAACAACCTCCCATGGCCTGAACGCCATGCTACGGGTTTGAATGTGTAGGCGGATGCTTTAGCGCCGCGAAAAAACAACCTCCCATGGCCTGAACGCCATGCCTAGGGGTTTGAATGTGTAGGCGGATGCTTTAGCGCCGCGAAATAACAACCTCCCATGGCCTAAAGGTCATGCTACGGGCAGAAGCCCGTCCTTGGGCTGAAGCTTCCTTGCTCCGTCCATAACCTTTAAGTCAATTTAACGGTTTCCCGCAACAACTGATCAACACCACCATAAACGTTCAAGTTGCTTACTTTTTCTGACACCTTTTCCAGTGACTCTAGCTCTTTCAAGCGCAACAACGTTGGGTTGTTTTCCATCATTTTTGCGGTATTCTGCAAGCTTCTGGTCGCAGCGGTTTCTTCCCGACGCTTGATCACATTGGCCTCAGCGGCTTTTTGTGCTTCCACTACTTGGTTCAAGATTGCCTTGATTTCCCCGGGCAGAATAATATCTTTCACGCCGACTCTTTCAAGTCTTACACCAACCGAATGTAACTCCTGTTCAACCAACGCTTTGACGGTTTGGTTAACGTAAAGCTTGTCTTCAAGCAGTGCGTCCAAGGTTTTAGTTCCAACCACTTCACGCAAGGCTAACTGCAATGATTTGTAGATGTATTCATCCAAATTCTCTACTTGCTCTGCAGCAATAACTGGGTCTAGGGTTTTCACCGTGGCGCTTAAATTCACCCGCACTGTAACCCGATCTTTGGTCAAGATATCCTGCCCAGAAACCTCTTGATTGCGTGAACGCAAATCGAAATTTTTTACCGTAACCGTGTTGCTTAGCTGCCAAAAGCCATAAGTTCCCGCACCCAAAGTACGCATGAATTTGCCGTCCACATACAGCAAGCTGGCATGCTGCGGTTTGACTTCAACCATAGCGACTGGTGCCCGCTTAACGGAGCTTTTGGTGGCAATCAACTTGGTACTATCATTTTTACCTCGATGCTTAATTTCCTCCAACACAGATCTAGCCACTTCAAGATCACCGGTTAGAGCAACTTTGTCTAAACGGAATTCGCCCGCAGATTTCCACAGATGTAGGATCTCACCTGGAGCGACAACACCACAAAGCTGGCCATCGATATATAACAATCCCAGCTCGTCGTTACCTAAGCGCCAAACATGAACTAACTCTGCCACCTCTGGGTATGTTTTAATTAAATAAAACGAATCAGCATCTGAGTAGTACATGCTATTTGCTGCAAACTGTTTCATCGTCAGGGTATTGCTAAAATCCCACAAACGATGCTCCCCAGCAGGCAATACCTGCATGAATTGTTGGTTTCTATACAGAAACGCGATTGTGTTTTCTGCAACAATAAATACTTTTATAAATTTCCCTTGTTTAGTCATTAGAGCTTCTCCTTTTTTTAGTGCCTCAACACACCCTAAGGTGTGTGACATAAGGGGTAAGTAACTTGCGTGAATTGACAACAAACAAGGTTGATTTAGCAGGCGTCGTTTTCTGAACATCCTTGCACTGCATCCATACAGTGCCTACTAAATCAATGTTGCTTGTGTGAGTTCACCACAGTGGTCATTCACTAGCCTTATGTCGGGCTATTACAATGGTTATGGGACTCGAACCCACAGGGCTTTCGCCTTTACCTCTCTTCGTTTAATCATCAATCAAACTATGTCGTTTGAGGTGCTTTCACACCAATTTAAGTGGTGTTCTTGCCGAGATATACACTTTTGGCATTGCCACGTGTATCAGGTTGCCGTTTGAAACAACTCCGCTTCGTTAAAAACAATTGATGTATTACAAGTGCTGTGCCACAAAAATAAAAACTTAGAAATAAAATTTATATCATTGATAAATATAAATTTATTACCACTCCACAACACAACACCTCAAAAGACAACTTCACAAAATATATCTAATTAGATAAAGTTATATTTTTTTAGATAGGCTGAAAATCATGAGTCGCAAAAATGTGATGTTTACCATTTTGGGAGTGGTAAAGGACCATAAGGGCCGTGGTGCCAAACGTTGGCAAACGTGGCGCCCCACCATCAGTGCAGTGATGCAAGATAATTTTCAGGTCGATAGATTAGAATTATTATACGAACCCTCGCACCTCAATTTAGCGCGGCGAATCAGCGCCGACGTTGTAGAGGTATCTCCTGCTACCGAGGTGGTATTAGTAGAAACGGCTTGGAATGATCCTTGGGATTTTGCCGATGTATACAATTGGTTATATCAACATGCCAGTCACTATGATTTTGATACCGACAAAGAAGACTATTACTTGAATATCACCACAGGTACCCACGTCAACCAAATCTGTATGTTCATGTTAAGCGAAGCGCAAATATATCCTGCGTCTAAGTTGGTTCAGGTTTCGCCAGACCCTGAAGCAGAAAATCGGGCTAAAGGTGTGATCAGTATTGTCGATTTGGACCTGTCTAAATATGCAGCCTTAGCGGCCCGCTTTTCTGAACAAGCCGCATCCGCAAGAGATTTTCTAAAAGCAGGCATTCAAACCCGCAACATTGCGTTTAACCAATTGATTGAAGAAATTGAGCAGGTAGCAATCAACGCTAAAGACCCAATGTTACTAGAAGGCCCCACAGGCGCGGGCAAAACCCAGTTGGCTAGACGTATATACGAATTAAAGGTTTCTCGAGGCGGTGTTATTGGCAGTTTAGTGGCTGTCAATTGTGCCACCCTAGTTGGTGATGGGGCCATGTCTGCTTTATTTGGGCATATCAAAGGTGCATACACTGGCGCGCAAAGTGCCCGTGATGGTTATCTGAAAAATGCCGACCAGGGTATTTTATTTTTAGATGAGATTGGCGAATTAGGGATTGATGAACAAGCCATGTTGCTGCATGCCATTGAAGAAAAACAATTTTATCCAGTAGGCAGTGATAAAGCGGTATACAGCGATTTTCAATTAATTGCAGGTACCAACTTAGATTTGCGTAGTGCTGTGGCGCAAGGTCGGTTTCGGGAAGACTTGCTTGCCAGAATTGACATTTGGAACTGGCGTTTACCCGCACTTAAACAACGTATCGAAGATTTTGAGCCAAATTTAGATTTTGAATTACGTCAGTATGCGCGGCTTAATGATGTGCATATTCGTTTTGGAAGTGAAGCAAAAAAACGTTATTTACAGTTTGCCCGCAGTGAAAAGGCCCTATGGACCGCCAACTTTCGTGATCTCAACGCCAGCGTAAAACGCATGGCGACGTTAAGCAAAGGAGGGCGAATTGATTCAGCGACTGTAGATGCGGAGATTATTCGTTTAAATCAACGATGGCATAGTGGAGCGATCACAAAACAGGTAGAGTTAAGTCGCTATCTTGACGAACATCAACTTGCTGCGATGGATATATTCGACCAGATGCAATTACAAAATGTTATACACGTTTGTTTATCATCAGAAAATTTAGCCGATGCAGGTCGTAAATTGTTTAACGTTAGCAGACAAAACAAAATAAGCAGCAACGACTCCCATAGATTACGGGTTTACTTACAAAAATTTGGATTAAGCTTTACGCAACTCAACGATAATTTGCAAACGAGTGTGTAATAAAACGCAAAAAGCACAGGTCTAGTTTAAAAGGCGCAACAATCAAGAGGTAATTAAAAAGACAATGTCATCTGAAAATACATCAAAATCGAATAATAAATTGGTCAATATAGTTCTGTTTATTATCGTCGCTACCTTTATTTACTTAGCTTATCAATGGTATCAAAGTCATTTAGGTCAGCAAGCGAAAGACAAAATTCAAATCCAGATGCTTGACTTTGATGTGGCGCTGGCGAAAGCCCAAGCCCATAATAAATTGGTGTTGGCTGACATGTCTGCGATTTGGTGCCCCACTTGTCGTAAATTAGACAGCACAATTTTTACCAATGACAGAGTCAAGGACGTAATTGATGAAAACTTCGTGTTTGCCCGGGTCGACTATGATACAGAACAAGGGCAACAATTCGCTGAACGTTACCGCGTAACTGGGTATCCGGTATTGTTAATTCTCGACTCTACGGGCGAAAAACTTACTCGTTTGCCACTCACATTCGATTCAATGGAATTTATTGGCAATTTGAACAAAGTATTGAGCGTTCAATAATAAAGTCACATAAGAAACCTCAAACATATCTTCACGGGATAAATCCCGTGCCACAACGGCTTGATTGAACAGAAGGGTCCACGAATTTAAATTCATCACTAACTTGGGGTTCAAATCAATCGTCTTTAGTCCCGCCTAGTCGCTACTAGCTTGTATCGCTGAATTCCTTTTGTTACTCCGAAGCACTGCCATTTAAGCATCTGCCAAACCAATCGATAGTGCAAAAAACAGTCAACAAGAATACCCTTGGGTCTCAAACAAAAAAGCTGCTATGTTCAATCTGGACTACAATTTTCAGTTCAATTGATGACTTTTAAAATACGCGCGCGAATAAAACAGGATTTTTTATGACCAAATTAAACACAGTATTGATAACGGGAGCATCAGAAGGGATTGGCAGGAGTTTCGCCGAAACCTTTGCCAAACACGGACACGATCTGGTTTTAGTGGCTCGTAATCAGCAAAAGTTAAATGAATTATCGATTTATTTAAATGCAAAATATGCTGTGACTTGTCATGTATATCCCACCGACTTAAGCCTTAAACATAGCGCACAAAAGTTATATGAACAGTTAATGACCGATAAAATAGAAGTCGACATTTTGGTCAATAACGCAGGCATGATGCAAATAGACCCCATTCAACAAGCGGATGTAGAAACGCTCAACAACTTAATTCAACTGAACATTCAAAGCCTAGTCAATATGACCCGCGTATTTGTTGGCCCTATGATTGCGAAGGGCGAAGGCCGAATAGTCAATGTAGGCTCTATCGCCAGCTTTATGCCGACCCCAAGTTTTAGTGCATATGGTGCAAGTAAAGCATTTGTTTTGTCGTTCAGTGAAGGGATTTCAGAAGATCTTAAAGGTACCGGCGTAACTGTGACTTGCGTGTGTCCGGGGATTACTGAAACTAAGATGTTGAGTGGCGCCCATGGCGTTGAACAGTACATCCCAAGTTTTCTAAAAGCACAACCAGATTCCCTCACCAACGACGCCTATAAAGCTATGATAAAAGGTGACGTGGTATTTCTAGATAAATTGGCCAATAAAATGTTAGTCCAGTATGCCACCCATTATCCACGCTGGATGGTACGGCGTATCAATGGCTTATTTCGTAGATTTACCCTTTAAATTTAAAGGGTACTAAAAATTTGACCTATACTTCTCGAAGTTTTAGTGAAGTATTTTGATAGGAGAAAGTTATGCAAAATCCAGTTGGTTGGTTTGAAATTTATGTCGACGACATTAAGCGTGCTAAGGCATTTTATGAAAAAGTATTTGATGTAGAGTTGGAGGCGTTAAGCGATCCTAGTGATGGCAGTGTAGAGATGCTCGCTTTCCCATCTGACATGGAAAAATATGGCGCATCAGGCGCACTCGTGAAGATGTCAGATTTTCCTGCTGGCGGAAATAGTACCTTAGTCTATTTTTCCTGTGATGACTGCGCAATAGAAGGAGCTAAAGTTGAGAGTGCCGGAGGACAGGTTCAACGGCAAAAAATGTCGATCGGTGATTACGGATTTATAGTGCTTGCGATAGATACGGAAGGCAATATGTTCGGGTTGCATTCCATGAGCTAAAACCCATGCCACATGAACTCTCCCTGTAGGCGGCTGCTTTAGCCCCGCGAGAACATACAAGATTCCATGGCCTAAAGGCCATGCTACGATATTTCTATTGTAGGCGGCGGCTTTAGCCCCGCGATAACATACAAGATTCCATGGCCTAAAGGCCATGCTACGGTATTTTTATTGTAGGCGGCTGCTTTAGCCCCGCGAAAGAAGACAAGCCTCCCATGGGCTAAAACCCATGCTACAAAAGCTGGATGAACGCCCTCCCCGTAGGCGGAGCTTTCGCTCTGCCCATAACATTGTAAAACCCATGGGCAGAAAACCCACTCATCAAAACTAATACCAATTCAGCAAAAAATATATTTATCTTAAAGATAAATTTTTTTTGTTTCACAGCCCGTTAGGAAGTTGCAATGATAACTCCACTCAAACAGAGTCAGGATGGAGCGAGTTCTATTCTGTCATGCAATGAGTAATGAATATTTAACTGGTGAGCTAAAATGAGCAAAGATTACAGACGCGAAAAAGAAGACTTTGATAATTCAGACTGGATGTATAGTAATTCTGACGCGCCGCACAAAAGTAAGCGTATGAATGATATTGAAAGGCGTAAACGAGACAGTAAAAAGTTGAGTCGAGAGCGAGATAGACAATCTCAATATCATTAAGCTAGAAAGATTAAGCAGGCCATAGGGCTTGCTTAATCGGCATATTTAAAGTATTAAACGGGTAACCTAGTCAAATTCGTGAATTTGTTGTGGATATCCGTTTCCTTAGTACTTTTTTGGAAGTTGCTAATACACGCCATTTTGGTAAAGCAGCTGACAACTTATACCTCACTCAATCTGCCGTTAGTGCCAGGATTAAATTGCTCGAAGAGTATTTTAATACAGCCTTGTTTATTCGTAATCGAAATAGTATTCAACTTACTCCAGCTGGTGAACAGCTCATTCCTTACGCGAAACAACTGTCGGCAAAACTGCTAGAGGCAAAACAAGCATTAAATCATAAAAGCGTCAGATTTTTGAGTGTGGCAACCACTCCGAATGCATTCTATTTAAGTCTTGATAAGATCCTCTGCGAGGTCGCTCATCAATTTCCTGAGATATCGCTTCGAACAGATTTAGGAAACACTGAATTGTTGTCTAGGCAACTACATGAACGCACCATAGACATGGCCTTCACCACAGAACCGCTTAAACTGGATAACGTTGAAACCAGTCAAATAGCAGAAATCCCTCTGCGTTTTTTTGCCAAACCCAATAGCCAAGATTTGGAAGAATATGTTCACATTGAGTGGAGCCATAAAGTCACAGACAATGTTTATCAACAATTCCCCCAATGCCGAAATGCACGTTTAAAAACCAGCTCTTATCAAATAGGACTTGGGCAATTAAATAGTAGTGAAAAAGGCTGTACATTATTACCTGAAACAGGAAGCTATCCCGGATTGGTAAAATTGGATATTCCTTGTGATTTTAACGTGCGTATTTATTTGAATGTGATTGAAAATAACAATATTGAAGAACTCATTGCAGTAGTTAAATTTATCACAAACTCAGTTTCTGCAATAAGCTCCTAAAGGCCGCGCCCGATGGGCTGGATGAAATCCCCTCTCTGTAGGCGGGTGCTTTAGCCTCGCAATGTGTTTGAGATATTCCATGGCCTAAAGGCCATGCTACAGGGTTTCTATTGTAGGCGGCGGCTTTAGCCCCGCGAAAAATACAAGCCTCCCATGGCCTAAAGGCCATGCTACGGATTTGAATGTGTAGGCGGCGGCTTTAGCGCCGCGAAAAAAACAAGCCCACATGGCCTAAAGGCCATGCTACGGATTTGAATGTGTAGGCGGGTGCTTTAGCGCCGCGAAAAAAACAAGCCCACATGGCCTAAAGGCCATGCTACGGTATTTTTTTGTAGGCGGGTGCTTTAGCGCCGCGAAAAAACAAGCCCACACGGCCTAAAGGCCATGCTACGGATTTGAATGTGTAGGCGGCGGCTTTAGCGCCGCGAAAAAAACAAGCCCACATGGCCTAAAGGCCATGCTACGGGTTTGAATGTGTAGGCGGGTGTGATTATACTTTTTTAGGTAATGCCGTTATTTTTGTGAAACCTTCAGATTCAAGCTCGTCGTTAACACAATTTAAAACAAACTCTTGCTTGCTCAAATCGCCAGTACCATCTTCCGCGGCGACTTCAAGACAGTATTGCAGCATATCAGCAACGGTGTCTGGATCTGCTGCTTCTTGCGCATAAGAAACACTAGCAAAAATTGCAGTTACTGCTACGCCTAATAGCCATTTATTCATTGTTTTCTCCAATTCAATTAGGGAATTTAATCAGTCTAAAAAGTGGCTGAATTTTTATCCCATTCATTGATCTTTGCCAGCAAATTAATTTGCTCGTGAAGACAATAATTTTTCGTCAATGTACTAGGCTTTTATTGTTGTATTTGGCTATGGAACGTCTATATTTCGCTCACTTTTTTAAGGCTGTTAAAATGACTTTTTCAGCGTTTAAAAAATTCACATTTAAGGCTGAAATTAACAAATGTATAAATCGTTAGTCGTCGTTGACACGTTAGATGGGTTACCACAAATTGATGCAAATATAATCGATTTTGCTCAGTATTTGGCGGATTATCCTAAAGCTGGTGAACCCAAAACCAGAGTAATCAACTTATGTAATACATCGCTTTATTTGAGCGAGGGTTACTACTGTTCGTTACTGGCTGAAGCCCGTCAACATAAGGTGTTACCCAGCGTTAACTGTATTAACGATTTAACCGCATTAAATCGGCACGAATCAGTAGAAAAATCTGGACTAACACTAGCTAAGTCTTTCCTTCCTATGCAATTTGATAAGGAAGAAGTGGAAATCTTGGTATTTTTTGGTTGGACCGAAAATGAAAGTTTCAAAAAGTTATCAAAACATGTGTTTGAACGTTATCCAGCGCCAATATTACGCCTAAAAATAAAGCCATCTGATAACTCTATTTGGGTGCAGGTATCGGTTATGGGCTGTAACGAGTTGGATGCGAAAACTTGGCCGGTGTTTATTCAGCGTTTGGAACATTACACCCAATCAACTTGGCGCAATCATTACAACAAGAAAAAATTCCGTTGGGACATGGCGATTTTAGTTAATGAACAGGAAAAAACACCTCCAAGTGACAGTAAGGCGTTGAAAAGCTTTATAAAGGCTGCTGAACAAGTGGGTATTCACGCGGAGCTAATTAACGCAAAACAAGCAACCAATATTGGTCAGTATGATGCTCTATTTATCAGAGAAACCACTGCGATCGATCACCACACCTATCGTTTAGCGCGCAAAGCTGAACAAGATGGTCTGGTAGTCATTGATGATGCGCAGTCGATTCTGCGCTGTTGCAATAAAGTGTTTTTACACGATGCATTTAGCTATAACAAAGTACCAGCTCCAAAAAGCAGTTTTGTTTCAAACGCACTTGATGAAACCTGCGAAAAGCTAGCCGCAGAATTTGGCTATCCAATCGTACTTAAGTTACCCGAAAGTTCGTTTTCAATGGGTGTGTTTAAAGTTGAGAACTTTGCCGAGCTAAAATTGAAATTAACCGAAATGTTGACTAAATCAGCGTTGGTTTTAGTCCAAGAGTACGTTTATACCGATTTCGATTGGCGTATTGGTGTGCTTAATGGCCGTGCTATTTATGCTTGCCGTTATTTTATGGCTCGCAATCACTGGCAAATATACAACCACGGTTCCAAAGCACATTTCTCTGGTGATTTTGAGACTTTGCCAACTTTCGAAGTACCCAAGCCCGTGTTAGATGCGGCGGTGAAAGCCAGTGCTATCGTTGGTAAAGGTTTATACGGAGTAGACATCAAACAGGTTAATAACCAGGTATATGTGATTGAAGTGAATGACAACCCCAGTTTGGAGTCGAAAGTGGAAGACCTTTATTTAGGTAAAGAGCTGTACATGATCATTATGCAAGAATTTGCGAATCGTCTTGAAGCGAGAGGTCGCTAAGTGAACATTATGGTATCTAAACAACAAACGATGCCAATTTTAATAAGAGCAGCAGCAAATGAAGATTTGCAGCAACTGCTCGAATTGGAAAAACAGAGTTTCGATTCTGATCGTTTAAGCCGCCGGAGTTTCAGGCATTGGCTGAAATCTCCTACATGTGTATTTATTGTGGCGGTACAAGAAAACGCGTCGGAAAAATCTCAAGCAGCGATATTGGGTTATGGACTTGTGTTGATGCGCAAAGGTACTCGCTTGTGCAGGCTATATTCGATTGCCGTATCGAAACAAGCCAAAGGAAGCGGTTTGGGCAAACGTATATTGAGTGAATTGGAAAAAGAATCTGTTGAGCGCGGAAAATTGTTTATGCGTTTAGAAGTAGCCTGTGACAATGAAACGGCGATAAACCTTTATAAATCTTTCGGTTACCGATCTTTTGGTGTTTATCGCAACTATTATCATAACAGTGTAGACGCTTTGCGTATGCAAAAGCCGATTCACCAGCGTTTAACTCAACAACGCTGGGCAAGTTACCCATGGTATCGACAAACCACGGAGTTTACTTGTGGACCTGCAGCTTTGATGATGGCGATGAATAATCTCGATTCTGAGATGAACATGAACCAATCTTTAGAGTTAGATATTTGGCGACAAGCTACCACCATTTTCATGACATCTGGTCACGGTGGTTGTCATCCTATTGGTTTAGGCATAGCAGCGATGGAACGGGATTTTGATGCCAAGGTATATGTAAATACAAAAGACACTTTGTTTCTTGATGGCGTGCGCAGTGAGCATAAAAAAAACATCATGCATGCTGTTGAAAAACGCTTTAAACAACGAGCAAAGGAAATTGGATTACCGATTCAATATAGCGCACCCAGTGTAGCAATGATCCAATCAGAATTAGCAGCAGGTTCGGTAGTGCTGAGCCTGATAAGTACCTATCAACTAGACGGTAAAAAGTCACCGCATTGGGTCACTATTACCCATGTGGATGATGACTGCTTATATTTCCATGACCCTGATCCAGATGACACCACAGAGGAAGTTGATAATCAGCAAATGGCAGATTGCCAACATATTCCGTTGGCGAAAGAAGACTTTAATAATTTGTCGGTATTTGGTAAGTCCAAATTACGTACAGCCGTTGTTATTAGTCGTGTAAATAAATAAGGAAAAAACATGACAAGCAATTTTTCATCTCAACTGATTGAAGTTATCTGCATCGCAGACACCCTTGAACTCAAGGCGATTCAAAGTCAGTTTGCTAAACACTTTGTGGTTAATCGTTACAGAGATGCGTTACATATAGATCTTCCTAAAGGTCATGTATTTATATTTGACTATGGGGTGGTTGTGACTTGGGGAATCAGTGCCGCTAAAAAGACTGATTTAATGGAAGACTTGAAGGCGTTTAATACCACAGGTCCAACTGAGCACTGGGAAGTTTACCAGTTTAATTTGGTCGATGATGCCAAGCTATCCATTTGCAATGACATCTTTACTTTAGGCGCGGCGAAAACGCACACTTTATTGGCCATAAGCCATGCTTTTGCGCAGTCACGTAAATTGGAAGTATTTGAATCTCAAGCGGAAAGTACGATTACCCATAATCGACATCTGGCAAAAGAACTTGCTACCACAGGTAATATCAAATTAAGCCGAAAAAAGCTGGCGATGCGACGAGGAGCGCTATTTCAAACTAAAAACGACATTATGTTGCGTTTTAGTTTATTGGATGTACCAGAATATTTTTGGGATTACCCTGCGACCCAAGAAGATTATTTGGCCGCAACCAAATATCTTGAACTGACTCAAAGAATTGAATTGCTCAACCTCAAGCTAGAAACTATTCATGAACTCTTTGAAATGCTGGCGGCGGAGCAAAACCATAAACATTCTTCATTTTTGGAATGGATAATCATCATCTTGATTGCGGTGGAAATTGTGCTTTTTTTCGTTCATTAACCGCAGGTTAGCGGTTAATCATAAAGGCCAAATACCTAACTGTATTTGGCCGTTTAAAGATATTTTTAGTTTAAAATTGATAGGTCATACCAACCCGAAAATTGGCATCATTATTCTCAAACCCAACGGAATCTTGAATGTCATGAGCAAGGGCGTTATCGATATTTAAGTGAGTCTGCAAATTATCAGATAACTGCCAATTTGCTGATACACCGTATTTAGCATATCCACCCAATTCAACTAATCCTGTGGGAATTGAACTATCTAAATACGCATCCCTCACATCTGCAAAAATTGAGATAGTCACGTCGTGCCACTGGGCATCTAAACTTGCACCGCCAGACCATTCAGGGCGTCTGCGCAACTGGCTTTGCTGGCCGTCAACCGTGATATCTACATAACTTACGTCAATTGACAGTTGCAGCCACTTTGTTAATTCAATATTACTGTTTAGCTCTACCCCTGAAGTTTCCACACTACTTCGATTGACTGAGGTAAATAGTTCAGCGTCAAAATCTACCAAATCAGTGAAATCATTTTCAAATAACACCAATGTAATTTGCCCCAGTTCAAAGACCCATTCCACGCCGAGTTCTTTATTGACACTGCGCTCTGGTTGCAACTCCGGATTGCCCACCAGCGGATGTGCCAAGGCAAAAAAGCTCGGCAATTTATAACCTTCGTTGTACACCGCAAACACATTTACATCATCAGAAAGATCATAATGTCCAGCGAATCGAACCGATGTTTCACTATCGAAGTTGTCAGCATCGTCATATCGCAATCCTAAATCTATAGCATAGTTATTTTGCGCATATTTCCCTTCAATAAAGGCACTTTGCGAATTCTGTTCTAATACAAAATCTACAGGTAGTTGAAATCCATAATCAAGAAAGCCAGTATTGCTGCCTTCAGCATCGCGTGCACTAACCCCAACCACAATGGTAGTTTGTTGATTTAGCTGATGATTCACAAACAATTCAATTTCAGAACGAGTGAACTGTGAATCAATAACACTAGCAGGCACACCTGATTGCACTCCTTCGGCGATACCTGGGTGATCTGATGACTCCTGACGATCCAACCAAGACAGGTTAAGATTAACAGCCAACGATGGTTCTAACTGAAGCGTATTGTTTAAGCCCACCAGCCACTGCTCGCTGTTGCGTTGTTCGGCTACCTGAGGCATTGCATAAAGCTCTCCACCGGAATCTTCAGCAAAACTCAGGTTTTCATTGTCACTGTAAGTGACTAACAGTCGGTGATTTTGTTTAGTGTTGGCAAAAGCGACTTTAAACAGACCTTGCTGACTGTTAGCCGTGGCAAAATCAGAAGCTTCCCTTTGCCTAGAAGATAGACTCGCCAACACCGAAACACCATTCGCGTAAGCATGGGAAAGATTTAAACTCCCGTTAACCTGTTTATCGCTGCCAACTTCCAAATTAATCGCTGGCGCAGCTTGCTCTCGAGTAATAATATGAATCACTCCGCTGATGGCCTCACCACCGTAGATGGCACTGATGCCACCGTGATAAACCTCAACTCGCTCGATACTTTGCGGGTTTATTTGACTAAAATCGAAACCGCCTCCACGACTATTTGTTGAGTCATTAACCGCAACACCATCAATTAGAACCAAAGTGAAATTAGATTCACCTCCACGCACAGATACAAAGGAAACACCACCAGCAACACCGTTCTCAGCAATAACGATATTGGGAATGCGATTCAGAAGGTCGAGTGTGGATGCAGGGTTGATAGCATCAATTTGCTCTCTAGATAAGCTGGAAAAACTGCCCGCTGTATTATCAGCTAGTCGCGTACCCGTAACCTGCAGTGTTTCCACATTTTGTTGGGCCAAAACCGATATTGAAGACACTGACAGGGAAAACAGCGCCGCAATGCAACAAAATCCGTACTTCAGATTCACTTGAATTATCCTTGATATTGATAGAAGAAATTAATTTAAGGGAGGCGATTCTAAATGCTTTTACTGACGCAATCACCTTTATTTATCGTTTTTATTGCGTTGTTCATCGGCCCGAATATACCTTCATTCCATGGCCTAAAGGCCATGCTACAGGGTTTTGCATTGTAGGTGGCGGCTTTAGCCCCGCAATGCGTTTGAGATATTCCATGGCCTAAAGGCCATGCTACAGGGTTTTGTATTGTAGGTGGCGGCTTTAGCTCCGCAATGTGTCTGAGATATTCCATGGCCTAAAGGCCATGCTACAGGGTTTTGTATTGTAGGTGGCGGCTTTAGCCCCGCAATGTGTTTAAGATATTCCATGGGCTGAAGCCCATGCTACAGGGTTTTGTATTGTAGGTGGCGGCTTTAGCTCCGCAATGTGTTTAAGATATTCCATGGCCTAAAGGCCATGCTACAGGGTTTTGTATTGTAGGTGGCGGCTTTAGCCCCGCAATGCGTTTGAGATATTCCATGGCCTAAAGGCCATGCTACGGGGTTTTGTATTGTAGGTGGCGGCTTTAGCTCCGCAATGTGTCTGAGATATTCCATGGCCTAAAGGCCATGCTACAGGGTTTTGCATTGTAGGTGGCGGCTTTAGCCCCGCAATGTGTTTAAGATATTCCATGGGCTGAAGCCCATGCTACAGGGTTTTGTATTGTAGGCGGCGGCTTTAGTCCCGCAATGTGTTTGAGATATTCCATGGCCTAAAGGCCATGCTACAGGGTTTTGTATTGTAGGTGGCGGCTTTAGCTCCGCAATATGTTTGAGATATTCCATGGCCTAAAGGCCATGCTACAGGGTTTTGTATTGTAGGTGGCGGCTTTAGTCCCGCAATGCGTTTGAGATATTCCATGGCCTAAAGGCCATGCTACAGGGTTTTGTATTGTAGGTGGCGGCTTTAGCTTCGCAATATGTTTGAGATATTCCATGGCCTAAAGGCCATGCTACACAGACGTCGGCACAATATTCAGGATTGGGCGGTGCGATACTCGCTAATTGATTCTTTTAAGACTTGTGCAGCGGATTGTAAGAATAAGCAGGCTAAAGCTAGACCGATCACGATATCTGGCCAACCGGAGCTAGTTAACCAAACCCCAACACCAGCAAAAATAACTGAAATATTGGCGATAATGTCATTGCGTGAACATAACCATACCGAACTCATATTAATGTCTTCCGCGCGGTGTTTCCAAAGCAATGCCAAACATACACCATTGGCTAATAAGGCGATGAAACCAAACAGGCTGATTGTTTCATATGTGGGTGAATGAGGAACTATGATACTGTAAATTGCTTGGGCTAAAACAAATAAACCAAATACAGCCATAATCGAGCCTTTAAACATGGCGGATATAGCTTTCATTTTTGCCCCACGAGCAATCACATAAATGCTAAAAATGTAAACCATTGCATCGCCCAGCATATCTAAAGAATCTGCAATTAACGACACTGAATTTGCCATCAACCCAGCAGTCAATTCCACAACAAACATGATCGCATTGATAGCCAGAACTATCTTTAACGTCTTACCTTGTTTATCCCTGAGCGCTTCTATTTCACAGGATTTTTCACTGCAGCAATTGGCCATTTTATCCCCTGTCAGTTTATTAGATGCTAAGTCGGCTATTTTGAGGGACATGGCGCTATCAAGCAACCCCAAATAGTCGTTAGCGTCTTAAACTACAAACGCTGTGCTTTAATTTCCTTAGCACAATAATCCACAGCCCTAGCAGTTAACGCCATAAAGGTGAGTGATGGATTAACCACACCTGAAGAGCAATATGCCGAACCATCGGTGACAAATAAATTAGGAATATCATGACTTTGGCAATATTGATTTAATACAGAGGTTTTCGGATCTCGTCCCATTCTCGCGGTGCCAACTTCATGAATAGCAATACCTGGAGCACGGTGGGGTAAATCATAGCTAGTGCCGCTTTTGACATTAGTACATCCACCAACCCGTAACATTTCAGCGCCCATTTCGGCGGCGTCATCCATCATAGCTTTTTCATTTTCTCGATATTGCACGTTAAAGTTAATTAGTGGCATCCCCCACTTATCTTTTTTACTTGGGTGTAATGACATTTGATTATCAAAATGTGGCAACATTTCCCCTTGCGCAGAAAAATCAACGCCCCATTTACCCGGTTGAGTTAACTGATCTTTAAACTCACTGCCGATGCCATCTTGTTGGCTTTTGCCACGCCAATCAGCGCGATAGGTATTAATGCCATAGGCGAACCCGCGCAAATAGCCCTTACGGTATAACTCAGGTCTGGTTTGGAAATTTGGCATATAACAAGATGAAGGCCGTCGGCCTTTATAATACTCGTCCTCAAAACCTTCAATATCCCCAGTGGCGCGGGCATTATAGTTATGATCCATTAAGTAGTGGCCTAACACACCTGACGAATTAGCAATACCATTAGGAAATTTCTTAGAAGTAGAATTGAGCATAATTTGGGTACTACCAATGGTACTTGCACACAAAAACACCACATCGGCGAAGTACTCACGGGTAGACAGATCATCGTTGTCGATCACTCTAACCCCAACAACACGATTGCGTTTTTCATCATATATTAAGCTATGTACAACACTATTTGCGGCAATACTCAAATTATTGGTTTTTGCTGCTGCTGGCAAAGTTGAGCTTTGTGTCGAGAAATAGGCCCCAAACGAACAGCCTTTTTGGCATTCATTACGGGTCTGACATTGCACTCGCCCCTGAGATAGATGCAAAGTAGTGGGTTTGGTCAGGTGAGCCGTTCGTCCCATTATTAAATTACGTCCGGGAAAGGCCTTCTCTATTGCTGCTTTCAACGCTTTTTCTGGGCCCGTCATAGCAAAGGGCGGTAAAAATTCACCATCGGGTAGGTTAGACAAATTCTCTTTGCTACCACTGATGCCAGCAAAGGTTTCAACATAAGAATACCAATCTGCAATATCTTGATATCGAATCGGCCAATCATTACCAACCCCATCACGTTTGTTAGCTAAAAAATCGTCTTCGCACATGCGATAACTTTGCCGATGCCACAACAAAGATTTACCGCCTAATTGATTTGCCCGTATCCAGCGAAAATCAGTACCATCAGCTGTTTCATAGGGGAGATCGCGGTCATTGCCAAAAAATTGTTTAGTACCATCGTGAAATGCATAACAATCTTTTTGAATTTTGTATTGTTGTTCAATTAGCAGATTATCTACTTTGCTACGATTTTCATAATCCCAAACCGGCTTACCTTCAGCGACATAATCTTTGCGGTGTTCAACCACTCGGCCACGTTCGATCATCAGAGTTTTGAAACCCCGTTCACAAAACTCTTTCGCTGCCCAACCACCGGTAATCCCAGAACCCACAACCAATACATCAAATTTTTCATTTTGTTGTTTTATATAAATATCTTTATTCACGTCATTTCCTAGCGATTTTTTTGTTCGAACAAAAAACTATGTCAGTATCAAACTAGCTCAATAATAAGCAAAACTGCCCCACGATTTGTCATCCTCTTTTAAAGGAATAACACTAAAACCGCCTGGCACAGGGTCGTATCGAAGAATTTTGCTTGCACCTTCTTCTGATGTGAAATAGCCAAATATAATCAGTGACTTAAGAAACTTAAACTGATTTTTTTGTGGTAGGGAAAAGCCTTGCATGGCTTCAATAGCTTGTAATAATTCAGCTTGCTTTTGAGCATCAATTTGACTGAATGATTGCTTAAAATTTGCCATTGAATATTGGTCTATTTGGGTAATAATATCCAAGCACACTTGCTGCTCTTTTTCACTGTGACAGCGAAATAGTTGGTGGTCGACAAATCCGTGGCAATCTAAATCTGCACCGCTAGGAGTGTCAGTTCGCGGTAAAATCGTGTTAACGATATGCTTTAATGTCAGCATGGTGGGTTTATCAAACAACACTCCTGCAGCGTCTAAATCCCCAGTTCTAATCTGAAATCCCATTGCCACGTTAAGATTCGAGCCATATACCAGAGCAGTGGCCGTGGTCAGTCCCATTGCACGGACAAGGTGCTGCACAAACTTGCGTCTTTGTGGTTGGCTTAGTTTAGTTGGTTTCATCGGAGGCTCCCGCTTCGTTATTGATTGCGATTTTTTCGTTTTTGAATGCCAGCATAAATAGTAAAAATACCGCTAATGCGAATACCGCTGGGAATAACCAAATATTGAACCAGTCGTGGCCAATGTCAGTAGCATACGAATCGGCTATTTTGCCAGCTATCCAGAAGCCAACTAACATACCAATCCCATAGGTTGCTAAGGTAATTAGACCTTGTGCCGCATTTTTCACTTTAGCTCCGGCTTTGGAGTCTGTGTATATTTGTCCAGAAACAAAGAAAAAATCATAACAAACACCGTGTAACGCAATACCGACTAAGAGTAAGGCAATTCCACTGTCGGCATCTCCATAGGCAAATAACACATAGCGTAAAACCCATGCCAGCATACCGATCAATAAAGTAATTTTAATACCGAAGCGGTTTAAAAAGACCGGTAGTATTAGCATAAATACGACTTCGGAAACCTGTCCTAGCGTCATTTTCCCGGTCGCATTCGCGACCCCAATTTCAGTCAAAAATGGGTTGGCATTTTGATAATAAAAAGCCAAAGGTATGCAAATTAAAATAGAAGATATAAAGAACACTAAAAAGTTTTTATCTTTCAATAATGCGAGGGCATCAAGTCCCAAGATCTCTTTCAATCCCATTCGTTCACCAGCACTTTTCGGTGGCGTTTTCGGTAGCATGAAACTAAACAGCCCCAAAACTAGAGATGCCGCTGCGCACAATAAAAATGTATTGCCGAGCATTCCTTGTTGAATTGCTTCTTTTCCATCCCAAGCAAATAAATAACTAATCGATAAACCAGCCACAATCCACCCTATAGTGCCCCACACCCTAATTTTGCCAAACTGTTTTGACGGGTCACGCATTTGCGAAAACGCCACCGAATTAACTAAGGCTAAGGTCGGCATATAAACAATCATGTAACCTAAAACAAATGGATAAAAAGCTGCAAAATCAGGGGCTTGATAAAGGCAATACATCAGCACAGCACCGATTAAATGCAGCACCCCTAGAATTCTTTCGGCATTGAAATAACGATCAGCAATCAGACCTATGATAAATGGGGCGATAATAGCTCCCCATGATTGCGTCGAAAAGGCCATACCAATCTCACTACCCGAGGCAGACAAGTTATTGGCCAAAAACGTCCCTAAAGTGACAAACCAGCCTCCCCAGATGAAAAACTGTAAAAACATCATTAAACTTAGGCGCAGAGTTACATTATTCATTTTTCTTATTACTCCTATGATCAAACCAACAACGATTCGTTGACCACTATTTCAATTTTACTTTAGAGCCCCAAAATACGGCGATTCAATTCATCGTCTTTGCCGCTACCCGCAAAGTCATCAAATGCTTTTTCAGTGGGACGAATAAGATGTTCAGCAATAAATTTTGCACCTTCTGCTGCACCGTCTTCTGGATGCTTAATACAACATTCCCATTCCATGACTGCCCAACCATCAAAACCGTATTGCGTCAATTTGCTAAATATTGCTTTAAAATCAATTTGACCATCGCCCAATGAACGAAATCGCCCGGGTCTATCCAGCCAGCCTTGATAGCCGCCATACACGCCAGAGCGGCCAGATGGTCTAAACTCTGCGTCTTTGACATGAAATGCTTTGATTCGCTTGTGATACAAATCGATAAATGCTAAATAATCTAGTTGTTGCAGAATAAAGTGGCTTGGATCGTATAAGATATTAGCCCGAGGATGATGATTAGTGGCCTCTAAAAACATTTCGAAAGAAGCGCCATCATGCAGATCTTCACCAGGATGCAACTCGTAACACAGATCCACGCCGGCCTCATCAAAGGCATCCAGAATCGGCAACCATCGACTCGCCAACTCTGCAAATCCACGTTCGACTAATCCTGCAGGTCGTTGCGGCCATGGATACATGGTGTGCCATAATAAAGCACCGGAAAAACTAGCGTGAGACGTCAACCCTAAGTTAGCACTCGCCTTCGCTGCCCACAGCATCTGCTGTACCGCCCACTTTTGACGTGCGGCTGGATTGTTTTTCACCTCATCCGGGGCAAAGCCATCAAACATTTCATCGTAAGCAGGATTAACGGCAACCAACTGACCTTGTAAATGAGTTGATAACTCACTAATTACCATGCCATGTTTGGCAACGGTCGCTTCAATATCTGCACAGTAAGTCTGATTCATCGCTGCTTGCTGTAAATCAAAAATGCGCCCATCCCAAGTGGGTATCTGAATCGCTTTAAAACCTAACGATGATGCCCATTGACAAATATCATCTAAATTATTAAACGGCGACTCATCGGCGGCAAACTGCGCTAAAAAAATACCGGGGCCTTTAATCTGTTTCATTGTCTGTTTCCTTAAAGTTGGATATCGGCAAGTAAAAAGGGATGCCACTTTTGCGAAGACTTGCTGGCTGCAACGGTATTTTCAATAAATGCCATTCCTCGAATTGCTTCATTTATGCCTGGCGCTTGAACCGAAATATCCGTCTGCTTTGATACATCAAAGTCGCGAATCTGTTGTGCAAATTGACCATATAGATTAGCGAAAGCTTCAATATACCCCTCAGGGTGCCCCGCAGGAGTACGCAGACTTTGCGCAGTTGCAGGAGCACACTCCCCAACTCCGGCACGAATCATCTGGCTAGGTTTATCGTTAAACTTCATCCAAAGGGTATTGGGTTCCATCTGTTGCCACTGCAGGCTAGCTTTTGTTCCGTAGATACGAATATTCAAATTATTTTCTTCACCTACTGATATTTGGCTTGATAGTAAAACTCCCTTTGCGCCATTGTTGAAACGCAATAACACGGTACCGTCATCATCGAGTTGTCTGCCGTCGACAACAGGCTCCAAATCCGCACATAATTTGACAATTTCTAAACCGCTAATAGTTTCTGCTAAATTTGCCGCGTGTACACCGATGTCGCCCATACAACAACTCACCCCAGCGCGCTTAGGATCTAAACGCCAACAGGCTTGTTTGCTATCTTCATCATCTTTGTTGGCTAACCAACCCTGAGTGTACTCAACCACTATTTTAGTAATGTCGCCAAGCTCGCCATTAGCTACCCGTGCAGTTGCTTCTTTAACCATTGGATAACCGGTGTAGGTGTGGGTCAATCCATACAGACAACCTGACTTTTCAATAATGCCTTTCAATTCAATTGCTTCATTCAGGGTGAAGGTTGCGGGTTTATCACTGAGTACGTGAAAACCTGCCTCAAATGCAGCTTTAGCTACTGGAAAATGCAAGTGATTCGGCGTAACTATAGAAACAAACTGCATCCTCTGGGGTTCTGGCAGTCTCGCCTCCTCTGTAAACATAGTGTTAAAATCCGCATAACAACGAGTGGCAGGAATATTCAACATTTCAGCAGTATCTAAAGCATTTTGATAATCGGAACTAAACGCCCCACAGACCAACTCGATCTCTCCGTCTAGATTTGCGGCAGCACGGTGGATAGCACCAATAAATGCGCCCTTACCTCCGCCAACCATACCCATTCGAATTTTACTCGATGACCTTGTGTTCTCCATGAATTCCTCACCCTCGCATAAGCATTAACATTTCGTTATCAAGTATAGGCAATCAGGCAAGCTTCTCGATATAATTTATTCGGTCATTAGTGCAATTATTTCGGCGCATACTATAATATGAACTTATCTAACGACGTCACCTGAGGGATTTATGTCACAATTCTGGATTGAATCTATGGGAGAGCTGGAAATCAAACAATTAGTCGATGTGTTTGAACTTACTCCAGATATTCTGTTTTGGATTAAAGATCGGGAAAGTCGTGTTGTTTATGCCAACAATGCTTATCTTGAACACTCTGGATTTCAGCATAGAAGCCAAGTTTACGGAAAAAGCGATACCGAGCTTTTCGATCCCCATCTGGCACTGCAATACATAACGGACGATCGAAAACTACTAGAAGGAGAATTAATTACGTCTCGCTTGGAAATGAATATATCTAAAGATGGAGAATTAGGTTGGTTTTCAACATCAAAGCGGCCACTGCGCGATAAAAATGACAATATCATCGGTTCTTACGGCATCACTCGGCACTTTCATAAATCCTCTCAAGCACTAGCAAATTTTGAAAGCATTCGTATCCCCTTAGATTTCATTCGCAAGAATTATCACCGGGCCATTTCATTAAAGGAGTTAGCGGAGTTATCCCATTTGTCTGTCAGCGCCCTTGAAAGACGTTTCAAAAAGCAATTATCCAAGACACCCACTCGAATTATTAGCGAAGTACGTCTGGAAAATGCGAGATTAATGTTGGTGGAAACAGATACTCCGATTTCTGAAATCGCGTTCAAATGTGGCTTTAGTGATCACAGCTATTTCACGAAGCAATTTAAACAATTTTTTGGATTTCATCCCTCCCAAATGCGCGAACAAATGCAGGCAGAGAAAATACAAAACGCGGCGATTAAAGCGACCATGTTAGACGATGCTGATTCGCTGGAGTAGATACAACTAACGAGTTTTGAGACGCTCAAAACTCGCCTTTGAGTTTACTGACGAGTTACTAATACTTTTCTAAAGACTGCAAATAAGACAAACTCGCTGGTATTTGTTGAACCACCCGAGACGACTCATCTTCTAAAAAGAAGTATCGGATACCTTGCTTTTTAGCTTCCGCCACAACTGCAGCTATGCCCACGTCTCCCTGCCCTAACACGACATTAGTATCACCGTCAGCAGATCCTTTAGATGAATTTTCAGTACCTTTTTTACGATCTTTTAAATGCAATGAAGTGAATTTTCCAGGGTATTTTTTAAGTAACGCGGTAGGATCCATGCCACCGTGTTTCGTCCAGAATACATCCATTTGAAATTTAGCTTGGTCGACATTTTGGATAATGTAATCGAACAGGGTTTCATTTTTATAAGGTAAATATTCGTATCCATGCGCATGATATTGCAAGGTCACACCATGCTTCTTGAGCAACGCACCGGCTTGGTTCATTACATCTACGGTTTTTTGCGCATCTTCAAATAGGAAATTTTCACCATGAGGAACCCAATAGAAAGTGGTATAGCTTGCACCATAGAATTTGGCTCGATATACCGCCGCCATAGGATTATCTCGAAGTTCCTCAAAACTGGTATCTGAGCTCACCACATCAATACCGCGTTTATCCAATTCTGCTCGAAACTCTTCAACGGTGTAACCATATAGATCACGGCTACCTTCCACTGCATGTAAACCCCACTGCTGGATTTGGTCAAGGGTTTTGGCTGGGTCTTCAGCAAACTGATGACGTAAACTAAATAATTGCAGTCCCAATTCATGGGCAGCCAATTGGGCACTAGTAAGCAAACAAATACTCATTGCTGCGCCACTTACAAGTCGTTTCATCGTTTTCATGAGTTACTTCCGTTGTCGATTGGTTAATTTTAGAATAGCCGAAATCATATAAGCATGTGTGCTATTAGCCGTATAAGAAAATCGGTTGAAGCTATAACAATTTCAGCGAATAACAATTTATTAACGTCTTCTATCCACTTTGTCTCAGCAAACCCCCTAGTTCGTCGCAAACTGAAAAATTCATAGTTTTTACAGACCCGTTAAGCAAGCAAAGATTTTTTGAATAGGCATACTCGCGCCCATCATGTGCTTGCACAGATAACTCAAATACTGGGAATTTGTTTTGTTTCCCCTTATTAACTAAATCCTGGATAACATCAAGATTATGCGCTCCAAATTTAGTAGACTCATGAATTACAGATTGGACTTAGAGGATCAACAAGGGTGAAACTTTCAACATATTTAATAACTTTATTATTAAGTTTAGTGATTTCTAGCAAGGCTTTCAGCGCTGATTTAGAAACTCTGATTGCCCAAAAAAGTGACGAGATTGAGGCTGAAGTGATTAAGTTAAGACGTCATTTCCATGAAAATCCGGAGCTGTCTAATCGCGAATTTGAAACCGCAAAAACAGTTGCTGCCTATTTACAAGCTCTTGGTATGGAAGTAGAAACTGGGGTTGCCTTTACCGGCGTTGTAGGTGTTCTCAAAGGTGGCAAGCCGGGTAAAGTACTAGCTCTAAGAGCGGATATGGATGCGTTACCTGTTACTGAACAAACTGGTTTACCATTCGCTTCAAAACAACGAACTCAATACAATGGTAAAGAGGTTGGCGTGATGCACGCTTGTGGACACGACGCTCATATGGCGATTATGTTGGGTACTGCCAAAGTACTGGCGAGCATAAAAGAACAGATTCCAGGCACTGTTAAATTTATATTCCAGCCCGCTGAAGAGGGAGCGCCACTAGATGAAGACGGTGGTGCAGCAATGATGATTAAAGAAGGTGTGTTAGAGGGTAAATATGCACCCGAAGCAATATTTGGTTTGCATGTATGGCCATATAAATCCGGTGATATTCTATATCGTCCTAAAGGAGCCATGGCAGCAGTGGACACCTTTTTCATCGAAGTAACCGGCAAGCAAACCCATGGTTCATCGCCTTGGTTAGGTGTAGATCCCATTTTAGCTGCCAGCCAAATTGTGACCGCAATACAAACTATTCCAAGCAGACAACTTGACATCACTGCGGCACCTTCGGTGATCACAGTGGGCACTATTGAAGGTGGTTTGAGACATAATATAATCTCTGAAAAAGTTTCCATGAGCGGTACTATTCGTACCTTTGATAAAGGTGTTCGTGAAGAGTTACTAAAACGCTTAAAATCTACGGTTGAAACCGCAGCTTCTTTGACTGGTGCTAAAGCCGATTTTAAAGTCATTTCAGCAACGTTAGTCACCTACAACGACGAAGCATTGACCGCACAAATGCTACCTACAATTAAAAAAGTGGTTGGTGAGGAACATGTGCGCCAAAATGCTGTGATTATGGCTGGGGAAGACTTTTCATATTTCCAAGACAAAATACCAGGCTTATATTTTATGTTGGGTATTGGGGCTGATGGTGTGCCAGAAGAAGACATGAAGACCAATCACAGCCCTGATTTTTACGTCAATGAAAAGGCCTTAAAGACCGGTGTAAAAGTGATGTCATCCTTGGCTGTAGACTATTTAAATAGTGCATCCGAATAATATTCACCAAACCACAGACAATTAAGCACCGTTATTCAAATAGCGGTGCTAATACATTTTTCAAAGTACATGCAACATGCGAAATGTTTAACACATAACCTAATAAGACAACTACTGTGCCCCAATTAACTCTTAGTCAAATCAATATTTATCCTATTAAATCCTGTGCAGGTATTTCCTTATCCAGTAGCAAAGTAGAGCAAATGGGTTTGGAATTTGATCGCAGATTTGTATTAACCCAAACCAATGGCACCTTTATCACGGCGAGAACCGACAGCACCTTGTGCCTTGTTCAAACGGAGGTCACGGCAACAGGTTTGCGATTAAATGCGCCAGGAATGCCAGAATTAATTATCAAATATGCAGAGTTTTCTGAAAAATATCAGACGGTGAAAGTTTGGGAAGATGACATAAATGGACAATATTGCGATCCTATTTATGATCACTGGTTTAGTCAGTTTCTTGGCAAACCATGTAAATTGGTGTTCTTTGGCGAACAATCAAAGCGTCGGGTTAAAAACAGTGACAGTGAGGTATCTTTTGCTGATGGCTATCCATTTTTAGTAATTTCACAGCAAAGTTTAAATGATCTAAATTCACGTTTAGCTACACCAGTGACAATGAGTCAATTTCGGCCTAATTTAGTCATCGATAATTGTGCGCCATTTGAGGAAGATAATTGGAAAAAAATTCGCATAGGTGAAGTTGAATTTGAGATCATGAAGTCATGTTCGCGATGTATTTTCACAACAGTTGATCCAATTACTGGCGAAAAAAACCCTCAATTAGAACCCCTTTCAACGCTACAAAAGTACCGCAAAGATAAAAAAGGGGATGTTCTTTTTGGGCAAAACCTAATCGCGCTTAATGCAGGTCACATCAAACTAGAGGATGACGTTAGCGTGATTGAACAACAAGCTCGAAGCATTTATTTTGACCAAGCGCCCATTGCAGCAAACGCTAACGAGATACCTAAGACTAAGAATATAAAGCAGCAAAATAAAACATTGACTAGTCAAGCACAAGTAATTGAACAGGCCACAGAAAAACCATTAAAGATTGATTTTTCCAGTTGGAATCTCAATTACCAAGGTAACAATCAAGAATCAATTTTAATACAAGGCGAAACGGCTGGCTTGAACTTACCATTCGCTTGCAGAGCAGGAATTTGCGGCAGATGCAAAGTCAAACTCAATAGCGGCGAGGTAACATATATTAATGAACCTAATGGCATCACGGCAGAAGAGCAAAAACAGGGCTACATACTGGCTTGCAGTTGTGTTCCCCGAACCGACATTGAAATAACCAAGGGTTAAGAGCTTTCAATCACCTTGAATGCAGCTCGAAAGTAAACGAAGTCGGTATAAAATTGGCTAATAAAAATATGTAATCAAGATAGTGACAGCTATCATAATTACAAAATAGTTAAACAATTTAGATAACCGCGATTTTGTGTTTTTAAGTAGACGGGTATCTGTATTTGATAGGCTTGATGAGACTGTTTCGGCGCCACTTTGAGCATGCTTTAGTTGTGCTAAACGGTGTAAAACTTCACGCAAAAAATCCCGCAATTTTTGTTCGTTTGGATAAACAAAATCATGAATATCACAGAGTTTTTGTTTTGGAGCGTCAAGCTCGTCTTCGATATGTTTAGCAAGCGCGTTGATAAATTCAGGTTTTTTAGTCTGCAACTGATCCATGGTAACGTCAATTTTAGCCAAAGGATCTTGAGCATAAATCACATTGTACAAAACAATTGTTAACGGCATTAACCATCGGTCGTGTAATTCGCCACCAGTTTTAAGCGTATATTCACAACCACAAGACAAACAGCAGAAAAATTGTATATCGGTTACATTTGCTGGCGTAATTTCCTGCAAGCCACCTTCACACCGAAAACATAATCGTTGGCATTGCATAACGTTTATACTTTTGCAGGTAATGCTGCGACCTGAACCCCTGCTATCCAGCACCCTAAAGATTGCAGTTGATCATCTAGCAGCACAAAATCCGCTTGCATCCCCACACTTATTTTACCTCTATCTGAGCAATATAAAAAACGAGCGGGAGTTAAACTTGCCATATTTAGCGCTGACTCTAAGGCTATTCCCATATTTTGATGAATATTACTCACTGCTGATGCCATATCCAGAGCGGAACCAGCTAAGGTGCCATCGGGTAAGGTGAGTTTGTTACCGGTACGTATAATATGCGTATCCAGCCAAGGTAAGGATTCAACATCAGCCCCAACATGTGCCATGGCATCCGTCACCAACATTAAATTCTGCCAGCCTTTGCACTGGAACGCTAAACGGCAATTGTAAGGGTGGACATGTAATTCATCGGCTATCAGTCCACAAGTAACTCGGGGATCGTGCAATGCTGCAGCCACCATTCCTGGATTTCGCGCCGCCAAGCCTGACATGGCATTGAATAAATGCGTAAACCCACTAGCGCCAGCATCGATGGCTTGCAGAACAGTATCAATGTCAGCATTTGAGTGACCCAAAGAAACAATCACACCGCAGCTTACCAATTCCGATATCTGTGCAGCTGAGACATTTTCGGGGGCCACAGTGACCACAACTTTACCCAAATCTTGACGACAAAAAATCGCCATTTCCTCTTCGCTTAGCGGTCTTATTTCATGACTTGAGTGAATTCCGCGCTTAGGAATACTCAGATGAGGCCCTTCAAAGTGTATGCCCAAAATTCCCGGTTCTTTTAACACAATCGCTTCTGCAATAGCGTCTGCCGCTTGCTGCATAATGGCCAAATTGTCGGTAATCAGTGTTGGTAACATTGCTGTTGTGCCAAACAAACTGTGTGCTTGTCTGATTTTTCTGATCGTAGTCAGGCTCGGTTGTTGATTAAACATGAGCCCGCCACCACCATTCACTTGAGTATCAATAAAACCAGCTGTCACCAACCCCTTTAAAGGTAAATCTGTGGATTGGGGATTCGTATCTAATCCGCGTATAACCCCGTTTTCAACACTCAACCTGACATTATCTCGAATACATTGCCCATCGAACAATCGACTGGCGTGGTAAAAAGTCATATTTGATTCCTGTGTGATTAGCCTAATTATCTCAATTGGAGTTAACTTGGATTAAAAGGGTCGTTACATTCTCGCTAAAACACAACAGCGAGCACTACTTGCTGTTATGTAATAGGTCAAATTCTCTTTTCGCCAACATAATTGCGCCATACTCTGGTGCGGCAATTGGTGGCTGAATAGAGCCTTGAATATCTTCATCCAACCAAGGTTGGATGCGTGAGGCTAACCCACCTATAAAGGCGGTACGTTGAGGCCCATGAGTCTGTAATTTTCTCGCCAAAGAGCTCAAATAAGTTGCTCCTTGTTTGACAATTCCTGTTGCAACAAAATCGTTTTGATCTGCATATTCGAAAACTAATGGCGCTAATTTAGCAAAATCTGCGGAACTGGAGGTTAAATATTTTTCGACTATTTGGGCGGGATCTGAACAATTAAAAAACTGAAAAACCGCCTCAACAAATGGACTTGATGGTGCAATGCCATCGAAACTTTCTAATGCCCAACGCACAGTTTGCAGTCCCATCCAAGCACCGCTGCCTTTATCGCCTAACAAAAATCCATGGCCTCCGTACTCAAACTGCAGCCCCTGATTACAGGCAAGCGCAGAACTACCGGTTCCAACTATAACAATTGCGCCTGAATCACTATTATGAGCACCTAAGCACGCAATGTATAAATCAGTACTCAGGGTCAACTGAGCGTATGGATGTTGCCACGCTTGCATTTGCGCTTTATAAAAAGGTAAATTCAAGCCAGCAAGCCCCATAGCTGTGTAGGTTTTTGCCAAGGCGGAATTAGGTAAACCCGCAAGCTTTACAACCTGTTCACTGACCTGTTGGATGGATGCCATTGCCAATTGCTGATCCCGTGCAGGATTCGCAGGGCCGGCGACACTTTCAGCTAAAAGATTTCCTTGTGCATCTTCTAAGCGCGCTTTGCACTTACTACCACCACCATCAATACCCAAAAAATAGGAAGGATTAAGCAATTTTATGTCCTCATAGCAATCAAATTGCATTCTAACATGATATTTTTGCAGCTTGATTAAATCACCTCTGCAGTAAATATAATTTTGTCTATTTTAGCGCTGAACAGTTAATCATATTTGCGGGTTTAGGTACGCTTAAAATGAGGTAAGCCAAATGAGATAGAGCAGCACTAGTTTTTACTTAATCGCTTCTCGGTTTTTTGATTAATTTACGTTGTAAGGTTCTGCGATGCATTCCCAGTTGCCGAGCAGTTGCTGAAATATTTCCCTGATTAGCTTTCAGAACTTGCTGAATGTGTTCCCATTCCAACCTTGCAGGCGACATGATATTAGTATTCTGTGTGACCTCTTTTGGGGTGTCACCGGCTAACATTGCTAACAAGGTTTTACTGTCTACAGGCTTCGACAAATAATCATCTGCACCAGCTTTAATAGCTTCAACTGCGGTCGCAATACTGGCATATCCAGTTAACAGAATGATTCGAGAAGTGGGTAATAACTGCCTTAATTGCGGCAAGATGGACAAACTATTTTGGCTGCCCACTTTTAAATCTAAAATTAGGTGTGTTGGTAATGATTGCTGTGCCAATTCTAGGCCTTTTTCCACAGTATCTGCGTGCAAACATTGATATCCTTGGTGTGTCAGACGTCGCAATAAAATATCGGCAAAGCTCTGCTCATCTTCCACTAACAAAAGTTTCATTGTAGGGTTACCAATTCTAATAAAACTTCGGCCACCGCCCCTGACTCTGAATGGTTGTACAAGCGCAGTTGCGCTCCCAAACGCTCTAATGTAGCGTGACTAAGTAATACTCCCATACCAAATCCTTGTTGACTTTCTACTAAGGTCGACCCCAACTCGAGCAAGCTCTGTTCGGGTAGTCCGGTACCAAAATCACGGATACTGAGCACCAGTTGACTTGTTTTAGCATGATTATTGACTTGACACTGAATTTGAATCTGTTGGCAGTTATTACGTTTACTAGATTGCACAGCATTTTGAATTAAATTTAATAACGCGGGTAACAAAGTGGTATCTGCACGAACAGCAAATTTCTCTAAGCTCGCTATTTTGTATTGGACTTCTATATCAGCAAAATTTAGCTGTACCTCTTGTTGCAATTTGACAAACAATTGAGGTATTGGAATCAGTCTTTTGGTGTTTAACTTTACCTCTTCCGACATCTCGCGAAAATCTTCCAAACGACGGCTACATAAACTTAATTGTTCGCTCAATTGTTTGAGCAGAGGATTGTCATCATTTAATTCAAACTCAAGCTCTTCGGTTAGCAAATTTGCCGTCGCCAAGGGGGTGGCCAGTTGATGAGCAAATTGAGCTGCAGTAGTGCCTAATGCTACCAATTGTTCTTGCCGTAATTGTTCTTCCCGCAACTTGCTTACAAAACGCTCTTGGTTTCGCATAGCTTGGGCTAAAGATGCCACCACCAGCACCACCACCAATGCAGATACAACAAAATTCACCCACATTCCTAAGAAGTGTTGCTGCATATCGACCATATGCATCTGATGAGGGTCAATGCTAAAGAATAATACAGAATAAGCCACTAAAGCGGCAAAGCTGACCAACAGCAACAAGCGACGAGAAAGAGTAACTGCGGCAATCGCGACGGGTATCAACAATAACGAAACAAAGGGGTTGGTTGCACCTTTGGCAAAGAATAACAATACTGTCAAAAGTACAATATCGAGCAAAACTTGGAACAGATATTCACCTGAGTGGGCGTTTCGATTGCCTCGATAACAATAGAATAGCAACATATTAATCGCCAACTCTAGTGCAATAATTAACTTTAAAGTTAAATAAGGAAGTGTGTATTCAAACCAATATTCGGCAAGTAAAACGACCAACAACTGCGCAAATATGAATCCATATCGCAGTTTGATGAGTTTTAATAGTTGTCGGTTAGTTTGTAGGTGTGGCATCGAGATTAAATCACTTTAGTCTATTTTTCATTATTTATAGCAGCTTATAGTGCCAAACTAAACCCACAGACCATCTACTAACCCCTTCTTCTTGGGTATCATCTTGATACCATTCAGTACGAAACCTGAAGTCTTGGTGAAACTGCCAAATCCAAGCCACAGCAGCTTTTGCCGGTTCATGGTCATTATTAAATAAGCCTGACTGTTGGATAAAGGTTTGTGATGTCTCAGTAAATCGATTGTCTACCACTAAACGCTCATACTTAGCTTGTAAGGTATGATTATCAAGTGACACGCCAACTTGAAACTTGTAACCATCTTGAGTGGCGTCTAAAACCGCTGTCTGCGTTGTGTCAGCTAGGTCAGCATCGAAGTCAGCTCGAATCCATTCAACGTCAGCATGTAAAGTGATAGGGTTAAGTTGCCATTCAAGATTAGCAAATGCCCCGACCATAGTGGTATCACCAGAGAATGAGAGATCTGATGCGGTAAGATCTTGGTCGCCATGGCTGTGACCATCGCTATAACGTTCATCAACTCGATTCTCCGCTCGGCTATGCATTAGCCAACTACCTAAAGTGGCATTTATCCCGTCGTGTTCATATTGATAATGGGCGAACAATGCTGCGGCACCTTCTCCGGAGGTCGCTGGCCAATTGTCGCCATTCCAAAGCTCAGCACCAAAATCAATTCCCATCAAACGGATTCTAGCGCGCGCTCCTAAGTCTCTGGAATGCCGTCCAAAAAAGACATCAGCGAGCAAAGGAGCTTCACTAAATACATCGTCAGATGCGTGAAAATTAGCCGTCAGTGTCACTTCAGTTGCCATTTTACCTACTTCAAATAACAATGGCTGTTCTGCGATAGAAGAGCGCGTCCCAAACCAAAGGTTTTCTAATTCTAACTCGCTTTCACCACTGTGACTGTGAGCCCCTACTTTGGTGCTAATGAAGTAATCATCTTTAATGTTTAAGTGCCCCAACAATTGCACATCATCCAAAGTTATACCTTTTTCTACAGGAAGCGCTTCGCCGCCAAGTAGTACACCAGGGAACTGCCAAATTTCAGTATCCGAGAACGCATCTTCGCTTCGATAAGTGATTGCGGTTCGCACTTCAACTGAGTCTGGACGCGCGGCTATGCCCTCAACTTCGTGAGCTTGCGATGTAAAAGGGACAAAAAATCCAAAAATTAAGCATGCTTTGAGTTTCATTATTGCTCTTCAAAAGGGTTTGAAAATTTAGGGTTATTAATAAATTCGTAATCGGTAAGTGACTCTAAAAAAGCGATCACAGCATCTATCTCTTCATCACTTGCGACAAATCCCAAGATGAGTCCAGACTTCAACGGACTTAAATTACCGTCACCGGCGTTTTCACCATATTCGATTAAACGCCCACCACGGGCATAGTGCTCGATGACTTCCCGCAATGTGGCAATACTGCCATCGTGCATGTAAGGCGCAGTTAATTCGATATTGCGAAGACTTTGTGGCCTGAACAACCCTTTATCAGCTTCATTTAAGGTTAAATCGTATAAACCTTGATCGCTTGCGGGGTAACTGCCCTCACCATCAACGTTGTACAAACCGTTATTGAAAAATGGGAATTGGATGTTGCCTGAATTTGTATTCGAGTCTCGATAGGAAACAGAAAAGTTTGCACCAGTATGGCAATGGAAACACTCGAACCTTTCACCATTAAATAATTGAAATCCCAATTTTTGCTGTTCTGTCAGTGCGGTTTTATCGCCCAGTAAGTACTGATCATAAGCGCTACCGGCACTTATCATGGTGCGCACAAAGCTGGCTAAAGAAAAAATGATTTTATTGATTGTGGCGCCTGTATCACTCTGAGGAAAAGCATTTGCAAACATTTCAACATAAGCGGGATCAGCATCAAAGCGTGCTAACACTTCTTCAAGTTCCGAGTCAGTAACGCCTAATTCAATAGGATTATCGGCACGAATGGGCACATTTAGCTGATCTTCAAGTTCCAGAAACGTATCGTTGCTCCAAGTGAATGTCGAATGATAAACCACATTTGCCAAACCTTGACTGTTGCGGGTTAATTGATGGCCGGTGGAGCCTGTTGGCACTTCTAAGCCATCAGAAAAAGCCAATTGTTGGTCGTGACATGATTCACAAGATTGAGTTTGATTAGCAGACAAGCGTTTGTCGTAAAACAAAAAACGACCCAGTTCAATTTTTTCCCGAGTGAGCGGGTTAAAATCAGGAATTGCTGGCACCGCCATATGCTCAGGTAGATCCAACAATTCCCTTAGGGTTTCTTGTTGCACACTTTCTTCCACCGTCGTAGTGGACGATTGATTACAGGCACTTAACATTGCCACTATCACGACTGCAAAAATGTACTTCATATCATCACTTTAATTGCACTAAAATAAATATCTAATAAGGCAAAACGAAGATTCAACAACAACCTTGAAAATCATTCCATACTCACGGTTAGATTGCTGCTGGCAGTCGCTTCTCCAGTGTCCCCGTCAATCCCAAAGTTAACGAATATAGGGCCGCAGTCCACTTGTGCAGAACTAGGCGCGGAGTGACAACTTACAGCAGGTGCATCGGTTCCATTTGTTGATGCAAACGCCACATCGTTCAACACCTTTTGCACATCAATCACCACAGTATTTACCGCCGGATCAAAATCAATGAGCTCGACTTTGGGGGTATTTACAAAGTCACACTCATCTTTACCTTCAAGTGCAAGCAATCCATCTCCACCACATCCGCGACTACCTATGTGTAAGTAACCTTCACCAGCAATCCCATTGGTATCTTCAATGGCAAAGTTCATCACGAAATGGCGATAACCACCTGCCCAAGACCAATACATTTCATTTAATGGAGAAGGAGCGTCTTCAGCTGAGTTGGTCGCAATTACATCTTTCATTACGCCTTGGGGAACACCAACATCAAAGGTCACTTTAGTGACGCCAGTATCAAACAACGTCCCAGTTATTGAGGTATTTGTCCGAGCGGTACCTTCACTAAACGCGATTGCATCAGATTGGCAAGAACCACTTGAATTGCTGGTCATATCTACGAGTCCAACAAAACCTTCTGCGTTTTGATACTGGAATTCGTTTTCATCTAATGTGATCTCAATCTCAACATCATACTGGTCATAAAATTTAATATTGCTCACATAAAAACGCAGATCGCTCAAACCAACACTGTAACTCTGATCACTGCCGTATCCTGTTAGCATGGTGTCACAATTGATTTCTTCAGAACCGCTCATAGCTTTAAAGTTAAGATTAAAAGCTGTGGCTACAGGAGCCACTAAAGTATCGTCGCTGGAACTGCTTCCACCGCACCCCGTTAAAACACTAAGACCAAATAATCCGGCGATACTGGTAGATATAAAACGTGCATTCATTTGCATAATAGTTCTCTAATAATGAGTGGTTAATGATGAATTACTAGTGATGCGAGCCTTCAGTGGCAGACTGATTAGGTTTATCTTCTACCCAAACCTCGACGGGTAGTTCTCCACTGTGTTCGAATTGCAAAGTCGCGATAAATTTATCGCCTTTTTGTAATTGCTTTTTAAGGCCAAGCAGCATGATGTGCGCGCCTTTGGGGAGTAGCGCTAATTCTCCTTTAGCTGGAATAATTAAACCATCGCGGGCTTCACGCATTCTGGCCATATCTTGATTGAAGGTGGTTTGATGTATTTGAACCGATGAAGCAATATTTTCAGGTACTTTCACGGCAATTAACTTTTCCGATTCAGCACTGGGATTGTGGATGTTTAGGTACACGGCCCCCGTTGTTACAACAGGCGCAGTCGGTCGAGCCCATGGATGCTCAATCTGTAATTTGCCAGCATTAAAGTCGTGTGCAAGCACGCTAAAAGAACACAAAGAAAATACAAATGTGAGTTGCCAGAGCAATATACGCATGGCCTATTCCAATATAAACAATAACGATGATTGGCGACCATTATAGAAACTTAAGTGCTATCAACAATGCGACATATTGTCGCACCCTATTAGCAATTCAGTGGGTTAAATAATTGAAACATAGTGCATCTTTAGTCAATGCAGCGCGGAAGATAAAGCCCGAAAGCCTGAATCTATATAGATTCAGGAACGGAAACTAAACACCAAATAAAAGGTACAGTGTTTAAACTGCTTGCTGAGAAACGTCGATGGCTTTACCCATTTTTTTGCGCTTATTCTTTTTAAGCGGGGGGCATAAATCATCATTGTTGTAATACACAATACATTCCAAACACTGAACGCATTCATTGTAATTAATCTCACCTTTTGGGGTGATAGCTTTGATATCACATTTATGGTGGCATAAGGTGCACGGAGAGCCACAGTCTTTCCTGCGGGTTAGCCATTCCCCCATATGGAAATAGCCTAAAATAGCTAATCCAGCCCCCAATGGGCATACATACCGACAGTAGAACTTATTAATAAATAAACCCGCGCCAAGTAGTACCAAGGAATACACAACAAATGGCCAATACCGATAAAACTGCAAGGTAATCGTCGTTTTAAAAGGTTCAACTTCTGACAACACTTCCGCAGTGCCCAGCGAATAAATTGAGGTAAATACCAGCCCTATCAATATTGCATATTTAATCCACCACAACTTGCTGTGTAACCAATACGGCACTTTCTTTTGGCGAATACGTAACTTTTTAGCCACCCAACCAAGCATTTCCTGCAATGCGCCAAAAGGACATAACCACCCACAAAATATTCCACGGCCGACTATAAACAAGCTGATAAAAACGTAGATCCACAAAATAAACAACACCGGATCCATTAAATACATTTGAATTTCAAAGCCTTTGAATAGACTTTGAATAATTGGAAATATATTAACTACCGATAGTTGCCCTTGCGCATACCAACCGATGAAAAACAGGGTGAAAAACATGAACCCCCAACGTACCACACGGAACAATTTTTGATTAGCAGACAACCGATGCTGATAGACGAAAATAAAAGTGACGGCGATTAAGCTAATAACTAAAACGCTTATTACAGCAATCCGAGATTCCCATATTCTTACCCATGGCGGTGTAGCGGCCTCAACTTCAACAGCCTCCGCAATATCAAAAAGAGACAGTGGCAACTTATATTCATTCTGAAAACTAGCTTGTTGTTGTACGAGGTGGTTTTTAGCCACTGTTATATTGAGGGAAAACTGCATCGGTAAACTAGGATTAAATCCCGACTGCGTATTAACCACAAACAGTTGTAAATCATCGGCGATTGGCGCTTGTTGCGCTAGGCTAGGCTCAGTAAAGCTATAAAAATTTAAATCCCGCATCGCCAGCGGTAAACTGCCTTGCTCCAAACTAATCTGGTTTGCCACTGTACCTGGCTTGAAATCATCTTCCAGATAGTGATAAAAACCTTCTGACATAACCGCAAACGCTTGTTCGTTAGGCTTTAATCCGTCCATTAATCGTTGGTACTCACCCTCACCAAGCAAATTAATGCCAATACTAGGAGCATTCAAATAGGCGTAGTAAATAGTAAATTCATCACCTTGTTCGGTGGTGAATGTATCTGTTGGAAAGTCTTCTAATGCGGCATGTAATTGTTGTTCAAATTGTTCTCGGGTTAGCGTCCATTTTTGCACATAGTTTTTGTCTAAAAGTTGTTGCCATGTGAGTGGCTGAAAATCGTCGTTAGGGGTAGCTAAAGGCGCAACTGTAAAACCCTCCAACATATTTCTAGCCACTTGCAAAGAAGACAACAAAACAGTGTCATTGACCACAATCACAGAGACCGTGGCTTTGGTAACGCCATCAACATGTACAGTGTTGTCATCGGGATTGGTATCGTTAGCGGCTTTGTCTACTATGATTCGATTGGATACGTTTTTACCAATGTATTGGGCAATGAATGCATTTAATGGCTCAGGACCTAAACCATGCAGAAATATTGGCTCATGATGCGCTAAAATTTGAATCCCTTTGATGTTGCCTAAAGTGTCGAGTCCAATCAAAAGGTTAATTTTGTCGCCTGAAAAGCCCGGAAGTTCGACTAAGTCATTTGTTTGAAATACGTAACCAAGTAATTCTTGAAGTTGATATACCGGTTGTACCGGATACTCCGCTAGGGTTTCACCGATTAACGTGGCTTTAGGAAATATTTGTTTGATTTGTTCTTCAGGTATGGCAGACGCCTGCGCTGCGCTATGCAAGAAGGTGATTGCGAATATGATTAAACAATTGCGAACAAGCATCATGGCAATTGGCTTCCTAATTTGCCTCAGTTGATAAACAAACTGACGTAATCAAATTAAAAACGGTCTGGCAAATACAGCTGCCAGACCACTTAAATAAAAAACGTGACAAGATGGTGGGACCCCCCCTTGTCACGGCGCCAACATTAACTGCGTGGCAATTTAAAGGTCCAAACGGTTCCTCCTTGGTTGATATCTTTGATGGTCTTAGCAACTTCACCGCCCCACAATGGAACAGCGCCCCCCCATCCAGATAACACGCTCAGGTATTGTTCACCGTCTTTTTCCCAAGTCACAGGCGAGCCAACAATGCCTGATCCAGTATTAAACTTATAAACGACTTCACCAGTCTTGGCATTAAAGCCATATAAATAACCTTCAGGTGTTCCAGTGAACACTAAGTTACCAGCAGTGGCCAATACACCACCCCATAAAGGCGATTTATTTTTGAATTCCCAGACCAATTCGCCGGTTTTAGGGTCAACCGCTTTTAATGAACCTATGTGGTCGAAAATAGGTTTAATGGTAAAGCCAGAACCTAAATAAGCCGCACCTTTTTTGTAATTTACCGGCTCATTCCAAATGTCCATGCCCCATTCATTAGAAGGTACATAGAACAATCCAGTATCTTGACTGTAAGCCATAGGCATCCAGTTTTTACCACCTAAGAATGCAGGTACAGAAAAGATTGATTTACCCTTCTCACCTGACTCAGAGTCGGCTGGATTTCCTGGACGACCTGTTTCACTAAAAATTGGGCGTCCGTTTTCATCTAAGCCCTTAGCCCAAGTAATCCCGTTAACAAATGGAAATCCGCGAATGAACTTACCGTCTTCACGGTTAAGAACATAAAAGTAACCATTTCTATCTGCGGTTGCTGCTGCTTTTACCGTTTTGCGGCCATCTTTATAGTCAAACGCAATAACTTCGTTCACACCATCAAAATCCCAACCATCATGTGGCGTGGTTTGAAAATGCCAAACAATTTTTCCAGTATCAGGATCGATGGCTAAACGGGATGAACTGTATAAGTTGTCACCTGGACGTAGGTGGGAGTTCCATGGTGCTGGGTTACCAGTACCCATAAATATCAAATCTGTATCTGGATCATAGGTGCCACCTAACCAAGTAGCTGCGCCACCAGTTTTCCACAGGTCGCCGGTCCAGGTTTTGTTTGCTTCGCCGCCAGTAATACCGTTCTCTTTACCATTGAGGTATCCCATGTGGCCTTCTACAGTGGGACGCAACCAAATTAACTCACCGGTTTTAGCATCTCGGGCTTCAACTTTACCCACTACCCCAAACTCACCACCAGATATACCCGTCACGACCATACCTTTAACGATCATAGGTGCTGCAGTAGATGAGTAACCTGCTTTGTAATCACCCATCTTTTTACGCCAGCGAACCTTACCGGTTTTCTGATCCAAGGCGACCAATATTGCATCTAGCGTACCGAAGATAACCAAGTCATCATAGATTGCCACACCACGGTTAATCACATCACAACAAGGCATGATGCCATCAGGTAGTCGAGCTTCGTACTGCCAAAGTTCATCACCAGTGTCCACATCAATTGCATACACTCGAGAATAGGACCCCGTCACGTACATCACACCATCTTTCACTATTGGCTGTGATTCTTGACCACGTTGTTTCTCGCCCCCTAAGGAGAAAGCCCAAACAGGATGCATTTTTTTGACATTTTTGGTATTCAGAGTATCAAGTGGACTGTATCGCTGACCACGAGGACCAAGACCATAACTAACCACATCATCTGTGGTTTGCTGGTCGTTGATAATATCTTTATCTGTGACTGCGGCATGCGCACTTGCACTTAACACCCCAAACGCGAGGGATAGGCCAAGTGTCGTACTAAGCAATTGGCCTGAAATTTTTCGGCTTTTCATTAGAATTCTCCAGTAGTTCAACAGGTACTTTAAGGCGTTACACCGCCTTTATTGTTTTTCCGAGGCGGTCCTACGTACTGACTGGTATCCCCGGGATTTAATGTAATTGTCCGTCTCTTGCGGTAAAACGTATTAAACTGCTTTCACCACCTTAGCCGTCGTGAATTAGTATCGAACAACAACTTGTTAACAACCATTGAACCTTGGATTATCATTCTTAGTCCGTTAGTAGTAGTACTTAGCAAAAAATTACGCATTCTAAAGTCCCAAACAACCTAAATACTTTTTTTCACTATTTGCTTGTTAATTCACTTTCAACAGCGTTTGCGGATTATTAGGCAAATTGAAAAAACCTAATTGCACAAATGAGGAGGGGGAAATTACAGATTGAAAATTGATTAGAGCACTGCGGCTCTAACCAAGGGTGTTATTTACTTTGTTGATACAGGCTGGCTGGTTCAAAAGTGATGCCGTAACTGTCAAAGATAGATTGCATTCGCTTGTCGTCGACCATCAGGGTGATTTGATCTTCAATAGCATACGCCAGCTGACGAAAATCTTGTTGTACCGCCATTCCAATGTCCCAAGATTTAATGCTGATAGCTGCCAAACCAGCGGCATTTATCGTGAAGCGCGGTTCAATATCAGGCATTCCCCACTCTAATTGCGAACGCATACCAGAGACGGCCGCAACTTCTTGTTTTTTCAGCAGGTCGATTGCTTCGAAAATATCTTTGCTATGAATAATGTTATCGCGTAAACGTCCACCTATTGTTGCGCCTAGAAAAAAACTCGGTAACGAATCGATTTCAACCGCAATTTTTTCATACTGAAAGATAGCTAAGGTGTCGATGTTATTGGTTTTTTTGGTATCTTTGAGGATTGCCCAACTCTCTCGATGATAGGGACCAAACATCACCACCATTTCGTTTTTAGGTAATCCATAGCCGTCAATTGCGTAGCTGAACTTTCGATCGTATGGCACTCGCATCATCAAATCGGCTTTTTCCCGAGTGATGATGTGGCCTTTCCAGATAGCATTGCGCATATCATCTTCGAGGTTCTCATCTGCGGTAATCCACATCCAGCGAATATCTAGCTCAAGCTGCTTGGCTACTTCTTTGGCAACATCTACATCAATGCCCTTTGGTTCGTCCCCTTGTTTGAACGAATAGGGTGGAAAGTCGTTATAGACAGCCACCGAGATGTAACCAGACTCCATGATGTCATCAAAACTACGCGCCATCGAAGCAGCAGGAAACATACTCATAAAGAGTACAATTCCTGCAATCAGGTAGCGACACCCAAGTTGACTATTCATGGCTTACTCTGGCACGTCACGAGTTTCAATGTATGCTTTAATTGCCCACATTGCTTCTTGGCTTAAAATACCTTCAAACGGAGGCATATAAACTCGGCCATCCACTACTGCGCCATGACGAATACGGCTCATGAACCAAGCATCCGCTTCTTCACTGCTAAAAAATTCATTAGGATCATTCAGTTTACGTAAATCCGGGGTTATTCCACCAGAGATCACCGCAAGGCCATGACAACGAGCGCAGTTCTGGTTGTAGGCGGAGTCACCTACTTTTATTGCTTGCTCATTGCCAGTAAATGGATTTGTCTCACGCCATTCCTCACCTAATTCAGGCAAACTACTTACATCAACGGCTTGCGGCGTAACATCACCATGGGCGTACACTTGATAAGTAAACACAGACATCATCGCCAGCGAACTTGCACATACAGCTGTAGCTAATTTATTCATTATCGTTCTCCAAAAGTTGTCTTAAAATCATCTAAAAGTCTTAGCTGGTCTCTAGAAGCAGACAACTTTAGTCGTGTTGTTTGTCGTTTGAGCATCTCATCCCAGCCAATAGGGTAACGTTAGGTGATTCAAAAAAAGCTTCCAATTGTACTTAGGTAGTAAACCTTTCATCCTTTTTGCTCATACATAAAGCCTAAATCTTCCATTAGTATGAGTCAGACTTAGTGATAAAGAAGGAATTGCGCTCATGTTTATGCTGAACAGTACGGACGATGATGCCCAACCAAAAATGCCAAGTACTTTATTGGGTTTGCGACTATGGCGACGAATTGATTATCAAACAATCTGCTTAAGTTTACTGACTTTGCTGTGTGTAGGCTCGGTTACCAAGGTTAAAGCACAACAAAGTGCAGCAAACTTAACGATTCCAATCGCGATAGTAGTAGAGCAACCAGCCAAGCCTAACAGCGTCCTTGCGAGTAAGTTACGGGCAGACAATCTGGCCGTCTCAGGCGCGCAACTAGGTATTAATGATAGCAATACGACTGGTCGATTTTTACAACAGCATTTCGCACTAACAGTCTTTCAAGATGCCAATATTAGTGCATTACAGCAACAAGTTTCCAAATGGGAACAACATCACCAAGGACCAATAATAGCGGTAGGTAGCGACGCGCTTTTAGCCAATTTATTAAGCCATAATTCAGCCCGCCGCTTAGTCATAAATGCTGGCAATAAAAGTGATACTTGGCGCACTAATCAATGTCAAAGCGGGTTACTGCACACCATTCCAAGTCAAGCTATGCTAAGTGATGCACTGGCCCAATTCATGGTGTTTAAACGCTGGCAAAAGTGGTTAATCGTGAGTTCATCTGATCAGCAAGATCAGACTATTGCGGCCTCCTATCAACGTTCAGCGAAACGCTTTGGAAGTAAAATCATTGGTCAACGTAAATGGACGTTCACTACTGACTTAAGACGGGTTGCACAACAAGAAGTCCCAGCGCTCACCCAGTCGAAAGATTACGATGTGGTTATTGTCACCGATGCGCACAACCAATACGGTTTTTATCTGCCATATAACACTTGGCTCCCCCGGCCGGTAGCAGGTACTCATGGCCTCACTCCGGTCGCTTGGCATCATAGTATTGAACAGTGGGGAGCGGTGCAGTTGCAAAACCGATTTAATCAGTTCACTGCTAGAGATATGCAAAACGAAGATTATGCCGCTTGGTTAGCAGTAAGGGCGATAGCTGAAGCAGTTACTCGAACCAAATCAAATGATGTACAAGTGTTATATCAGTATTTGCTAAGCGATAAATTTGAGTTGGCCGCATTTAAAGGTAGAAAGCTAACTTTTCGGGACTATAACGGCCAACTGCGCCAACCCATTCCGTTAGTTCAGCCCAATGCGTTAGTTAGTCAATCACCACAACAAGGTTTTCTGCATCCTTCGACTGATCTCGATACGCTCGGATACGACAAACCTGAAGTTAAATGCAATATGGACAAGGTATAAATCATGAAAAACCTGTTGTTAATCTCATTCTTACTCGCAAATTTAAATTTGGCCTACGCAGAAACCGCCTATGTGTCTAACGAGAAAGATGACACCATCTCAATCATTGACCTAGATAGTTTAGAGGTGATCGATACCATTGATGTGGGAATGCGCCCTAGGGGCATCATTTTTAGTAAAGATTTTGCTTACTTGTATATTTGCGCCAGTGAATCTGATGCGGTGCAAGTAATGGATGTGGCGACCAATAGAATTATTCACAACCTACCATCTGGTGAAGATCCCGAACAATTTGCGTTGCACAAAAATGATCGTCATCTATACATCGCCAATGAGGACGACGCTGTGGTTACGGTAGTCGATACACAAACCCGCACCGTCCTCGCCCAAATCGATGTCGGTGTAGAGCCTGAGGGCATGGCGATTAGCCCAGATGGAAAGTGGGCAATAAATACCACTGAAACTACCAATATGTTGCATTGGATTGATACCAGCAATTTTCAATTGGTCGATAACACCTTGGTTGATCAGCGCCCCCGTCATGTGGAATTTAGTTTAGATGGGAAACAATTGTGGTCATCATCGGAAATCGGTGGCACAGTCACAATTGTTGATGTTGATACGCGAAAAATACTACATACCATTCGCTTTAATGTGAAAGGGGTACACAAAGATCGGGTGCAACCGGTCGGAATAAAACTAACCGATGATGGCAAATATGCTTTTGTGGCTTTAGGACCCTCAAACCACGTTGCAGTGGTTGATGCAAAAACCTTTGAGGTGCTTGATTACTTATTAGTGGGACGACGAGTGTGGCAACTGGCCTTTGCAAAAGACCAATCGTTACTTTTAACGACCAATGGGGTAAGTGGTGATGTATCCATCATTGATGTCGAGGATCTAGAAGTGATAAAGACCATTAGAGTCGGTCGTTATCCTTGGGGTATAGCGGTGAAACCGTGAAGCAAAATCAAGCAATCAGTCACACCGAATCAAGAGTACTAGAGATAACAGATCTGAATTATCGTTATCAGCAGAAGAAAGTACTAGAACAGGTCAATTTGTCTCTCGAAGCGGGCAAGTTTTACGCTTTGCTGGGCCCTAATGGCGCGGGTAAAAGCACATTATTTTCACTTATTTGTCGGTTATTGAATACCGAACATGGTGAGATAAAAGTGCAAGGTGAAAATATACAAAAGTCGCCGCGCAGTGCGATGCAATCTATGGGCATAGTGTTCCAGCAAAGTACCTTAGATTTAGATTTGAGCATTGCCCAAAATCTGCTGTATCACGCCAGTTTGCATGGCATAAAACGCAGTATCGCCAGCCAACGCATGCAAGCAGAATTAAGTCGTTTTAATTTACAAGATAGACAACATGAAAAAGTCAGAAATCTCAATGGCGGTCATCGTCGTCGTGTAGAAATAGCCAGGGCTCTGCTGCACCAACCGACATTGCTATTACTCGATGAAGCAAGCGTGGGTTTGGACGTAGAAACCAGACAAAGTATCAATCAACATATCAGACAACTGTGTGCCAAAGACGGAATTACCGTTTTGTCTTCCACCCATCAAATTGATGAAATCACCTTACAGGATCATCTGTTTATTTTACATCAAGGAAAGGTATGTCTAGACGCTCCTTGTCAAAAAGCACTGTCTGACCAGGGTTGCAGCGATGTGGCAACTTTGTATCAGAAAATGACTATAGGGGAAGCCTCATGATTCAATACTGGTATTGCTTTAACGGTATTATTAAACGAGAGATGCTGCGCTTTCTACAACAAAAAGCTAGGCTAGTAAGCGCTATCGTCAGACCGCTTTTATGGTTAGTGGTATTTGCCGCCGGATTTCGCGCAGCCTTAGGGATTGCGATTATCCCCCCTTATCAAACCTACATAACCTATGACGTCTATATAGTGCCGGGACTGGCAGGCATTATATTGCTATTTAACGGCTTACAAAGTTCGTTATCTATGGTTTATGACCGCGAGATGGGCAGTATGAAAGTACTGCTCACCAGCCCTATGCCTAGGCCATTTTTACTCATTGCAAAACTGCTGGCGGGTGCCAGTATCTCCATTATTCAAGTATATGTATTTTTTGCGATAGCATGGCTGTTGGGGATTAAAATGACACTAATGGGTTACTTGCTGGCCTTTCCTGCACTGCTGCTCACGGCCCTGATGTTAGGAGCGCTAGGATTGTTTTTGTCCTCTCGAATTAAACAGCTTGAGAACTTTGCAGGAGTAATGAATTTTGTCGTATTTCCGATGTTTTTCTTATCCTCAGCTCTTTACCCACTTTGGAAAATGCGCGAGTCAAACGAAGTGTTATATTGGATATCTCAATACAACCCCTTTACTCATGGAGTAGAACTTATTCGATTCGCCTTATATGAATCAGCGAATTTTAATGCCATGATAATAACCTTGGTAACAACGGTAATACTAAGCGCCTTAGCCATCTGGGGCTACGACCCCAAACGTAGTATGCAAAAAGTGAGAACCAAGATATGACTCGACAGTACACGCCCAAATCTTGTAAAATAATTGTTAAACTCAAATTAGGTTGTTCATTATGATAGAAATATTAGTAGCTGATGATCATCCATTGTTCCGCTATGCAATTACCGATTTTGTAGAGCGAAATATCCCTGACACGCAAACGATCACTTGTACTGATTTGGAAGAAGCTCTTGCTCAAGCAGAAGAGAATCCGAATATCGACCTAGTTTTACTTGATCTCAACATGCCCGGTATGGATGGTTTGAATGGGATAGTCCGATTTCGCAATTTATATCCTGAAGTGCCGATTGTGATCGTTTCAGCAGAAGAAGATAAGAGTGTTGTTCTTCAATCATTTACTTATGGCGCCGTTGGTTTCATAACTAAATCTTCGAGTTGTGAGCAAATTGTCGCGGCTATTCAGCAAGTGCTTTCTGGGCAAGTCTATTTGCCACCGGATATTATTCGTAAGGGTTCCGTTAGTGAACCGAAAAAAGATTTGGCCGCACAACAGATAGATCCGAAATTAATTGGTGCGCTAACAAGGAGACAGTTACTGGTTTTCGAGTGTATCACCAAAGGCAAATCGAATAAGCAAATCGCTTACGAACTCAATATTGCAGAAACCACTGTTAAAGCCCATGTCTCTGCGATATTAAATAAATTAAATGTACACAATCGAATTCAAGCAGCTTTGTGTGCGGCTAATATTGATTTTAACCAATACTTAATTCGCTAAAGATTTAGTTTAATCGGTTATCCCAACTGCTCTTAATCAGTCAGCGCTGAATAAGGCCAATTGGGATTAGTTGTTAGATAGTAAGTTGGAAATTGCCAGCTTCATCTTATGGGGCTTCACCGGTTTATTGAGTAAAGAATAACCTTTTTCTCGCACTTGTTGGCGAAGCTCATTGGTATAGTTGGCCGTAATCATAATCACAGGCACTGACTTTCCTAACACACTTTCGGTAATTTTCAGTGCATCAAAACCGGTTTCTCCGTTATCAAGATGGAAATCGGCAACTATCAATTGTGGCGCCAATGACCTTAACCAGTTGCGGTCTTGCAGTTGTTCTAGAGTTTGAACACTGGTTACCTGACATCCCCAGCCTTGCAATAAAGTCTCCATCCCGGAACAAATTTCAATATCATTATCAATGATTAGAATATTCGCATCTTCAAGGTGACTATTGAATCTATCTTGAGCCGTTGCTTGGTTCAAGGACAATTCTTGGCTGCTTTTTGTGCCATAAGGAATGAAGATACTAAACTTAGAACCTTGGCCTTCTACCGAAGTTACAGAGATACGATGATTCATAACACTGGCCAGCTTTTCAACGATAGCCAGACCTAAACCCAACCCCTGATCGTGACGTCGCTTTTTCGCATCAATACGGTTAAATTCGTGGAATATCTCCACTAACTTATCATCTGGAATGCCGATACCAGTATCACAGACTTGAATTTCCAGTGCCGATTTGCGTCTGCGAACCCCTAAGAGTATTGAGCCTTCATTGGTGTAACGCACGGCATTACTGAGTAAGTTACGTAAAATACGAGCCAATAAATAAGCATCAGAATGCACCACTCGGGTAGAGCCGCTAAATCGAAAACGTAAATTTTTCGCTTCGGTTTGCGGACCAAATTCACTGGCCAAATTATTCAATAAGTCATTAATCGAAAAGTCTTCTAATACGGGTTCGATCAAGCCAGCTTCAAGTTTTGAAATATCCACTAAAGCACTGATTAGTGATTCGAGGTTTTCCAATGAGTAACTTAACGAACTCAACAGCTTTTCAGCATCGGCACTCAAACTAAGTTCATTCAGCGCAGCGACAAATAGCCGCGAAGAATTCATCGGCTGCAATAAATCATGGCTAGTCGCCGCTAGGAACTTACTTTTAGATTCATTGGCGCGGTCTGCCTCGCTTTTCGCATCAATTAAACTTTTTTCGGCCAATTGGCGATCTTCTATTTCCTGGCGCAACTGCAGATTAATTTCAGATATTTTTTGGGTGCGTTGATTAACTCGCTGCTCCATGTAGTCATAGGCATGGCGTAACGCTTTGGCCGTTCTGCGCTGCTCAGTTACGTCTTGTTCTAACGTGAAAAATCCAATGACATTACGATCTTGGTCAAAGTGAGGAATGAAAGTCTTGTTGGAGATACGCGGATTACCACCATCGTGCCTGTGCTCAACCTCAAAGTTGACTGATTGCCCTTGCATCGCCCTTTCAATGTACAGATAAAGTTTGTTGAATTCTTCTTCACCTAGTACATCATTCAAATGGTGGCTAATGATTTCTGAGCGAGACCGCTGGAACCATTTTTCGAATTCGCGGTTGACGAATTCATAACACATATCTTTGTTTACATATGAAATCAACGCAGGCATCGCATCGGTTATTAATCGAATACGCTGCTCACTTTCTTGCAGAGCCTGTTGGTTTAGGCTGCGTTCGGTTATATCAGTGTAACTATTCAGATATCCACCGCCACTTATTGAATGCCGTTTGATAAGAATAACCTTGCCGCTTTGCAAGGTTTTTTCAGTCTCAAAATCATCCTTTTGAGTTAGAATACCTGACAATTGGTTCTCGGTAAGTGACTCATCTAACTCACTACCTCGCAGTAGTCCAAGATAGTTATCACCACGATGAACTTTGTTTTTGCGAATACCTGCTAATTGTAAAAACCGTTGATTCCACGTTTCAATATTGCCATTTGCATTCACTAAGGCAATTCCCTGAGACATGTTTTCTAAGGTCGACTTTAGTACCTGAGCTTGTTCAGCCATGGCTTTTTCATAGCGCAGCTCATCACTTTGTTTAATGTTAGTAATGTCGGTATAAACTACAACTAAGTCCCCTTCAGAGGACTTTCTTTCGGACATTTGAATCCAGGTGCCATCTTTGAGTTTAAAAATAGTATGGGTGATAGGATCAGGATACATTCCCACCGTCTTTTGTGCTTTTGCCTGCTTATCAACATAAGGTAAAGACGCGGCAGTGATTTCCTGAAAGGTTGTTTTGCCAATTTCAAAATCAATATTGTGTTTGCGCCAGAACTCGCTGCAACGGCTATTTACCATCACCATTTTTCGTTCATCATCAAATAAAGCAAAGGATTCAGAGATACTTTCAATTGCATCATTGAGTCTTTGTCGTGCCTGATCTGATGCCTGCCGGTTACGTTCAGCATCCAAACGTGCTTGTTCTAATTTTTGGTTCGACTCTTCAAGTCGATGAAGGGTTTGTTGCAGTTTTTGAGTTCGTTCTTTTACTTTATCAGCCAGTAGCGCTGCATCTTCGAAGGATTGATATGCGTCACTGTGATTTCCCCACCCCATTTCAACGCGACGCATCAAAACATTGTTTATTTTGCTAAGTTTTTGATTTTCATAGCGCAGTTGTTCTAGTTCAGTTCTCTCATGATCTACTTTGACAGTTAGCTCACTACTTTCTGGTAAGGGAACGTTGGTTTGGGTCATATGGATATCCAATAGCAACACCCGTAAAGGTATGATTCAGGTGCAATCCGTTAATTTGTTCGCCATAGGTACTAAAGCCGATTACATTGTTCTTTCGATACATTACAGACATTTCTTCGGCAATATCATGGTGTTCTATTTCTATTCGTCGGTGAATACAATCAAATCCAATAACCAACTGCATCTCACCCACGGATTCTTTCAATAAATTAAAAATAAGCGATGTATGTGGCAACAATCCGGGCGAAATCATTTTAGTTAACACCACGCCTGAGTCGATGGCACAGAAAAAAGTTAAACTCAGATCGTCATTCACTTTTTGAATACTGCGAATATACAATTGTTCACCAAATTGTACCGCCAGTGGGTACATTGCAAAAGTTTTAGAGTTCAAATCCTCTAACTTCAAACCATTAATTCTACAGTACTCAAGCGCCGCAGGTTCGGCATTAAATTCATGCACCACACGGGAATTAGGTGCTACCTGTGTTACCACTAGCTTTTCGTCTTCTGGTGATAAGTGATGCTGGCTAAACACTTCGAACTCACAAATTGTATTCACTAACATGATAACCGCAGCATTAGTGTAAAATTGGCCATCGTAATAAACTTGTGTGTTGAGGAAGTTCTGGTCATCGCCTGCAGAACCACCAACGATGGGGATATCTTGCAGACTCAAACTTAGCGCATTTATCACCAACTCTTCACGTACAGACAAACCATCTAATAACGACAAAGCAAAACACTGCTTTTCAATGGGATGAGGAGACACTGCTTTTTCACGCAATTTATCCATCATTCCACCGACTAAAACATCAGATTCAGCTACATTAAAGGTGGCTAAATCTTCAATTAATATAGACTCAACAGCAAATTCACTGCTACTTAATGCAAATGCGCTAATGCTGTGTTTACGATAGCCCAACGGGGTAATTTCACCAGCAGAAGTACAACCTATTACCACCGTATCTGAAAAATACTTAGTCAACTCTTTTGATAGTTCTGCTTGAGGATAATTAACCCCACAATAAAACACTACACATGTTGGCTGACAAGGCGCAATCGCAGCATAAATTTCTTCGGCTGCAAGCACAGGGTCAGTATGCTCCGAACCAGCCATTGCCACGCCTGGGATAGATTTTTCCACCACATTTAAATGCAGATTTTGATTGCCCATGTTTCCTCCTGATGTATGGAGGAATACTATCTCTTTCACAATTGCTTAACAACAAAAGCCATCATGTTTCACATACATTTAGCACTATTTTCATGTGTGCAAAGTAAATCTGGAAATTGACGGTAAAAAAATTGGCAAATGTCACCTACCTCAGGATCATGTAAATATCGCGGTCGAGGAAGCGTCACTTTTCTTTCTTCGATCACTGTCATCGGTTTTTCACTTAAAAATATGATTCTATCTGCAATAGCGACGGCTTCAGTTAAGTCATGGGTAACATATAATATGCTTGAATGCATTTGTTGTTGAAGAATCAACAACTTCTGGCGTAACTGCTCTGCCGAAGGTGCATCTAAAGACGCAAAGGGTTCATCCATGAGTAACACCTCTGGGTTAAACATAAATGCTCTGGCTAAGGCGACCCGCTTGGTCATGCCACCGGATAATTGTTTCGAATAGGCATTCTCATGACCTTCCATACCAACCAGTTTAAGGATTTCCAACGCATCTTGCTCAACCCTTTGTTTATCCTTTCGGCCTTCAGCAACCAATACGACATTTTCCAATACGGTCAACCAAGGCATCAATCGCGCCTCTTGAAACATTAAACCGATATTATGCATTGCACAATTTGGACTAGTGATAGTGCCTTCAAATTGCTCATCAAGACCAGCAATAAGATTGAGCAAGGTACTTTTACCCGCACCCGATGGACCAATTAAGGCTACAATTTCGTTTTCGTCCACCGAAAAATTCAGGTTTTTAATTATGCTGACACCAGCTTCAAAAACTTTGTTATGAATATCTACAGTTAACATTTTCGCCACCTCGTTACTTTGCGTTCCCAGGGTCTTAAAATCAGCCCTTCAACGGTGTAAATAATTGCAGCAAAAGCAAAGGTATATGCCAAAATACTGGTGATATCGAAAAACTGAAAAAAGTTACCCAGTTGAAAACCAACACCGTTACTGCAGCCAACCAACTCCACAACTAATACAATTTTCCAAACTAACGCTAGCCCCGTTCTCGCTGCTGCTAAAAAATATGGATAGAGCTGTGGTAGATATACTTTTGTTAACGTTCGCTGCCAGGGTAATTGATAGACTTTCGCTACCTCCATCAGACTTTTATCGATGGCTTTTGCTCCCTCACGTAAAGTGACAGCAACATTGGGCGCTTTGTTCAAAATAACTGCTAACACTGCAGAAAATTCATTTAGCCCGAACCACATAAAGCACAAAATGATGGTGACCAGTGCAGGTATATTTAGGGCCAAAGTGAGTAGGCTATCCAGCCAAATATCAACCTTTTTGAAATAGCCCATGAGCAGACCAATAATCGAACCCAGCAACATAGCAATGACGAAACTGAACATCACTCGTTGTAGAGTTACTCCCAAATGATAGGGCAGTTCATTTGATGCAATATGTTCAATAAGCGCGTTAAAGACCGCTGTTGGCGACGGCAACATTTGTACTGCAAAAAACCATACACTTAATTGCCAAAGACCCAACAATAGTAATAACGAGGCAATACGAATAAACGTATTTCCTTGGAAACCCTTAGATTTAACTTGAATTGGCTTTGTAGCTTTATCTAACACTGGTGTGACGCCAGAAGATATCATCTGGAAGCCCTCCCAAGTTGCCCGTCAAAGCATGTTGACTGTCATTTGCCTTGATGAGTTGAAATAGAGCGTCTATTTGTACTTTTTGCGATTGCACAAATGTATCGGGAATACCTTGTCGATATCCATCCATTAAAAAGGGTTGCACTTGCGCGGAGTACTTTTTGCTAAACGTGGGGATTTGCCGCCAAATATCGTCGTCATGTTTCATAAGTTGGCGAGCTTGCGCGGACATGCTCAAAAAAAGATTGATGGTTTCACTATTTTTATCCGCCCATTGTTGTTTGAATACCCAACCTAAAACAGGCACTTGACCTTCGACGTTTAGGGCATTCAATACTTCGGGCATGGTCACTAAAGACGGCATCCCCTGTGCGTTCAATTGCGCAGCGTAATGCCAGAAATTAATAACCGCATCTAAATCGCCTTTCGCGATTAGCGCGTTGAGCATCGGCGGGGCGGCGAACTTTACCGTCACATCGCGAGCGAGATCTAAATTGGCTTGCTGCTTTAAGAATGCTCGGTACAGCACCCAATTTTTATTGGTATTGCCCCCCGCAATGCCAATGGTTTTACCACGTAAATCAGCAAGTTCATGAATATTTGATTGGGGATGAGTAACAAGCGCACCAGCCGCGGTGGAATAGGGGTAAAAATAAAAGTCGCGGTTTGCTTCTTTTTGCCGTGCCACCCACAACCAATCATTAAGAATGACATCGATTGAACCGCCTTGTAAGGCAACTAACAGCGCTTGCGGTGAACCTAACGGAATTCGTTCAACCTCAAGGTTATATTGTTTTGCTAATTGTAATTTTTCTAAAACATCCATTTCCCAATTAAGGGTGCCATATTTTAAAACCCCAACACGGATAGTGTTACTAGCCTGAGCCGTTGCACTAAGCAACAACACCAAGAACAAAACTAAAGCGGTTGGAACTCGCATATATACTCCGGTTGTTTTAAACGGGATGAGTGTTAATCATCAACCTAAGTTGTTATTCGCTAAGCGAAAAAGGTTTCCGCACTGGGTGCGGAAACCCCCACTTACGCCTTTTTCAAGGCAACGCTTTTAGAAAAAGCCCAATGGGTTAATGTCATAGCTAACCAATAAGTTCTTGGTTTGTTGATAATGACCTAACGCCATCTTATGATTTTCACGGCCTACGCCTGATTTTTTATAGCCACCAAATGCAGCGTGGGCAGGGTAAGCGTGGTAGCAGTTAGTCCATACTCGACCCGCTTGAATTGCGCGTCCCATTCTGTATGAACGGTTCATGTCACGAGTCCATAAACCTGCGCCTAGACCAAATTCAGAATGGTTAGCAATTGCCAAAGCTTCTGCTTCGTCTTTAAAGGTAGTCACACCGACCACTGGACCAAAAATTTCTTCTTGGAACACGCGCATATCATTGCGACCTTTTAGCAAAGTAGGTTCAACATAAAAACCTTTGCTGAAACCTTCAATCATTGCAGGGCCACCGCCGATAAGTACTTCAGCACCCTCTTTTTTACCAATATCTAGGTAACTTAGAATTTTGTCATATTGCTGTTCTGAAGCCTGCGCACCCACTTGGGTTTCTGTATCCAATGGGTTGCCACGTTTAATTTGCTGCGTACGCGCAACTACCAGTGAAATGAAATCATCGTAAATGGATTCTTGAATCAATGCTCTAGAAGGACAGGTACATACTTCACCTTGGTTGAAGAATGCCAACACAGTTCCTTCAACACATTTGCTTAGATATTCATCTTCATGATTCATTACGTCTTCAAAGTAGATATTTGGAGACTTACCACCTAACTCAACGGTAGAAGGTATGATGTTTTCAGCCGCACATTTAAGAATATGAGAACCAATTGGTGTAGAACCGGTGAATGCAATTTTTGCAATACGTTTGCTGGTTGCTAAAGCTTCACCCGCTTCTTTACCAAAACCATTTACAATATTTAGCACCCCTGGTGGCAATAAATCACCAATCAGTTCCATCAGTACCAGAATCGACGCTGGAGTTTGTTCTGCTGGTTTCATGACCACACAGTTACCCGCCGCCAATGCTGGGCTCAATTTCCAAGCAGCCATCAGAAGTGGGAAGTTCCAAGGGATAATTTGGCCAACAACGCCTAGCGGTTCATGGAAGTGATAAGCGATGGTGTTCTCATCAATTTCACTCATATTGCCTTCTTGAGCACGCAAACATCCTGCAAAATAGCGAAAGTGGTCGACACATAACGGAATATCTGCGTTTAAAGTTTCACGCACAGCTTTACCGTTATCCCAAGTTTCAGCAACCGCCAGCATTTCAAGATTTTGCTCAATACGGTCAGCAATTTTCAAAAGCGTATTAGAGCGGTCAGTTGCAGACGTTTTGCCCCAAGCATCTTTTGCTCTATGTGCTGCATCTAGGGCTAAGTTAATGTCTTCCTCAGTTGAACGAGGAATTGAACAAAAGACCTCATTGTTAACAGGCGATACGTTATCAAAGTATTGTCCTTTGACCGGTGCGACCCATTCGCCACCAATGTAGTTGCCATACTGTTGTTTAAAAGTTACGAGTGAATTTTCTTGTCCAGGTTGTGCATATATCATTTTGTTAACTCCGGTGTTCATATTTAGTAAAAGCGTTACCAGTTTGCCGGACTTTGCACCTTCAACTCAGAATTGAGTTGGCAGTCACACCGGCACCGGCTGCCGGAAAATAATTTTTGCCCCTACCTAGGGGCAAAAATTGAAAGCTATTGGTTAAAAGTTCACAATGGCTCCAAGGGCGATGGACTTAACCTCTTCGCTCGCATCACCAATGGATATTTCATTCATGTCGTATTCGACAACAAAGGTCACTGCGCTGTTATAACTATGGAACCACGCGACTTGAGCGCCATCCATTTCCCAAGGGGTTTGAGTTTCAACTTCAGTATTGCCATACGACAAGACAAATCGATTAGCGCCAGTTTTATATGAGCCTTGCACTAGATAGCCACTGCTATCCACTTCATTTCCGTCTTCATATAACAAGTTTTGTAAACCTAAAGCGTTATCTGTGGGACCGAGCAACAAACCGATGGCTTCCCCAGTAAAACCAGAGGCGTTTAGCGCGAAGCCACCCATATTGAGTTTTGCACCATAAGAATAGCCTGTGGAATCAACGTCACCTTGAATGTCGCTCTCAGTGCTTTGCGAAAGAAAACCGACAAAGGCATTGAACATTCCGTCTTCAAACTTGCTGGTGTAAGTTAATTCTCCCTCAATTCTTGGCGTGCTCTCTTCACTCGAACGACCTGGGCCTGTGTCAGTAGAAGTATTAGCAGGGTCGATCAAGCCAATGGCTAATTTAAAACCGCCGGCAAATTCAGGTGAACGATACGTAATTTGAGCCGTTGGCATTGGATAGGTGTAACCTGTACCAATATTTCCAAACGAGACTCCTTGCCCATCAATCAAACCGAGGGTGTCGTTAACGTTGCCGTAACCTTGTAATATTTCGTCTAGAAAAATATTAGAACGGTTAAATAAGGTAAAATCTTTGCCTATTAATACCTGCCCCCAATCAAAATCCAAAGTGGCATAAAACTGACGGACATCGATTCCTGTTGAGGTTACGCCTGTATTACTGTCATTTATTGTGACCCAAAAAGAAGAGCGCCCACCAACCTTAACGCCGTCAATTTCTTTGCTAAAATTCATACCCACATAGTTAGGTAGAAAGCCCATTTTGACTCTAGACTGGTCGCGATCTATTCCTGATATGTCGTTGTCTGTGCTGCTAGACACGTAAAATGTATTGAAAGACGCATCAACTGTGACACTTGCCACCTCTGGATCGTCATAAATTGTTATTGCTGCAGAAGCTGCGCCGCTAACTAAGCCTAAAACTGCCAAACTAACTTTAGTAAATGTAAATTTATTCATGTTCATGTGTACCCTGTTTGATTGTTAGTATTATTGGTTGAGCAACATGAACTATCTATCCCGGGTTACTCCAACCCTATGCATCGATACGTTGCCGACGCACTTTTTTTGTTGATTTAGTATTGTTTGCTAACGGCAAATTAGAAACTCGTCGATTGGGCTCTTTGTGTTGCACTTTAGTCCTCAAAAAGAAAGCGACTAAAGATCTAGTTCTAAAGTAGTAGCCAATGGAAGTAGTTCGATTAGGGCTGGAAAGTATTAGAAAAACAGTGCGTAAAGTGCAGGCTCGTTAACTACTAATTAACACAAAATAAACATATGATTCAGTAACTAATGTCACCCTAGAATTGTGGCATCGTAAGTGTCAAACTGCGCTCCCAAATTATGTTTAAGAAGGCTGTATTCATATGATTTTTCTAACTAAAACCCTTCAGCAAGTATCACCACTTACTCGCTTAAGTGAATCAATTCGACTTTCACACTTAGGTTTAGTCGCCTGTTTATTGCCATTCTCCGGGATCGCGCAGGAATCGCCCGATGGAATAGAAAGAATTACAACTACAGCCACTAGAGTTGCAACCAACACTTCCAACTTGCCATATGTAGTAAGTACAGTAGACGAGCAAACATTAGGGTTGCTAGCTCCCACTCATATCGAAGAAGCCCTTAGCTTCATTGCCGGCGCTGGGGTGCAACGAGGAAATGGCCAAGAATATCTACCCGCCCTGCGTTCGCAAGTAATGGCTGGTTCAGGTGCTTGTGGTGGCATTCTCACCGCAGAAGATGGCATACCTTTGCGGGCCGCGGGATTTTGTAATATCAACGAGCTTTTTGAAGCCCACAGTGAAATGGCTCAAAGCATAGATGTTATCAAAGGGCCGGGCTCTGCATTTTACGGTTCAAATGCCGTACACGGAGTCATAAACGTAATCACACCAGACACCACAGTAGATGCAGGGTTATTCGGTATAGATTACGGTTCTTACGGATATAATCGATACAAGTTTCGACAAGGTGCAGACTTCGGTAACTCGGGGATCGGTATCAATGCCAGTGTCACCCGCGATTCAGGATATCGAGATGAAGAAAGTGTCGACCAAGAAAAAGTTAACCTACGCCATCGTTTTGAAGCTGATAACTTGACCCTCACCACTGGACTCACTTATACCAATTTAGACCAAGAAACCGCCGGCTATATTACTGGTTTCGAAAGTTACAAAGACGAAGACTTAGCACAGGCCAACGAAAACCCAGAAGCCTTTAGAAAAGCCAAGTCTTTTAGATTATGGTCAAACGCACTTTGGAATTTAAGCGACCAAGATGTGCTCTCCATAACACCTTATATGCGTAACCAAAACATGTCGTTCTTAATGCATTTTTTACCTGGCACACCGATGGAAGAAAATGAACAAGACGGCTTTGGTGTGCAGTCAATGTGGAAACACAGCGCTTCTGACAACCTCACCGTTAGCCTAGGTTTAGATGCAGAACAAACCGATGGAAGTATGCGCCAATATCAAGATGCTGAAACCGAAGGTTCTGCGTTTTTAACAGCAACGGTACCCATTGGAATGCATTATGATTATGATGTCGAAGCCACCTTATATGCACCTTTTATATCAGTGGATTGGCAGCAAGATAATTGGTTAGTGTCATTCGGTTTACGCTACGAAAATATGAATTACGACTACACCAATAATATGTTAAGTGGCCGCACAAAAGACGATGGTACTGAATGTAGTTTCGGTGGTTGCCGCTACAGTCGCCCACCTTCTTCTGAAAACAGCTATAGCAATACTTCCCCAAAGCTCGGTATCCGTTATCAGTTTTCTCAGCACACACAATTTTACGCCAACTTATCCCGAGGCTATCGCGCACCACAAGCAACAGAACTCTATCGCCTGCAACGGGAACAAGAAGTCGCCGATTTAGACTCTGAAACAGTGACAAATGCCGAAGTTGGGGTAAAAGGACAATTTGATGGACTGAGTTATGTAGTATCCATCTATAACATGAATAAAGACAACTTCATCTTTAGGGATAGTGACTACTACAATGTGAACGATGGTGAATCAAGACACCGGGGAATTGAGTTAGAGTTACAATATCAATTAGCCGAAAACTGGGATTTGATGGTAGCTGCAAGCTACGCTAAACATACCTACTCCTATAGCCAAATTCTCAGTGACATTGATATCAATGGCAACTACATTGATACCGCGCCAAAAACCATCGCTAATACGCGCCTAGGGTGGGATATTAATGCATCAGCCAGAGCCGAATTAGAATGGGAGCACATGGGCAACTATTACACTGATCCTGAGAACCTTCACCGTTATGATGGCCATGATGTATTAAATTTAAGAGCCTCAATGCAAGTTACTGACGCGCTCACGTTATTTGCCAGAATCAACAATTTAACCGATACCAGTTATGCAGAAAGAGCGGATTACACCAGTTTTGGTGGAGATCGTTATTTCCCTGGTAGACCTAGAAACCTGATGATGTCACTAGATTACAAATGGTAGACATAGAAATAAGAGCAGTGACAATGAATTGTTAATGCTCAATATCATCATTTTTGCGGCAGTGTTTCACTGCCGCATTTATTTAACCTGAACTAGTCTTTCAAGATAAGCCTTTTACAACATAAATGTCCTATCTGGAATGATTGGAGAACATATATGAAGAAAATTATAGTTGTAGGAGGAGGCGCTGGCGGCCTTGAAATAGTCAAACGCCTTAGTCAAAAGCTAGGGAAAAAAAACAAAGCAGAAATCATTTTGGTTGATAAAAGCCAGAATCATGTCTGGAAACCGCTTTTACATGAAGTCGCGGCAGGTGTTATTGATAAAAATTCAGATGGCATCAACTATCGAATTCATGCAGTTGCCAACAAATATCAATTTCAACTGGGCAATATGTGCCACATCGACAAACAAAATCAACAAATAGAACTTGCGCCTTTGTATGATGAAAATGCGCAGTTAATCTTACCTAAACGCACTTTACAGTATGACACCCTAGTTCTTGCTATTGGCAGTGTTTGCAATGACTTTGGTACACCAGGAGTAGCCGATCACTGCTATTTCCTCGATTCACTCGCGCAAGCAGAAAGCTTCCATAAAGCTTTGCTTAATCAACTTCTGCGGATTAACCAAAAAGGTGTAGAAAGTAAACCATTACATGTCGCAATAGTAGGTGGTGGCGCTACCGGTACGGAATTAGCCGCTCAACTGCACCACGTCGCCAATCTCGCCAGAGCCTATGGCATGCCGGAAATGTCTGCCGCTAAATTAACGGTAACTATTATTGAAGCTGGAGAGCGTATTCTTCCAGCATTACCCGAAAAAATCACTAACTCAGCTCGTCAGGCCTTAACCAAGCTGGGGATAAAGGTTTTAGAAGGTACAAAAGTTATTTCGGCGCAAAAAGAGGGGTTCATGACAAGCGATAATGAGTTGATTGAAGCCGATTTAATGGTCTGGTCAGCGGGTGTAAAAGCACCTGACTTTATCACTCAACTGGGGATCTTTGAAACCAATCGCGCGAATCAAATTTTGGTTACGCCTTATTTAAAAAGCACCTTAGATGAAAATATATATGCCATTGGTGATTGCTGTGGGTTCCAACAAGAAGATGGCCGTTGGGTGCCTCCACGGGCGCAATCAGCTCACCAAATGGCCAGTACTGCAGCAACCAATATAATCAATGAATTTAAGCATAAACCGGCACAAAAATATCAATACAAAGACTATGGCTCATTGGTGCATTTGAGCAAATACAGCACCGTGGGAAATTTGATGGGTGCACTGTCAAATAGCAGTATGTTTATAGAAGGGCGGTTAGCCAAATTGGTATATGTATCCCTTTATAATATGCACCTATTCGCTATTCACGGCTGGTTTAAAGGGATATTTATTTTGTTTTTCCGCAAAGTCAGGAACATTGTGGGTCCCAAGTTGAAACTTCACTAAGCGCCACTTGCGCCGACACAAAAAAGCCCGATTTTGTCGGGCTTTTCTAGCACAGCTTAATGTCGTATCTAACAAAGTATGAGTTTGTTTAAATTAACAACCTGTGATTGTTTGCGTGAAAGTAGGCTCCCTAGTCGATCGTGCTGACACATAACGAATCTTGCAGTTACTAGGGTCAGGAGCATCGTTAATTTGCACATCAATAGAACCTAGCTGGCCGCTGCAATTTCCGCCGACCCAAGTAAAACTGTCATCAATTTCAACAGCATTGGCAATCCCGCTAGGATGAGGGCAGGCATAACCACATCGCAAAGTAATAGATTCACTGCCCAACTCAATAGTAGGGTCAGTATCGCAATCGGTTTTTTTCTCGATTGTGGCTTTAAAGTGGACTAAATCAGACGCTGAGCGCAATGTTCCTTCCAAGCCATCTAATGTGGCCAATCGAGCATCTGTGCTGAAGAATATTGGTGGACAACTACAATCAGCTAATGATTTAGTCTACGCAAAGTCGGTGATTAAGCAGCAACACAACAAAGATAGAGATTCTGATCCTGAAGATGGTGAAACAGGTGTAACTGTGAACGGTGTATTTATCGCTACCGTCTATGGTACTCCATGGATATACTCTGGTACTGCGCTAACCAATTTCATGGACATTGATATACTTGACCAAGGTTACAATGAACATACTGAAATCTGCGAGTACAGTGGGGATTTTTGTTTTATGTATTTCAACACTAGTTCAGCCCCAGCGACTTTAGATTTATCTTTTTCTCCCGGTGTGGCAAGTATCATCTATCCAAAATCGAAGAGTGTCGCAGACGATTGCTTCGCCTATCATATTTTTGATAGAACAGACAACACTGCGCGGGCGGGTTCTGTTACCACAGGATGCTAATTAAATTTAGCATCCCTATTTGGCACCTCAGATTTCTACTCAGCACTAAGTAATTGCCAAAACAATTAGCAATATGAATGCATATATTAAAAACGCATTCTTAGGCCGGCATTCACAATGAAACCGTCATTACGCGACCATATATCGGTAGTCCATTGACCATCAGGCGCTCTGATTAGTAATACCAATGGATCTTCTTTGGTCTGGCGGATACCCAGAAGGTTTTCCGCATTCACAAACCAACTAAATTGACCTAAGGTTATTTCGCCCAACAAACCAAGATGCCAATAAGGTTTACTTTCAGAACGATAGGGATTACCGCTTAATCGCTGTTTTCCGGTGTAATAGGCTTCAAAACCAATCCGGCCTTTCCCGTGCTGTTCCCACATTGCTACCAAACCCGCAGAATGTTTAGGAGTGAGCTTGATACGTTGACGCTGGTTAGTTGTTTGATCAACCTCGGTGGCATCTAAAAAGAGATAGCTGGCGGTGACTTTAAAATCCTGCCATTTATAACGCAGCATTAATTCTGAACCGTAAATCCTTGATTCACCTTGCGCATTTACTAAACGCACGCGGTCTAGGGGACCATCGATTTCAGATGCATAAGCTTCTAATTCTGTGACATGCTCAACATTTGATGCGAAAAAAGTAACGTTTGCTTCTAACTGATCAAATTGACGCCCAATATCCAATGAAGAGGTAACCGCCGTTTCTTCTTGAATGTTTTGAAGCGGTGCCAAGCGTGATAGGCCAGCAGCTTCGATTTCTTCCACAAAGGGCGTTGGTGCAAAATAGCCACGGCCATAAGATGCTCTAACGGTCCAATCTTGCGGACGGTATAACACTGATACTCGAGGGCTCAACTGGCTGCCATACTCGCTGTGATCATCTAAACGCATACTTAATGAAGTTGATACCTGCTCGCTGAATTCATAATCAGCTTGGGCAAATAATCCTGGGACATCAAAGGTGTAATCAAACTCAGGATAATATTCTGACTCAAAACTATCTGACTGCATGGCTAGGCCAACTACCCATTGCGATTTATCGGTATAACCAGACAGAGTACTTTCCAATAAATAACTCTCATGGCGATCTTCATCTAGGTCTTCACCAAATTGTTTATCGTGTTTCTGCAGCATCGCAGAACCGCGCACATTCCAGGTTAAGACATCCCCTAAAGGTCCGGTAGCAATGATGCCACTATCGATTCGCTCACTGTCTTGAGTTTGTTCGAAAAAACTTCCATCGGGCAAGGTATAACCTTCGAGGGTGCCACCTTGACGATTTTCAGTCATGTAGCCTGCGGTAGCATAAACAGTCGCGCCATTTTCTCCTTCCCAAAATAAGCGAGGTCGAGCGGTATAGCGTTCATAGCCAGCCATATCAATCCAACCGTCATCATCAAAATCTTGTGTGCTTTGATGATGGCCACCAGCGGTCAAAGATACGCCTAAAGAATCATTTACCGGAGTAGCTAAATAAGTGGTGACGTCTTGTCCATCTCGGGAAGTAAAATTAAATAACACTTCTCCTTCGGCTTCATCTGAAGGTCTGCGAGAGACGAGATTGATCACGCCGCCCATTGCTGAACCACCATAAAGCGAAGAAGCTGAGCCTTTGATGATTTCAACACGGGCTAAATCAGTTGGCGGAATTTGTAACAAACCAATAGAAGCAGCTTGCCCACCATAAAGGGCTAAACCATCATTTAGCAACTGCGTATAACGACCATAAAGCCCCTGCAAACGAATATTAGCACTGCCTAATGCCGGAGATGTGGTTTGAACTCTTACGCCCCCTGTTTCGGCCACTAGCATAGAAATATTACCCGGGCGCATCATGGCTTTTTCTTCGAGCTCTTCTTGGTTAATCACTTCTATTCGAACAGGTTCATCGGTAACGTTGCGACCAACCCGCGTAGAGGAAACAGTGATAGTTTCAACCTCGTCGTCATGCTCGTCATGCTCGTCGTGCTCGTCATGCTCGTCGTGCTCGTCAGCATCATTAAGTTGATTTCCAGCAAACTGTCTATTTGTTTCCTGTTGCGAAGATTGCTGAACCTTAGATGAGACATTTTCAGATTCGAGCGGGTTACCCTGTGATTTAAATGAACCGAGCAAACTTAGGGTAAGGATGAGTATAAGAGAGGGTCTGGTGGAATAATAACAACGCACAGTGATTAAATACCTTTAAACTAGAGTGTGTGAAAATTGTCCCTGATGCGGGGCTCGAACAAAGAATAATATCACACGTAATCTCATTCACTTAACCGATTTTTGTGCGCAAATCGATTAAGTGAATTCGATTCCATAGTTCGTTCAGCTAAGCATCCCCTAAACTGAAGATTATTGAGGACTTGACACTAATCTAGAAGGCATAAGAGGCATACAAACGTAATGTTCGAGGCTGCCCAGGGCCAATAAATTCAGGTGATTCTATATCAGGGTATATGTCTCCTAATACTTCGTCAGCTTCACCATAGGTTCCAAAGGTCTCAAACTCCTCATCGAAGGCATTTTCTAGGCGGATAGCTAAATTAATACCATTTTCAAACCCATAACTGGCGGCTAGGTTTACAATTGTATAACCAGATAGTTGGCGGTTCTCATTAGCTTCATCTCCGCGGAAATATTGGCTTGAAGAATAGTTAATATCTGCGTTAAGAGCGAACGCTTCGCTAACCGCGTAATCAAAAGATATGCTTGCTTGAGTGGTTGGCTGACCAGGAATTTTGTCTCCCGGATTAACTTGTCGATTTGGCCCCAAAGGATTTTGCGGGCTAAACGACATAAATGACGATTCAAAAGTAGCCTGTAGATAACTAAATTGCGCGTCTATATCCAACTTGTCGATACTATGGGCTAAGCCCAACTCGATACCTTGGCGACGGGTTTTATCCACATTCACGAAGTAGCCAACTGAGGGACGATCACCGGCTTGTTGGAAGATAATATCGTCCTTACTGTCACTGCTATAAATAGCAGCGCTAAGTTGGCCATTCTGATATTGCCATTGAGCACCCAATTCAATGGTATTAGTCACCACTTGCTCTAACGGAGGATCGGCAACAAAACCATTGGGTAATTTACACGGATCATCCTCATCAGCGCAACTTAACTCAGCAGGGCTAGGCGTTCGAGAGGATTGACTATAACTACTATAAACCGATAGATCACCAGTCTGATAATGGACAGCAAACGACGGATTGAAATGATTAAATTGATGTTCTCCATTTAGCGAGCCTGGACCAGTCTCTACACCGTCTACCATGTCAATATCTGAGCGATTGTAGCGACCCGATAGTTGCAACGACCATTGTTGGTTTAAAACGATGTTATCACTGAAAAACAGATGCAGATGGCGTACATCAGTTGTTAATCTAACCATAGAATCTAGGTCATATACTCCAATGCCCATCACATCGCGACTATCTTCGGCGCTATCGTTATTTAGTATGGCGAATTCAGTATCACTACTGAAATCAATTGAAGCCACATCAATCCCTAGTCCTGCAGTCCAATGATGCACTAGGCTGGCGGCTTCGACCTTGCCGCTTAGCTCTGCGCTGATACCTGAAGATTGATTTTTCGTTAAACTTGTATTGGCTGTGCCATCTATGTCGTCGGCATCAAATGATGAGATATCTTCAAGGGGGGTTAGCGCGGCATAATCCACAAAGTGTACAGCATCATCGGCTTCAAATTCGTCATCTTCTTCCGCCTCATCATCGCCCTCTAAATCGTCATCTAATTCTGCAATTTCGGCATCTTCATCTTCGACACAAAGGGTTTCACCAAAACCAATATCACACTCTTCATAATCACTATCGTCACCGTTGTAAGTGACAATTTCATTTTTCCGATAATAAGCGTTTACCACTAAATTGGTGTCTTCAGAGAGCGTCCATTGATTTTTCAAACTAATAAAGCGTAGCGCAGTTTCAGTTTGATCAGGCCGAGTAAAGATTGCGTCGCGTCCTTCAAATGGAATTAACTCAACAGGAATAGCGCCATTACCAATTAACCTATTATCGCTCGCAGCTAGGGTCAACTCTGAAAAGTGGTTATCGCCTTGGTAGCTAATTGTTGAAAATAGCTGTTTTATTTCGCTATCAGAATAGTCTCGCCAGCCATCTTCTTGGTAAGAGTTGACGTTCACATAGTAAGCCCACTCTTCATTGTTACCACCGGATTCAAAGTTCATTCCTTGCTGACCAAAATCTCCTGCTTGCAGACTTATTTTATTCTGTTCAAAGTTAAAACCGTTTTTAGAACGCAAAACCAATGCGCCACCAAGGGTGTTTTGACCAAACAATGGATTCGCACCAGCGACTAGGGAAACTTGCTCTAATGCCGATGTTGGCAACAAATCCCAATTCACGGTGTCACCAAATGGTTCGTTGAAGCGTGTACCGTTTAAATATACCGATAATCCTTGAGGAAGACCTAACAAAGGCGATGCGGTAAAACCACGATATTGTACATCTGGTTGAAATGGATTATTAGTCACATCATTGATCGACACACTAAATAACTGGCTATCAAGTAAACGAGCCAAAGACGGACCATATTGAGGCGCTAAATCAGAACTGTCTAGTACCTGATTGACAGGATATATACTCCCAACACTTTGCACACTAAGAGGGGATACTCCGGTGATAACTAGCTTTTCAATAATTTCAGGTCCGGGCTGCTGAGCCATCGTAGAAAAACTCATTATCAGCATCGAAAATGATACGCTCCGTCGCTTCATGTCTATTGACCTTGTATTTGTTATTAACTTTTGGTTAACAATCCTAATTCAGAAGAGTGCCAAACGCCTATTGGCTAAAGGGTTAACCAAAGGGGTACTTTAGTAGTAGTGGCACCAAGAGAGGTACAAACTAATTAGCCCTCAATCTTCGTATTTCCCTTAGTTTTAAAGTTACTATCGCGGCAATTGCAGCACCTCCAATGCTGGCAGCACATTTCCTGTTGTATTTATACAAATTTGGTAAGTAGGCAAAATCATGCCGTGTTAGCTATAAAATTAAACAAATGAGTGCTTAACAGGTGACTCAAAAAGCACCAGCAATAACTTTTATTATACTAAAATTCAATCACTTACCTTGAACCTTTGACCTTTACATAATCTTTACACAAATTGGAATCAAATCTGCTTTGTAGCTAGGTGAAGTTAACCAACCGGAGCAAAATATGAATATTATGTCGATAGGTGGAGGAGGCCCAGATCCTGCTGCCCGTGAGAAAGAAAAAGCTCAGCAACAATTTGATATCGCTGACACTAATGAAGACGGAGTTGTCAGCGCCACTGAGTTTATGGCAGCGTTAACAGCTGAAGGCGTAGAGAGCACCAAATCAGCTGACATGTTCAGTAACATGGACTCAAATAGCGATGGTAATTTGAGCCAACAAGAACATGACAAAGCCGTTCAAGAGCGTGAACAAAAAATGACGCAAATGATGGCCAAAATGGACGGGGAAATTGGTCTGTACGGTGAAAAAGACTCAGAAAAAGCGGTAAATTTTGACTCGTTCAAAAGCATGTTGTCTTCGATTGCTGATGATACAAAAGACCAGACTACGGCTTCACGCTTGAAAGATCTTCTAACCGAATTAGAATCTGAAGGTTATTCAAAAGAGGGCGTCCAAAAATCGGTGGAATTGATGAATAAGGTCGCTCCCCCCATAAATACGACAGCCTAGTTAAGGGAAGTTTTGATTGTTAACAACCCCTTCCCCACATAAGTCATCAAACCTAATAGGGAAAATCCCAGTAAGTAAATTAGGTTTGATGCTTTTTTAGTTAGCTTTTTAGCCACATAAAATCGGTTTGCTAATAGAATCCATGTCACATCTTAGGATTAGACAAAGGTCATGTTTTTTATATTTTTATGTTATTAGCTTAATTGTACATATTCCCTTTTATACCTGTCTGGTTTAAGGTGACCGACTGAATAAGAGCATGTAATTATCACCAGTAAAAGAATACACTATTGGTTTAACGTCATTCAGATCACGAATACTTCCATGTACTCAAATTAATAAAAATAAGACTGTAGGGACTAATTTATGGATTGGGTTTCCATCATACCGCCATTGATTGCGATATTTATCGTGTTTTGGAAAAAAGAAGTCATCATGGCATTATTGATGGCAGTATTGAGCTCAGAAGCACTTATTTTGCTGACTTCAGCTTCTGAAAGTGTGATTTTAGCACCCATATCTTCGGTTGAACGAGTGGTTGCGGTAGCCACCAGCGCGGGTAACACGCGCATTCTATTGTTCAGTATACTAGTGGGCGCTTTATTAGCCTATATTAGAGATTCAGGCGGCGTTACAGCCACCGTAAACTGGTTAACCCATCGTGGTATTGCCAACAATCGCCGACAAGTAGGCGGCTTGACGATGTTAACCGGCATAGTGATCTTCATTGAATCGAATCTAAGTGTGCTTACTGCTGGAATATTTGCTCGCGGCTTGTTTGATAAATTTGGTATGAGCCGGGCGCGTCTTGCCTACCTTATTGACAGCACCAGCGCGCCCGTTTGTATTTTAATTTTACTGAATGGTTGGGGAGCCTTTGTACTTGGTTTACTCGATGGTTATGAACTAGAAGAGTCTTCAGCCAGTATCTTGTGGGGTACAGTTGCATTCAACTTCTATGCAATTATTACCTTGGTCATTGCTGCTTACACTGTGTTTGCGGATAAAGTTCACGGTCCAATGGCAAAGGCTGAGCAGCAACTCGATGCCACAAAAAGTAAACTGTCTGCCGCGCCAGCCACCAAAGCCCGTTACATGGTAGTCCCTATATTAACCATGGTTCTAAGCATGGTAGGTTTTATGTTTTGGACTGGCAACGGCGTTTTATCTGACGGCAGTGGCAGTAAATCCGTATTGTATGCCACAGTCTTGGCTACTGTTGTCGCTTATTTCTTATTATTGACCGGCAAACAATTTAATCACCATCAAGCGGTGGAGATTGGTTTTAAAGGCATGGGAGAACTCCTCCCCCTAGTAACCATAGTACTGCTTTCTCTGACCTTAGGCGCTAGCTTAAAAATATTGGGTACAGGTATATTTGTGGCAGGCATGGTTGGTGAGTACTTACCATTAGTATTTGTGGTACCAATGTTGTTTATTGCTGGGGCGATTATGTCATTTACTACAGGGACATCGTGGGGCACATTCGCAATTCTGATCCCCATAGGCGTGCCACTGATTCAACAACTGGGTTTACCTCCTTCGTTAGTCATCGCTGCGATTTTGGGTGGTGGAATATTTGGTGATCACTGTTCACCAATATCAGATAGTACCGCGGTGTCTTCCTTGGCTTCGGGTTGCGATTTGCTCGAGCACGTTCGCACTCAATTACCCTACGCGCTGGTTGCCGGTGGATTAACTCTGGTTGCTTATTTTATTGCTAGTTTACTTATGGTTGGATAGATACTTATGCGTACATTATTTGTTTTATCTTTTGTTATTTTACTTAGTGCCTGTACTCAGACAGGTATCGATAAAGCCAAGGGCGACTATGCTGTGGCAATGCCTGATAAATTTGGCGCTGATGTTGCCCTTGCAGTACTTGATGAAGGTGGTAATGCAGTAGATGCTGCCATTGCGGCCCAATTTGCTTTAGCGGTAACCTTTCCAGAAGCGGGCAATATTGGCGGTGGCGGGTTTATGACCATCTATTTTAATCATCAAACCGACTTTTTAGATTATCGTGAAATGGCCCCCGCGGCAGCATCACGTGATATGTACCTCGATAAAGACGGCAATGTGATTACCACACAATCGTTATTCGGCGCAAAAGCATCAGGTATTCCAGGTTCCGTTGCCGGCATGTGGGCCGCCCATGAAAAATACGGGAAATTACCTTGGACTCGTTTAGTTCAGCCAGCTGTTAGCCTAGCCAAAGACGGTTTTATTGTGCCTGAGAAATTGGCTGAAAAAGTGACTCGTTATATCGCTCGTAAAAAGGAAAATGGCATTGAAAGTAATTTTGAAGACTACTTCGCGGATGCCACTAAGTCAGGTATGTTGTTCAAACAGCCCGAGTTAGCTGCAACCCTTGAGCGTATCCGCGATCTTGGTGTAGATGGATTTTATAAAGGTGAAACTGCCGAACACATTGTTTCCTTTATGCAAAAAGATGGCGGTTTAATTACATTGGAAGACTTAGCTTCTTATCAAGCTAAGTGGCGCACACCGATAAGCTTTCCATGGCGTGGTTATACTTTGATCACCGCTCCACCACCGAGTTCAGGTGGTATTGCCGTTGCTCAGTGGTTAGGCATGATTGATGCTGTTATTCAAACCAATCCATTGCCTAAACAAAACTCTACGGCCTATTTGCACTTAGTCTCAGAGGCAGGTAAACGAGTTTTTGCCGATCGCGCCGAATACTTAGGTGATCCAGATTTTATCGATGTTCCGCAAACTGAGTTAATGCTCCCTGAATATATTCAATCCCGTGCAAACGACATTAACTTAACCGCTATCTCAGCCACCAGCGACATCAAACCAGGCTTACATGAGAGTGAGGACACCACACACTTTTCCATTGTTGATGGTTGGGGTAATGCCGTTGCCAATACAACCACTATCAATTTGAGTTTTGGGGCGGGTGTAGTAGCGGAAGGTGCAGGCTTTTTATTAAATGATGAAATGGATGATTTCAGTGCTAAGCCAGGCGTTCCAAACTTCTTTGGCGCAATTGGCGGTGAAGCCAATGCAATTGCCCCTTTCAAACGTATGTTATCGTCAATGTCTCCGACTATTGTGCTTGAGGACGAAACGGTGAAACTGGTAACAGGCTCACCTGGCGGTACCACCATCATATCCTCAGTTACCCAATCAATACTCAACACATTGTTATTTAATATGAGCGCCGAAGAAGCTGCAAATAGCCCGCGTTTTCATCACCAATTATGGCCCAAGGACACCATCAGAGTGCATCCAGGTATCAGTGATGCTACGTTAAACTCGCTGCAAGAAATGGGTTACATCATAAGCGAAGGTCGCTTTGGCGATGTACATTTGATTTTGCAAAAAGACGGCGAACTTAGTGCTGCCTCAGAAAAAAGTGGCAGAGGAAAAGCCAAAGTGGTATCTGCAAACTGATGCGTATTGAACCGCACTTGTACAGAGCGGTTAAGATTGCGAGGAGACTCTCTCCTCCTCGTGAACAGGATCTGGGATCAATAAACTCATCACAATGGCGATAACGCCGGCTGTGGTAATCGCAGAAGAAAATATATTTCGCAGCGCTTCAGGTAGTCCTTGAAGCGCATTTGGCTCCATTAACACCCCAAAGCCAGCGCCAAATGAAGTGGCCATAATCAGTGTTTTGCGTCTGTCGATAGGTTCACTTGCCAGAATTTTAATACCGGCCACCGCAATAGTGGCAAACATCACTAAAGTCGCGCCGCCCAAAACAGGTTTAGGAATTGATTGCAATACACCTCCAATTACCGGAAACAAACCTAACAACACCAAAATACCGGCGATATAAAACCCGACGTGTCGACTCGCCACTCCGGTTAGTTGGATTACCGCATTGTTTTGCCCAAAAGTGGTATTTGGAAAGGTATTGAACACCGATGCCAATGCAGAATTAACCCCATCGGCCAGAATACCGCCTTTAATGCGCTTTAAGTATTGTTCACCTTTGATGGGCAAACCACAAAACAAGCTGTTAGCCGTCAAGTCACCAGAGCTTTCCAGCGCCGTCATCAGATAAATCAGCGCAACGGGTAAAAACACCTCCCAATCAAAATTTAAACCGTATTTGAAAGGCACGGGTATGCTAAACAAAGGTTGTTCACCAATATGTTCCACCGAAACGATACCTAACCAGTAGGCCAGCAATGTTCCTAATCCCATACCAACCATGATGGCTGATAACCTAACCCATGGGTTTGACGAGACATTGAGTACAATGATAGTCACCAGCACAAAAATTCCAATATATAAATTTTGCGTATCGCCAAAAGTGTCACTACCAAAACCACCTGCAAGGTCTGTCATGCCGACTTTAATTAAACTAAAGCCAATGGTTGTGATCACAATACCGGTGGTGAGAGGGGTAACAATACGCCTCACTTTGGTAATAAATTGACTAATAACAACTTCGATAAAGGCTCCGAGCAAACACACCCCAAAAATAGTCGATAATACCTCCTCGTTGCTTCCCCCTTTGGCTTTGATTGCAAAGCCGGCTACTAAAATGGCACTAACAAAGGAAAAGCTTGTACCTTGTACAGCAATCAAGCCACTACCAATAGGGCCTATAGTTTTAGCTTGGATAAAGGTAGCCACTCCTGATACAAATAACGCCATACTCAATAAATATGGCAACTCAGCCTGCAACCCTAGAGTTCCACCTATTATTAAGGTTGGCGTGATGATCCCCACAAAACAGGCCAGAATATGCTGGGTTGCAGCGGTGATACTTTGCTTTTTAGAGGGAATATCGTTAAGCCCATAGAGCAGTTCAGAATTGGATTTCATTAATTTGCCTTAGGTCTGCCCGTAAATGAGAGTTAGAACTCGATGTCATTGAGTTTGATTTGTCATAGCCAAAACGAATGGGGTTGCGATGCAAGAAAATGACCAAAAGGTCAAGTTTTAAAGATTGTTAATTTTAAAGGCCTAGCAGCCAGATTAGGCTAATTGGACTTATCCCAAGCATAAATGATTGCACTAAAATGATGCGCTATAAGCTGGAATAAAAATGCACTTGCTAATTTGATAGTCGGGGTGAAGTGTTGAATTTCGCCGCAAAACCAATTCCTAATAATGCAAAACGAGTAGTTTCAGGTATAGCTATGACTGGCGTATCTGTGTTCGTTAAGGGCAACTAGCCCAGTGGTAAGAATAGATATGCGTCTTTGAATATTACCGCGCCAACACTAAGTGACTTTATGCTTTGATCTTAGCGAGTTGGGCTGACCAGATCGAGTAAGTCGCCGTTTATCACTTGGGCAGGATCATCATTACTCAATTCAGCGGTCAAACTGTCTAATTGCACGACTTTATATACACCTTGGTTAACCGCAGTCAATGCCGCATGACTCAATCCATTTGCGCTAACAGGTAAGCGTTTTTTATAGAGTAGGAATTTATCGCCTAACTTTAGTCCATTGTCTAAGCCCATATTGATGATCAATTTATGGTTATTTGTTCCTACAATTTGCGCAAAGCTCTGCTCACACTGAAGTTTATTAGCAACATCCGACACCGCGCCATTGACAGTGTTAAGTACTGTACGGCCATAGTCACTGCGCCAAAACAAACTGTTATTGGTATCTACATTGTAGTCATCACTGTACTCCCAATCCGCTTCACTATGGTAAGACTCTTGGAATATAATCGTATGCCGATAAACATCCAGTACATATACTTGAATCGTGAAATTGCGTCTTAAAGATACATCGTCTGAAAGCAATTCTTCTTTGACTTGTTCAAATAAACTGATATCGCGAATAAACCCAAACATGACAAACTGCCGTCCATATTCTTTGGACATATAAATGGCTTTGTTGGTTAATTCGTTAAGATGGATTTGGTCATAGGAGTTAACCCCAGTGAACGCCTTGTCAATCAGTCGTACCTTAGGACTGGTTTGTTCAGCACGCAATTGTTGCTCAATGCGTTTGCTTATTTGCTTACCGATATCAAAAATACCACCATGGCTAGCTTGCTGGGGTTTTAACACTTGAAACTGGGTAAGCAACACCGAGCGGTTGTATCCATCATGGGGACAATTGAACATAGGTGAGAATTCGACTCTGACGATAACATTAAATACATCTTCATTCACAGATTCACTAAGCACTTCTACTCGCTGAATTTGGCCTTGGGTGGTAATCACCGATTTACTGCTCACTAGTAGTCCATCTAACACCACATCTTCTGCAGAAACAAAACTGCCGTTTTTAAAAGATGCGTCTGCAACTGCATTTTTGATAGCTGTCACTCTTACGTCGCTAACGTCAGCACCGTCTAATTTGACCGTCGCCTCACCTTGTTGCCAAACAGCAAAGGCCCTAGGACAGAGCAGCAAAAGCACCAACAAGGTTGTGCAATTCAACATTTTCATCATAGTTACATTCATTTTTCAGTTAATTGAAAATGCCAAATAATTTATTGATTACTGACTCTTCTTGATTGGAGTGCAATTCGCCTTTGCCACTGTACTCAATGCGTGAATTCCCCACTTTAGAGGAAATAATAGTATTTGAAGCATCAATATCGGCGGTTCGTATTTCACCGGAAAATCTGACGTATTCTTGCCCAGTGTTCAGCGTAATCCACTTCTCGCCGGCAACCACAAGATTATTATTGGGTAAGACTTCTTTTACATATACGGTAATATCACCTTTCAAAGAATTAGATTGATTGGCTTCTGATGATGTATCGAACTCATTTTCTTCATTGTGTTCTATATTTAAGTCTGTTTCATCAATCTGGATAGGTCCAGCAGTAACATTCACAGGTCCTAACTCAAATCGACTACTTTTATCCCTTTGAAAATCGATGGATTTTTTTGACGTAGTTGACTCACTTAGTCGAACTAAAATCATGTCACCCACTTGGTATTTGCGGTGCAACTGATACAGGCTAGCGTCATCGTCTAGTTGAAAAAGTGATCCTGTGGGGACTGCTATAGATTCGACCCCTTCCATGCGGATAGGTCTGTAACTGGGATCATTGGGCATGATCTCTTTGTCTTTTTGACTAATGGCTCTTTGACTAACTTTTGGATTGGTTGGCAGGTTTTCGACAACTTCTTCTTCTACGCTAGGTGTTTGTGAACATGAGCAAACAACAAAACAGAAAAAAGAGATAAAGTGATACTTTTTCATACTCAAATATAACCTCAATTGCTATCTAAAGATAACAACATATTTATGATTAGAATTGCCTCTCACATGCCAAATTCTGAGGTTATTTTACCGAAAAAATAAATCACTTTAGTACCTTTACTAAAACTTTACACTAGCGCTTTTAATGTAAATAGAATTTCAGCCAAGTTGTTTAAGTATATGATACTTGGCTAAATTTTTGGCACGATTTTAGCCTATCAGCATCTACAAAACTCCATCCAAAATGCGTAAATTAAGAGTAGTCATTACCCATGAATGTCATAGATACATTGCAAAATAACTTAGGTTTAAGCACCGCCGTTGAAACACCTTCTGCAAGTGAATCCTCAGCAAGCTCAGAAGGAATCAATCAGGTGTTTGGTGGTTTAATGTCACTGATGCAGCAAAACGACAGTGATAACTCCACTGAAGAAAACGCCAACATGGATTCAGCAATTGACAGCATTCAGAAAAGTCTTTTTTCAGCTATTGGGTTAGATCAATTTACTGAAGACTCTTTATCTCAACTGACGTCACTAGATTCAATTGCGAACCTACAAACCTCTTTATTGAGTAGTCTCAGTGCCAACCTTTTCAGTAGTGCGACTGCCGCTATTTCTGCCGAGCCGGAAGTAAGCACCACTGACTTAAGCGCGTTAAATTCTGACACTACCTTGTTGGGTTCAATTCAAGATATTTCAAATTATGTAATAGGTGAAGATGGCTTAGGCATGGATGATTTTTTTGATACTATTAACATTCTAAATCACATTCCTATTGTCTCTGATATTTACCAAAATACATCCCATACCAGTGTGGATCCGGTATCTGAATTATTGGGTGGATTTGTTTATGGGGGGCCCATAGGGGTGGCGTTTGCCGCTGCCGATATGGCGATTGAATCATTCTCCGGCAAATCCATCTATAACAATGTAACAGACTACATGTTTGAAGATGCCGACAAGGAAACGATAGAATCAACGGTTTCTCAGGTGACCAATACAATTGAACAAGCGAATAAAGCGTATAGCTTTGTTTCTAGAAACTATTAGTAGGTAATAGGCCAAAAACACATGAAATTAAGTGGCAAAATCACGCCCACTTAAGGATAAAAAGCGATGAGCATGGGCAATTTATTGCCTGTCTAACAGCATTAAGATGGATCTGTGTGCAAGGGTTTAGCATTCAATCACAGCGAATTCGATTCACCGCTTGTTGCCATAAAGAATAAGCATGGTCCCTTTCTTGTTTAGAGAACCTTGGCGTAAATGTGTGTTCGCATCGCCACTGTGCACTCAGTTCATCTAAAGATTTGTAGATACCCGCTTGTAATCCGGCCAAATAGGCTGCTCCTAACGCAGTGGTTTCAGTAATTTCAGGTCTATCCACCTCTGCTCCTAAGATGTCAGCTAAAAAACCCATCAACCAATCATTCTTAACCATTCCGCCGTCAACTCGAAGGTTGGTTGCACGGGCACCATCACTTTCCATGGCTTTTTGCAGATCTTTTGATTGATAACACACTGACTGTAAACCTGCTGCGACTATTTCATTAATACCTGTATCACGGGTTAAACCTAAAATAGCTCCGCGCGCATCAGGGTCCCAATAAGGCGCACCCAAGCCAGTAAACGCCGGCACCAAAAATACACTATTGTTCGGACTGGCCATCTTCGCCAGCGATTCAGTTTCAGACGCCTCTTTGATTAGTTGCAAGCCATCGCGCAACCACTGAATCGTAGCGCCAGCCATGAAGATACTGCCTTCTAAAGCGTAAGTTGTTTCACCGTTTAACCGATAAGCGACCGTTGTTAATAGTCGATTATGAGATTTAAGCGGTGTTAAACCGGTATTCAACACCATGAAACAACCAGTGCCATAGGTTGTTTTTGCCATGCCCTTTTTAAAACAAGTTTGTCCAAACAGCGCTGCCTGTTGATCCCCTGCAACTCCTTGAATAGGGATAGCTTTGCCCAGCAATGTAGGATTCGTTTTACCAAACTCGTCAGCGCTGTCTAATACTGTTGGCAAGATTGATTGCGGGATATCGAATGTTTTTAAAAGTTGTGGATCCCATTGTTGCTTATGAATATCGAACAACATAGTGCGAGAGGCATTGGTTGCGTCTGTGTAGTGGCAGCGTCCTTTGGTCAACCGCCAAATTAAGAATGTATCAACGGTGCCAAAAGCAAGTAAACCAGATTCAGCTTTTTCGCGCGCTCCTTCTACATTGTCCAATATCCATTTAATTTTAGTTGCGCAGAAATAAGGGTCTAATAATAATCCCGTAGTGTCGGTGATATGCTCTACTAGCTGGGAATCTTCACTGAACTGCTTGCAGATTGAGGAAGTTCGCCGGTCTTGCCACACTATTGCAGGATACAGGGTTTTTCCGGTTTTTTTATCCCACACTATTGTCGTTTCTCGTTGATTGGTTATACCAATAGAAACGACTTGAGAAACGTCAATCTGTGCTTCAACAATAACGTCTTTACAGGTTTTCAGGACGCTTTGCCAAATTTCTTCAGGATCATGCTCTACCCATCCATCATCAGGATAGGATTGACTAAACTCCTGTTGCGCAATAAAGCAAGGTTTGCCATCCAATGAAAATAAAATCGCCCTTGAACTGGTAGTTCCCTGATCGATAGCCATAATATAGTTTTGCACCGCGATTCTCCTTGGCAAAAATGGACATCGAAAAAGTACCCGATGAATGACAAACCTCTAATTTGTGCAGTCCATTAATTTTAGCGTTATAAAGTGCTTTAGCAACTTCATTGTATGCCATTTCAAAATTCAAATTGGTTGATTTGGCATACATGCCAGCACGCCAATGAAAGTAACTGCTACTCTACTCAGCTTAACGTGAATTAAATATATTATACGAAATGGACATAGCCAGATGGTACGCATTGCTACTTAAAGCGCTAAGTTTCAGGTAGACTCCATCCACAAAATTGTTTACATAACAACGGTTTCCGATAACTAGGGCGATCATCTACAGCTCCATTTGCCTATTTTCAGCCGTACTAATGAACACCAATTTAGCGCAATCTTGCCAAGTTACGGTGATGTACTCAATCCAGATAAATCGATAAAAGAAGCAATAAAAAGTCAGCAATTAACCATAGACATAGCTCAACGACCCGCTCTGCAAATTAAACAGGGTCTCTAGTCGAATGTCGCCAGTTTGCATAGTTCCTTAACCTCAGTACATTCTTTAACAGGTGATTAAAAGTGAGTAGTAAAACACTGTATGACAAAATTTGGGATAGCCACGTCGTTAAGCAAAATGAGGATGATACTTGCCTAATTTACATCGATCGCCATCTTGTTCAAGAAGTTAGCACGCCAGTTTCTTTTGCATCATTAAAGCAACGAGGTGCTAAATTACGCCAACCAGCAAAAGCATTGGCGATGGTAGATCACGTTTTACCAACCACAATACCCAGCAGCAACAACAGACAGCACATAGCAGATCCACAAGCAAAAGCGATGTTAATTGCGTTGGAAAATAACGTCGAAGATACAGGAATGCCCTACATTTCAGTAAACGATAAGCGTCAGGGGATTTTGCATATCGTGGGTCCAGAACAAGGCTTTACATTGCCTGGCACTACTTTGGTATGCGGTGACTCTCATACCGCAACTCATGGTGCATTTGGTAGCCTAGCATTTGGAATAGGCGCAAGTGAATGTGAAAAAGTGTTCGCTACTCAATGCCTAAACCAAGTGAAAGCAAAGACAATGCGTATTACCTTCAGCGGTGAATTACCATTGCATGTTACCGCTAAGGATATGGCGCTTGCGACTATCGCTAAGTTAGGAGTTTCCGGTGGAACAGGTTATGCCATTGAATACGCTGGTGATGTGATCCGAAAAATGAGCATGGAAGCGCGCATGACGCTTTGCAATATGACAATCGAAGCCGGCGCACGTGTTGGTATGGTCGCACCTGATGAAGTGACTTTTAACTATTTGCAAAATCGTCCTATGGCCCCCAAAGGCGACTTGTGGGATCAAGCAGTTAACTATTGGCGCACCTTACCCAGTGATAGCGATGCAATATTCGACGCTGAAATTGAGATCGACATTGATAACCTTGAACCTTATGTCAGTTGGGGGACCAGCCCTGAACACACCATCTCAATTAGCCATAAAATTCCACAACTTGCTGATGCTAAAGACGACTCCACTGAGGCAAGTTGGAGAAAAGCCCTAGATTATATGGATATCAAAGCCAATGCTGAAATTAAAGGATTGAAGATAAACAAAGTCTTTATTGGTTCTTGTACTAATAGTCGGATTGAAGACTTGCGCGCAGCGGCCAAGGTTATCATCGGAAAAAGCGTTGCCGAAAATGTGTTGGCAATTGTAGTCCCAGGCTCAGGTGAAGTAAAAGCTCACGCGGAAGCTGAAGGCCTCGACCAAATTTTCATGGGCGCAGGTTTTGAATGGAGAGCTGCAGGCTGTTCCATGTGCGTGGCGATGAACAATGACCGACTAAAGCCGGGCGAGCGATGCGCTTCAACCTCAAATAGAAATTTTGAAGGACGCCAAGGCGTCGGCGGACGTACCCATTTAATGAGCCCAGCCATGGCAGCAGCCGCGGCAATTACGGGTGAAATAACAGACGTCCGTGAACTTATTTAATAGCATAGTAGAACTCAAAGATGACAGGCTTTAAACAAATATCGGGAATCGCTGCGGCGTTGCCTGAAGACAACATAGACACTGACGTTATTTACCCTGGACGCTTCTTAACTCGTCTGAGCAAACAAGGGATGCATGAATGTTTATTTTATGATCGAAGATTTGATAGTCAGGGCCAACCAAAAGCCGACTTCGTATTAAATCAGCAACAATTTTCTAAAACAAAGATTCTCATTGCCGGCAATAATTTTGGTTGTGGCTCAAGCAGAGAAACCGCTGTTTGGGCGCTTACAGACTATGGAATAAAGTGCGTTATCGCACAAAGTTTCGGTGAGATTTTTTATTCGAATTGTTTTAACAATATGTTATTACCCATAGTGTTATCAGAATCACAGATTAAAATATTGTTAGATAACGCAGCCCAAACAAAACCTATCACTATCGACCTTGCGACCCAGAGCATCGAAGTTGAGGGGAAGAGTAACATAACCTTTGAAATCGGAGCTGCACATAAGCAAATGTTGATCTCAGGTTTAGATGAAATATCCAGACAACTGACAATGGACATAGACGATATAAGCGCATTCGAGAATAAACAAAGCCAAACGCAACCTTGGTTATGGAACTAAGGATTTTGCTTAACTGAAATCCTTAATTGCGCCGCTTTTCAATGCGGCTTAATAGTATGCACATTGGATAAATTGAGCTAAAAGTATCTGACGTTATAAAAGGTGAACGCTGTGAACAAAAATATAAATTTAACCGCTGAAGATGGCCATGAATTTACCGCCTATCTTGCCGAGCCTGAAAATCCGAAAGCGGGTTTGGTAATCATTCAGGAAATTTTCGGCATCACCGAACATCTAAAATCGGTAGCACGGGAATTTGCTGAATTGGGCTATAAAACCATAGTGCCTTCATTGTTTGACAGACTAGAGCCAGGCATTGTTCTCGATTATGCTAATGTCGAAAAAGGTGTCGAGCTGATGGGCAAATCCAAACAACAAGATATGCTAATTGATATTAAGTCTGCGATGGAAGCCGTTAAAGTAGATGGTAAAATTGCGGTGCTAGGATATTGCATGGGAGGTACTTTGGCGTACGTAAGTGCTAACGAATTATCACCAACCTGCGCGGTGAGTTATTACGGAACGGCAATTACAGATCATTTAAGCAAGCAACCTAGCTGTCCTATGCTGTTTCATTTTGGGGAAGTTGACCCTTATGTTTGCCAACAAGATATTGAATTGATTCGTGCAGCTAATCCACAACAACCTATTTATGTTTATGCCGAAGCCAATCATGGATTTTCCTGTGTTGACCGCGCTAGTTATCATCAAAAAAGTGCGGAGTTAGCATTTACCAGAACGGTCGACTTTTTGTCTAAGAACCTCGCGTAGTTAAACCCAAGTAGTGATTAAGCTCAATAAGTCGCATTGAATACAGTCGTGAAGAGCATGTATTCAATGCTTGCTGTTAGGTTCATTTAGGTATTTTTGCAACCCGTCCCATCAATATGCTGACGCAGTTTCAATAAACGTTGGTCTCTTGCTGATTGATAGTTTTCGATTTCGTTTACCGGTATTCGTTTAGCCATAACATCATGGGCCTGTGAGACTAAGTCACTATTCGGTGGATAATCTGTTTTAAGACTACCTTGCACACGTTTTAGCGCGTCTTGGAGTACATCAAAGTAACCTTCTAAACCCTTAGTCGCGTTAAGATGCCCCACTTCAAAAGGTCCCATAAGTGCCCAGCGTAAAGCCAGACCTTTAGTTAACACTTTATCGATATCTTCAACTGAACAGTATCCTTCACCAACCAAATGCATAGCTTCACCAAGTAAGGCCCACTGCAGTCGATTAAGCACAAAACCATCGATTTCTTTGTTTAATACAATCGGCGATTGGCCCAATTGCTCCATCATAGACTTAGCTTGCTGGACAACTTCAGGACTGGTCCAAGGCGATGCGCATAACTCCACCAAGGGAATAATATGTGGAGGGTTAACAGGATGAACAATAAGGCAGCGTTGCGGATAACTTACCGATGCTAAAAATTCAGAGGCCGGAATCGCTGATGTGGAGCTAGCTAATAGGCATTTTTCCGGAGCCAAATCCCCCAACGCATTAAACACTTGCACCTTCACGTTAACGTTTTCAGCCGTACTTTCTTGTACATAATCGGCATCTTCAACCGCCAACGCCATAGTTTCAGCAAGGTGCACATTAGCAAAAGCCTTTTGCACATCAAAATCTGGATCCACTGTGGTTAAGTCTTCTAGTGCTTTGCGTATAAGCGAATAGGCTTTTGCTAAAGATTCTGGATCTTTATCCCATAAACGAACTTGATAACCTGCCCGTGCAAAAGTAACAGCCCATGAACGACCAACATTACCTAGTCCAATACATGCGAATTTCATAACGATCCTTATAAAAAGAGTGCCTGTGGTAAGTGACAAAAATTGACACTAATAATCTAACAACGAATGCATTTTTGTTGGATGCCTGATTTTAAGAATCGTTGAAAATGCGAGCGTCACTATAAGGCATTCACCAACTATTTACATCTAGGTTTTATATAATCTTCTTTTTTTTCTGAGACTTATACCGAAGTTAGCATTCACTTCCTCTAGTTATTTGAGACTGAAAATTGGTATTTAGCTGCATCAGTAAATGGCTAAAAGTGAGGGGTTGTCACATAATCAAATATCGATTTATAGCGATAAAAAAAGGGTCAGATTTAAATTCAATCTGACCCTTTTAGACTATTTAAAGAGTGTTTTACCAAGCTTAATTAAACAAACCTTTAAGTTTATCTTTGGCTTTCTCGGTAAGTTTGTCTTTCTCTTCATCAAGTTTTTCTTGCGCTAGTTTTTTGGCTTCTTCTGCTAACTTATTCTTTGCTTCAGATTTCGCTTTAGCAATGATGTTATCAAGCATTGCATTTACTATCGCAACACCAGCTTGGTCGGCAGGTATGCCATTGGGTTGACCAATAGGACCCGCGTTAAAGGTAGGTAAAGTAATCTCATAAGTTTTTTGCTCAATTTTAAAATCTCCCGTGGAGAGTTTTTCAAAATCGAGTTTTAAACGCACATTGCTAACCGTCACATTTTCCACAATTATTAACGGATTGGCACCTGGTTCAGTAGACGCTTGACCTTCTGATTTAGGTAGGTTGGCAGTCAAATTATTTTTAATGACCAGTAAATTTCCTTGGCCTTTTTCATCTACTTCGTACAGTACTTCTGGTGCGTTTATGCTTACAGTTTGAACGACATAAGGTTCACTTAGCACTTCGCCTAAATCTAAAGTAATGTTCTCAACACTAAACGCATCCTCATCACTAAAACCGTCTGGATTTTCAACATCTATATCGCTAATCGTCAAACGACCTTCGCCCAAGGCTAAATCGACTTTGAAAACCGATACCGGTGTGCCAAGATATTTGGAGCCTTGCTGTTCAATCTGAACACGTATAAAGTCCCCCGCACCACTTAACAAATACCAAGCGCCGCCTGCTATAAGCAGGATAATAATTGCAAAAACGATTAGTCCTTTTTTCATTAGTTTCTTCTCATGTATATTTGGTTACGGGTTATTCGCCCTCTAAACAACCACAATATCACCATTCAAATATGGATCAACTGTGAAAACGACTGAAAGCCAACGAAACGATAGCGATTCCTCCCAACAGATTACTTGCTAATTTTATCAACGCCACAGGCTTCCATCTAGCTCTATTGATTTTGCTTATTTTGAATATTATAGACAACGGCTTAGTTCTGCGCTGATATTACCATTCGCCTCCTTGTAAACGTCTTCTTGTGCCGCAATAATCCTAGTACCGATTCAATGACTAGATAATTAACATGATTCCGATTTCGATATTAGATTTGGCCACCATCGGCGAAGACAAAACCGTTTCTGACGCATTAAATATGGCTCGTACAACGGCGGTAGAAGCTGAAAAGCATAACTACAAGCGATATTGGTTAGCAGAGCACCACGGTATGAAAAGTGTTGCCAGCTCGGCTACTGCAGTATTACTTGCCAATATTGGTGCAGCCACAAAATCAATTCGAATTGGAAGTGGCGGAGTTATGCTCCCTAACCATGCACCGTTAATCATTGCGGAACAATTTGGTACTTTGGCAGAGCTCTATGGCGATCGTATTGATTTAGGTTTAGGACGTGCGCCGGGAACCGACATGCAAACCCTTATGGCATTGCGACGCCAAGGTGGTTCTGGAGCTGATCAGTACCCACAAAATATTCGTGAGTTACAAAGCTATTTAGGTCCGCAAGCTCAACCTGTATTGGCAGTACCAGGCCAAGATACCAATATTCCTTTATGGTTGCTGGGATCCAGCTTATACAGTGCACAGCTAGCCGCAGAGTTTGGATTGCCTTACGCATTCGCCTCTCATTTTGCTCCTGATCAGTTAATTCAAGCTTTAGAGAGCTACCGAGGTAACTTCAAAGCAACCACTGACAACCCTAAACCCTATGCAATGGCAGGGGTAATGGCTGTGCTGGCGGATACAGAAGAAGAAGCAACTTATTTATATACTTCGGTCCAACAAAAATTTCTGCAGATGCGTACAAGTGCCAACACTCCGTTCCCTAAACCTGTAGACAAAATTCATTGGAGTATTGCTGACATGTACAATGTCGAGCACGTTCTACAATACGCATTAGTTGGAACAAAAGAATCGATAAAAGCAAAGTTGACTGACTTTATTGAAAAAACAGGCATCGACGAATTGATAGTGTCATTTCCGATTCATGATTCCGACGCTCGGTTAAAAAGCCTTAGGTTAATGGCAGAATTGCGAGATAGTATGTAAAGCAAGCAAAAAACGCCAACCGCAAATAATTGGAGATATCTTTGCAAAGTATTGTCGACGAAATTGCCGAACAAATGATGGCCATTGAAGATAAAGGTAAAGTCGCCAGCTACATTCCTCAATTAGCTAAAGTCGACCCTAATCAATTTGCCATCAGCGTGGCCTTAACCAACGGTGAAATTTACCGAGCAGGCTGCGCCGATACTTTATTTTCGATTCAAAGCGTATCCAAAGTTTTCACCTTAACACTGGCACTAGGTAAGTTAGGGGATAATATTTGGCATAGAGTGGGTAGAGAACCCTCAGGTGATCCCTTTAATTCAATCGTACAACTTGAACATGAACACGGTAAACCCCGAAACCCTTTTATCAATGCCGGTGCAATCACTATTGCAGATCTGATTATGCAAGGCCATGAACCTAAGGAAGTGTTAGCCGAAATTTTACATTTTATGCGCTATGTTGCAGATGATGACAGCATCGCTATTGATGAAAAAGTGGCAAAATCTGAATTAGAAACAGGAGCCAGAAATGCATCTCTGGCCTATTTCATGGCTTCATTTGGACACTTTGAAAACCCTGTTGAACAAGTGCTAGGCACCTATTTCCATCACTGTTCAATTGCTATGAACACCACTCAGCTGGCAAAATCCGGCTTATTTTTAGCCAACAATGGCATTAATCCAATAACCGGCTACACGGTGGTTTCTGCACAACGAGCCAAACGTATCAACGCTTTGATGCTGATGTGCGGCCATTATGATGGCTCAGGTGAATTTGCTTTTCGAGTCGGACTACCAGGCAAGAGTGGTGTAGGCGGCGGTATTCTTGCTGTTGCCCCTGGAAATGCCTCGATTGCCGTTTGGTCACCCGGTCTCGATGATATCGGTAATAGTAAACTCGGTACCATGGCATTGGAACTGCTGGCCAATAAAACCGGCTGGTCTGTCTTTGGAAAATAACCACTGAGCTAAACAATAATGCTGCGAATCACTATTCGTGAGTCGTTGAAAAAACATTAAAAATCATCATTAAAATTGATGCAAGTCCTATTTTTCACTCAATCCTATTATTAATTACAATCATTAGAATATTAAATTACAAATAGCTCTTTGCGTAATGTTGCTTTTGAGATTTGCTTAAGTAAAATGCTCGCCACCACAATGTAAACAAGAATAATTTCTATTTACATTAATATATTCATTGTATCGGAGCTTTTAATGAACCAGCCAAACACTTTGTGCTTAAGCATAATCGCAAGTGCTTTATTAATTACATTTGATTCGGTTGCAGACGATAACGCTGTAGACACCGAAATTGAGCAAATGCATATTTTTGGTAGTAAGAATCCCATCAACACGGTACCAGGTAGCGCTCACGTAATTAGCCAAATTGAAATCGATAAGTTTAAGTACACAGATATTATGCGGTCTTTAGCCACAGTCCCTGGAGTGTATGTTCAAGAAGAAGATGGTTATGGCCTACGTCCTAATTTAGGAATGCGTGGCACCGGCCAAAACCGTTCTGAAAAAATCACTATCATGGAAGACGGCATATTAGCTGCCCCCGCACCTTATGCATCTCCGGCGGCTTATTACTTCCCGACTTCCGGTCGTATGCAAAGTGTTGAAATATTAAAAGGTAGTTCTACGGTTAAATATGGCCCACGTACCACTGGTGGTGTAATCAATATGCTCTCTCGTGAAATTCCAGAGGCAGCTTTAGCCGGTAAAATTGATATTGCCGCCGGTCAAGATGGCTTCGGTAAAATACATGCGTATGCAGGTGGTCAAGGTGAACGTGTTGATGCAGTAGGCGAAGTTTACCGTTACCAAGCGGACGGTTTCCGCGATATCAATGGTGTTGGCGGCGACACCGGTTTTGTAAAAAACGATGTTATGACAAAAATTCGTTTCAAATCAAACAAGTCGGCTAAGTATCAACAAATTTTTGAGCTAAAACTGAAATATGCAGATGAAGTATCAGATGAAACCTACATGGGATTAACTGACGAAGACTATGCAACTACACCATTTGTGCGTTATTCAGCATCACAAAAAGATCAGATGAACACTGAGCACAAACAGATTCAGTTGAGTCACATGATTGAATTCAATCCAGATGCAGTATTAAGTACAACCGCTTACTTCAATGATTTTCACCGTAATTGGTACAAAGCGTATAGTATTGATGGTAAAAGTCTAAGTAGTGGTGGCATTCAAGCTGCCGCTGATTTTGATCAGGGTCTCAATACCGCACCAATTGAAGTTGGCGTCAAAGCTAACAATCGTGATTATTTATCACAAGGCATTCAGTCTGAACTCAATTATTACACTGAAAATCATGAGCTTGCGTTTGGCGTGCGCTACCATGAAGATGAGATGGATCGTTACCAGTGGGCTGACACATACCAATTAGATACAACCCAAATCATGACTCGTATTTCTAGTGGAGTCCCAGGAACAGATTCAAACCGTATTGACAGTGCTGAAGCGTGGGCAATATTTATACAAGACCGTATCACTTTAGGTGATTTTGCAATAACCGCTGGTCTTCGCTTTGAAGATGTCACCACTAAACGCTTAGATTGGGGAAAAACTAATCCGGGTCGCAGCGGGATGGCTGATACAGATATAGAAAACAGCTTTAGCTCGATATTGCCTTCTTTATCGGCAACTTATCAAGTAACCCCCTCTCTGATTGCATTGGCGGGCATGCAAAAAGGGTTTTCACCCGCGGCACCTGGAAATGCCGATGGTCAAGAAGAAGAAAGTTGGAACTACGAAGCGGGTTTTCGTTACAACCAAAATGCATTTAACTCTGAGGCGATTGTATTTATTGGAGATTACAGCAACATGCACGGTAACTGCACTGCAGCTCAGGGTTGTGACGATGACAACATAGGTAGCCAGTACAATGCCGGGGAAGTTGAAGTTAGTGGTTTAGAGTTGAGTTTAGGTTATGAGTTTAACCAAAATAACAGTATAAGCTTCCCGGTAAGACTAGCTTATACCTACACCAGTGCAGAGTTTGGTTCAGACTTCTCATCAGACTTTGAAAGTTGGGATGACGTTCAAAAGGGTGACTCGTTAACCTACTTACCTGATGATCAGTTATATCTTTCTGTTGGTGTACTAGCCGATTCTTGGCAAGTAACACTAGCGGGTCGCTACACGTCAAAAATGCGTACTAAAGCAGGACAAGGTGCTATTCCTGCAAATGAGTTAATTGACGCTAGAACTATTATTGATTTATCGGCTCGTTACTTTATTAATGATGCATCTGAACTTTACTTAACCGTGGATAACCTACTCGACGAAACGTACATAACCACACGAGTGCATGGCTCTGTATTTGCAGGCAAACCACAATCAGCAACCCTTGGTTATACTTATACCTTCTAATTTCGTTGTAAGTTATGCATTGTAAGGGCTAACATGGTTAGCCCTTTTTGTTGATTAAATTCTATTAAGCGTGTTTTCCGTTTTCTGTTATGTTCGACTTTGTTATTATCTCCCACTACATTCAACCTATTATAAATTATTAAAAAATGAAGGCGGAGTGCGATCACTGTGCTCTTTTTCAAAAAACCTAAACTGAGATATTCACAGCAATGATCATCTTTTTTATTTGTATTTCTATATTGCTCCTCGGCTACAAATTCTATAGCCCATTTGTTGAAAAACAGGCCGGCATAGATCCCAATATTGCCACTCCGCAAACGCGTTTTAGCGAAGGGGTCGACTATGTTCCTGTTCACCCTGTTCGGGCGTTTTTAATTCAGTTTTTGAATATTGCCGGTGTAGGTCCAATTTTTGGCCCCATCCTAGGTGCACTATACGGTCCAGTCGCACTAGTTTGGATTGTGTTAGGTAATGTTTTAGGTGGTGCCGTTCACGACTATTTCTCTGGAGTGATGAGCATAAAGGAAGATGGCAAAAGCTTACCGGAAATCGCGGGGCACTACTTCAACATAGTATTTAAAGGTTTAATGCTTATTTTCACCGCTATGTTACTGTTTTTTGTTGGCGTGGTTTTTATCATGAGCCCAGCAGGTTTATTGAGTAACCTAGACGCTTTCCAAGATACCTTTTTGGCCAATAATACCTTTTGGGTACTAGTAATCCTAGGCTATTACTTTCTCGCCACACTTTTGCCTATTGATAAGATCATTACCAAGTTTTACCCCATATTTGGATTATTAATGATCGTTATGACGTCTATGATTGCCATTGCGTTGTTAATCGATGCTCCCCATCTACCTATCGCTGGCGACTTCTTAGCTTATTTTGAAGCTGACCATGCTCACGACTTTTTAGCCCCTAACCCCGAAGGTTTGCCCACTTGGCCATTATTGTTTGTGACTATAACTTGTGGTGCTATCAGTGGCTTTCACTCGACACAAGCACCCATTATGGCCCGCTGTTTAACCAATGAAAAATACGTAAGACCTGTCTATTACGGCGCTATGATGTGTGAAGGCATTGTTGCTTGTGTATGGGCGTTAGCAGGTATTGCCGCTTTCCCGGAAGGCTATGCGGGTCTCAAAGCTATGCTGGATGCGGGTGGTCCAGGATTGGTGGTTAACCACATTGCAAATAGCTACTTAGGCGTATTTGGCGGTATTATGGCCATTGTTGCAGTGGCGGTGTTCCCGATTACATCGGGTGATACAGCGTTTCGCTCGTTGCGCCTAACCATTGTTGATGCGTTTAATATTCCTCAGAGCATTCGCAATCGTCTGTTACTTGCTGTGCCTATTTTGGCTATTGCTTACTTTATGACGAAACTCGATTTCACCGTAATTTGGCGTTATTTTGCGTTCTCAAATATGTTGTTGTCTACCAGCGTGTTGTGGCTGGCCACGAAATATTTGTTCGACAGAGGCACATTTCATTGGATCGCCAGTATTCCTGCTGTGATCACCACCGGAGTCACTATTTCTTACATCATGACAGCTGCAATTGGGTTTAATTTGTCTGCTGATTTGGGACGCCCAATAGGCGCTGGAGTGGTGCTAGTTGGCTTTGTTCTATTGGTGTTTATGCACAATAAATACAAAGCTGTTAAAGGATAACTAAATAATAAAACGATATTGCCGGCAATTTTAGAATAAAGTAGGACGAGATGGAACTCGTCACAGTTACCGTAAAAGAGATAAAAGAGTTTTATTCGTTAGTTTCAACTTAACCTAGCTCCATATACTCTGAAGGGATTTAAATTGCACACAAACAAGCTTTATTCTGATGTCGAGGCCAACGGATGGATCCCATGGGCAGCACTTTGTCCAATTATTGGTGCAGTATTTGTGATTGGCTCAGTATTGCCTTTCCACCTACTTCTTACCAGCTTGGGCTTTATGACCGATGAAGGTGACTTCGCTGGCACATATGGACTGTTACTTTTTCTACTTTTACCCTTCGCCCTTATGATCGCGATTGTTAGCCTATGGACGTGTTATGTTGAGAAACGTCCGCTAGTTAGTATTGGCTTATCTATCCAAGAGGCAACCACTACCTTCCCTCGATACCTATTTTTTGGGATTGCCATGAGCGGCACAATCGTTTTTTTAATCGCGCTGGCAGGCGGTTATCAGTTAGATGCGATTTTCCCGGCGTGGTCTTCAACATCCGAACTAGGGATGATATTCCTATTGCTGATTGGCTTTTGTATACAATCAAGTGCTGAAGAGCTTTTATTTAGGGGCTGGTTACTCTCTGCTATTACTCGCAAGTCTAACCTTCTGATCGGCATCACATTGTCATCATTGCTATTTACCTTACTGCACTTTGATTCAAGTGTTGCTTGGTATGTCGCGGTGGGCTCCTTCCTGTTTTCCGTATTTGCCTGCTCATTGGTCCTCTATACAAACAATATATGGTCGGCAATGGGTTGGCATGCTGGTTGGAATTGGTTTTTCGGATGTGGTTTTGAGATCCCAATTACAGGCGTAGATGTGGATACTGCAGCGTTAATTATTCGCTTAATTCCAACCTCTGAAGTGTGGTTAAATGGTGGCGCTGGCGGGCCTGAAAACGGCATTATTAACCTTATAATATTAGCCATTGGAATAGGTGTTTTTCAATGGCTGAGATTACGCCGAGCTAAAACCTAAAAAACCTCAATAAAGAGGTTTTTAGGTTAACGTCACAAACTAGTTGTTACATGTGACCTTCATTTTCAAAACGTTCGTGCCAGCTAAGGGCTTCGCTTAGTAAATGCGGAGTATGCATGCCTCTGCCTGAATGTAATGCTCTTTCATAATAATCTTGCAGCGCAGGACGATAACTAGGATCAGCACAATTGTTGATTATCTCTCTGGCCCGTTGACGCGGCGATAGCCCACGTAAATCTGCTAAACCGTGCTCTGTCACTATTACTTTCACATCATGTTCAGTGTGATCCACATGAGATACCATAGGCACGATAGATGAAATAGCGCCATCTTTTGCAATAGATGGAGACACGAAAATAGATAGATAACCGTTACGAGCAAAATCTCCGGAGCCACCGATACCGTTCATCATTCGAGTGCCCATGATGTGGGTAGAATTCACGTTACCGTAAATATCCGCTTCGATCATGCCGTTCATTGCAATTATACCTAAACGTCGCGCCAATTCTGGATTGTTACTGATATCCTGTTGACGCAGAATAATCTTGTCGTGGTACAAATCGATATTGTCATCAAACTCTTTAAGGCCCTCTGGACTCAACGAGAATGCCGTTGCTGAGGCAACACTCAAAGTGCCGGATTTGAGCATTTTCAACATACCATCTTGAATCACTTCAGTGAATGCCGATAGGTTTTTAAACGGACCCGCATCTAAACCTTCTAAAACAGCATTAGGGATGTTTCCTACACCAGATTGAATAGGTAACAGTTCTTTTGGCAAACGACCTACTTCAATTTCCCGTTGGAAAAAATCAAGAATATGCTGAGCAATTTTCTGCGAAACCTCATCAGGTTGTTTAAACGGAGAATTTCGATCTTCCGCATGGGTTTCAACTACCGCAATCACTTTCTCAGGAGGGCATTCAAAGTAGAACTCGCCAATACGGTCAGCAGGATCGGTAAGCATAATAGGTTTGCGGTTAGGCGGTAATGCCGTGCCATAATAAATATCATGCATGCCCTCAAGCTTAATATTTTGTTTGCTATTCACTTCCAGAATGATTTTATCGGCCTGTTCTATCCAGGTTTTATTGTTACCAATGGACGAGGATGGAATTAGCTTACCGTCTTCGCGTATTCCAGCAACTTCAATAAGGGCAATATTCATTTTGCCTAAAAAGCCAGACCAAGCATATTGTGACACTTCTGAAAGATGCAAATCGACATAGTCCATAGTGCCGTTGTTAATTCTATCGCGACAAATAGGATCACTTTGGAATGGCAGTCTCATTTCGATACCATCGACTTCGGCTAAAACACCATCAAGCTCAGGAGCTGTCGATGCGCCTGTCCAAAGGCTAATACGGAATGGATCATTGCCCTCTGCATTTAAGCGTTTGATACGTTCGGCTAACGCCTTCGGTACTGCTTTTGGATAACCTGCCCCTGTAAACCCACTCATGCCGATATTAGCACCTGCGGGTATCAATTCAGCGGCTTGTTCTGCACTCATAACTCGCTCTTTAAGTGTCGGACAAAGAATTCTAGAAGTTGCTGACATTATTGCTTCTCTCTTGCAGTAAATTATATCGTTTAATGTGCATATCAGAATACCAATAAAACGCCTCAAATTAACTCGTCCGAGATTAAAACGGATCTACGACTTTAGTCTTACGGGACAAAAAAGATAAATAAAAACAACAGCTTAATATGCTTGAAATGAACAGAGCAATAGCCTAGTGAAATTTATATACGAAAGTCGTTTTTATAAATTTGTTAATACTGTCACCACTAAAGTTAACCAAAAGTTAATGCGATGTTTGTAGTGATGATTAGGCTGGTGAGTTTGTTCATTGCCATCTAATATAGAATGATAAAATTACGCTATTTAGGGAGACAATTAGTGCTAAAAACAGTGGTAGAAAAACCCTATATTAAGCAGTTTATGTTGCTTTTTTTATTTGCCGTGATTATTTGGGCGTTTTACGAATTAGCTGGGTTTGCGGTGTTAGGTGGTACACCGCAGATAGATCAGAATATTATTCTAGCATTTCGTGATGCTAATGACCTTTCAGACCCCATTGGTCCTAAGTGGGTAGAAGAGATGATGAGGGACATTACTGCCTTAGGTGGGGTAGCAGTGCTAACCAGTTTCACCTTGTTTGTCACTCTTTTCTTACTCATCGAAAATAAACCCAAAATTGCAGCGCTATTAGTGTTAACCATTGTTTCAGGAATGTTGGTTAGCTTTTCATTGAAGTTTGGCATTACTCGCCCTCGCCCAGATTTAGTCCCTCATGGCAGTTATGTGTATACCAGCAGTTTTCCTAGCGGGCATGCCATGCTATCAGCCTTAGTTTATTTTACCTTAGCCGGAATGCTGTCGTATTTGCCGGTGCGCAAACGGGTCAAAACCTACTTCTATGTGATCGCGATTATATTAACCTTATCAATTGGTGTGAGCCGAGTTTACCTAGGCGTGCATTGGCCTACTGATGTAGTCGCGGGTTGGTTGATGGGGGTTGGCTGGGCGCTGTTGACACTAGTGGTAACACGCTTTTTAAGAATGAAAGGACACTTATCATCGAATCAGTAATAGCTCGAACTGTGGATATAATACGAATGATTTTTAGCCAATAAACATAGCCATGGGAGGATCAAAGTCCTCTCCATGGCTAACTAAGTCGACAACAATCAATAACTAGTGATCGTGCGCTTCTTCGGCGATACCCAACCATTCAATACTGGAAGCGGCAAAGCCTAGTTCAATATCACTCACAACTTCGATAGTTTCCAAATCAATTTGCAAAACGTGTTGAGCAATGGGGTCAGATACATACACATAGTTTCCATTTTGTGCCATTGTCATACTGAAATTGATGCCATCAGGCATATCGGCAATATCTTCATCCGAGATATCAAGGCTTTGCTCAAGCTCCCAATGGGTTTCGCCATCATGGTCGTGAGCACTAAGGATATTCAAATAACCTTGGCTGTCCAACACCAAAAACATATCCCCTTCATAGGAAAACCCGTAAGCAACCGGACTGGCATCGCTTTCTGGTTGCCATTCAAGGGCTTCCATTTCACTGTCTGCAGGGGCAATTTTAATTAAAATTGCCTCACCAGCATCGTGGCCTGAAGCGATACCGATAAAAGTATCATTCTCTTCATGACCATAAATAGTGCCGATTCTCAAACCGTCCAACACATCAATATTGGCAATTTTTTCAGCTTCGTATTCATCATCATGTGCGTGCGCGGCCAATATACCGTCACTGCATCCAAACACAGCGTAGCTTTCATTTATAGCGCTGCCATGCAAATCTGGACAAAGTACATCAAGCACCTGCTCTTGTTCATATTCATCATCATGCAAATGATACAAAGCAACTTGGTCAGGTAATATTTTAGCCGCCGAGGTACTTTCTGCGTCATCACGACGCACAGTTGCCAATAAATACTCTCCTTTAGGTTCAACTGCACCATGCATGTTTATATCATAGCTCAGAGTCGGCAGTAGGCTTGTCTCACCACTGATATCGGTATCCGTTGCAACCTGTATAGAAGCTGGTGTATTGGAGTCTGCATCGCCATCAAAGAAAATTGCCATCTGGCCATCATGATTAATAATATGGGTAGGTCGACTGCCAATGATTTGATAGTCACTCATCGCCGGACCTTGTTGGTAATCATGTAAATGCTCGCCATGATCCTCACGCCACATACCGCTATCGATAAAACCGACATAATCATCAGAACGACTAGCAATTACGGCATAACGATAGTCAGCAGAGGAAGTTAGAGTGCTCGACGAATAGGTTAATGAAAACGAATCTAACTCATCCCCATCATCTAAATCGTATATGGCAGCATTGCTATCAGAAGATAACACTGCCAATCGGCCCATTGATTCAATTAGGTATTCGTCATCACTGTGATCATGCTCATCTTCCGTTGAATCATCAACTTCTTCAATCGACTCTTTTTCAATAATGGTCGTTTCTGCATCACCGCAGCCGGTTAACAGTAGCGCGCTGATTGTCGCAGCGAGTAAAGAAAGTTTGCGTGTGGTTGTCATTGTTTATTCCTTATTGTGTGAAAAGTGATTATCGAATTAGAAATTGCCTCTTATGCCCACGGCGAAACTACGTCCTGGGCGAGGGGCGATATCTTTAATAAATGAGGTATGTACTCGCGCTTCGGTATCGGTCAAATTTGTGCCTTTCAGATACACAGTGACGTCTTGATTCGACACAGGTATATCGTAAGCAACACTTGCATCAACCATGGTGTAACCATCGGTAGTGGTTTCATCCGTTGAAACATGGTTTTGGCTTTGATAGCGGGTCACATCTAAGTGGGCAGTTAGGCTGTCATCGACGTAGGCGAATTGCGTGCCGTAACGAAGTGGTGAAGTACGGGGTAAATTGCCACCGTCTTTTAATCGCGCGCGAACAAAGTCAGAGAACACAGTGGCTTTAAACGTATCGGTTGCCTGCCATGCTATTTGCACTTCAAAACCATTTAAGACTACGTCATCGGTTTCAAATATATACACTGGTAACTCGTCAGTATGCTCTTCTTCTTCCGCATCATGATCGTGTTCTTCTTCATCATGGTCATGACTACTTTCAACATAAAGACCGGTATTGGTTTGATAATAGTAATTGTCTACTTGGTTATAAAAAGCATTGAATACGAATGCCACATCACCTTGAGTCTTACGCAGTGTCAAATCAATGTTATTGGCAGTTTCAAGGTCAATGGTTTCACCAGAGAGCCCAATTTCTTCATCGTCTAGCGCAAATAAAGCGCCCACTTCATAGCTATTGGTGCCTATATGTGCGCCAAAAGACAGCAGCTCTGCAGCTGAAGGTGCACGCTCTGAACGTGAAACAGAAAGGCCAAGATTATAACCAGGGGTGAAGTCCCAAACTAAACCAGCAGACACACTAACAGGCGTAAACTTATGAGCAACATCGAAAACCCGTGTGGCGGTTTCTTCATCGCCATGATCGTGATCATGTTCATCTTCTTCTTCGTCGTGCCCGTGAGCTTCAAGAACAGGAAGTAAAACGTTATCGGCATCAATGGTGACACGCTCTATTCGAGCACCAAATTGTAATAACACATCTGCGAAGTGTTTTTCTTCCATAACTGCTAATGCAATAGTCTCAGACTTCGAAGGGGGAGTGAAAGCCTCTTCACCGACAGCTGAAACTTCGCTATTTTTATAATGAAAGCTGATACCACCATTCCAATCAACGAATGGGTTATGCATCACGTCTACTTTGAGCTCATGTGTATCATTTTCGAATAAGGTACCCACCTCGCCATTTTCTATCTCGGCATGCTCGTAGTCAGTAAATGCACCTCTAAGGTTAACTTTATTGATCCACTGTGATTGCACATTTAATTCGCCGAGCAATTGCACCCGTGTTTGTTCTAGATCGGCAAACACACTGACGTCACCATCATGTGAATGGCCGGGCACACCGTATTCACGGTTAAATTGCTCAACCGCAACGCCTACATAACCATCATCTAAGAGATAACTCGCGCCTAGAGTGAAACCATTTGATTTTTCAGCGCTGTTTTCCACAACATAATCACCACCCTCTTCTTCTTCATGATCATGTTCATCTTCTTCGATCTCAGCTTCTACAGGCACTTCGTAATCATTAGATTCATGCCAATAACCATCGGCGTAAAAACCAAACGACTCATACCCTGTGGTGAGATTAAAGCTCGCGAGCTTTTTATCATCAGCGGAATTGCTTTCAAGCAACCATTCACCTTGCGTGGAATTGTCAGTGGGAACACGTCCATCAACCACATTGACGACACCTCCAATTGCACCACTACCGTAAAATAAGGTGGCAGGTCCACGCAGGACTTCAATTTGTTGCGAAGTAGAAGCTTCAGTGGCCACTGAATGGTCAGGACCCACTCTGGATACATCACTTACGTCTAAACCATTTTGTGCAATTAGTACTCGAGGCCCACTCAAGCCTCGAATAATCGGGGTACTGGCAACATTACCGTGAAAGTTCGATTGAACACCTGGCAGTTTCTCTAAGGTATCACCTAAGGTGGAAGCTTGTTGACGACGCAATGTTTCACCTGAAAGCACGCTTATCGGAGAGGCTGATTCCATCACCGACATATGGATGGGAGTCGCAACTACGTCAATAACCTCAATAGGTGAACGAATTAAAGTTAACGCCAATTCTGTAACTTCATCTGCATTCAAAACGATGTCTTGATGAAGGTGAGCAAAACCGGAAGCTGAGATATGAAATTCATTAACTCCTGCTCTCAAATCGTTAATTACAAAATATCCGTCGCTATCGGTATGGGTTTTAGCGTTTGTTCCTTCAACCTTAACAAGGGCACCAGAAACGGCCTTCCCATCACTATTTTTAACCACCCCTTCGATAGATTGCGCCATGACGCTCGCAGGTATGAGCGCACTAACAAGTGCCACAATTCTCGATATTTTATACATCTCAATCTCCAATGTTATGTTATACTGTTTCAATCAATTCGGTTATGTTATAATGTATCAAAAGCAAAGGCAATCCTATAAATTGGAAAAAATATTAGTGCGGAAATTTGCATAGGCAGGCGCAAACGAGCGTATTTCAACTAAACCTGCCCTTATGGCTAATTTAGAAATAACTGTCTCAAACTGCGAAAAGTCGGTAGGGAAAAAGACTATGAAGTCTAGTGAAACAAAAAATTTGATTTCAATAGCTAGGTTAATTTGTGAAGAATCTGGTAGTAAGCTAACGGAAAAACGCCAGCATGTATTAGAAGTGTTATTCCAACTAAACACGCCGGTATCAGCTTACGAATTAACAGATCACTATAACTCTATAATCGGCGCACCGATTACCGCAATGTCGGTTTATCGTATATTGGAATTTTTAGAAGCTGCGAAGCTAGTTCATCGCCTTAATTCGATTAACAAATACATCATTTGTGCCCCTACTTTTGGTCCGTGGAAGCACCAACCTCCACTTTTTTTGATTTGTAAATCTTGTCAGAGCATAAAAAAAATCGAATTGGCGAATGACCTGATTAAAACATTGTCTGAACAAGCGAAAAGTGCTGGCTTTCCGATTTTAGGTTCACAAATTGAACTAAATAGCATTTGCAACGATTGCTCTTCACAGAAGCACAAAAAGAATTCATCTGGGGGTCTATCTATATGACTAAGATTCAACAAATAAGCGATAAAGTAGCGGTGGGGTTATCTCTCCTATGTGTAGTTCACTGTCTTTTTTTCCCTATTTTACTCATTATCATGCCTCCGCTTTCTGGCTTATTTGCCATCAATGACGCGCTATTCCACCGTTGGTTGCTCTTTGCGGTAGTGCCAATTAGTGTCATCGCTTTGATTATGGGTTATTTCCATCATCGCAGCGGAAGAGTCTTTTTGCTCGCTTCATTAGGGCTAACACTATTAATTGTGACAGCACTGCTGGGCCATGACTTACTCGGTAACTATGCTGAAGTTGCTTTAACCGTATTGGGTTCGAGCATTATCGCCTTTGCCCATATAAGAAACTATCAGTTGCAGAGAATGAATAAACAACCAGAACCTCATACATCGGAAGACAAGGCGAATTAATTAAAAAGCAATCAAACAGTGAAACTTAAGATACAGCATTAACTAAAAGTGTTAGAACAAACCGAATTTAAACCTAACGAGGTTTCTAATATTTTGCTAGTTTGCTCGGCGAGTTGCTTATCTTGGGTTAAAAATTCAATGCGCGAATCTTTGGCACTGTCGATTTCGGTGATCCGTAAAACACCGTCACTATAGTTACACCCCAAAGCACCTTGTTGGGTAATAAAAACGGCTTTTAAACGTTCCACGTCTAAGCCGCTTAACGTATCCATAATTTGTTGATAATCGAAGGTGACTGAAGGGGCACAAATCCAACCACACGAAAAATATCCTTCACCACTATTTTCAACTTTAATTGAGCCTACTTTAGGTGTGTCAAACGAGGGAGTCAAAATAGAATGTGCAGGATGATTATGCTGATGAACGTAGATGTTCTCTACATGTCGAGACCTATTGTGCAGTAGTATAGGGTCAATAATGCCATTGTCAGAATATACAATTGGAGTGGTGGAAACACCAATTTCTGATAAATAACTAGCCAATAAAGATTGAGATTCGTGATCATAAAGATCCGACTTGGTTGCCACTATATAATCAGCAGTCTGTAGTTGCTCTTGGAACGTCTTGTGTGCACGCCAGCGCTGATCCAGAATTCGGCGCGCATCGATTAAACCTAGAGTTGCATGTACGTCCAGCACGTCTCGATAATCTTCAGAAGTAAGCGTGGCTAACACTTCTTTTGGATGACCGAGGCCCGTAGGCTCAATCAGTAAACGATGTGGTTTGGCTTTGGCCAGCAATACATTCAACGCTATTTTCATCGGCACTCCTGACGTGCAACACATGCAGCCACCAGGTACTTCTTTGATAAATACACCATTTTTTTCAGGACTGGTTAAAAGTGCCCCGTCGACACCCACTTCACCAAATTCATTAACTAACACCGCCCACCGTTGCTCTTTAGGTTTTTGTTTTAGTAAAGACTGAATAAGTGTGGTTTTTCCAACACCTAAAGCGCCTGTTATTATGTTAGTGGGTAGGTATTCGATTTTATGCATTAAGTGACGCCCAAGGACCACTTATAGCCAACGTGGTAGTAGGAGAATATAAATTTACAAATAACACTGAACCATCATCTGAAAAACAAGCTCCAGCGGGCTCGGTCTGCCAACGCACCTTAGCAACGTCGTAGACTTTACCTGAGGGAGTAACCCCTTTTAGATGATTATTAACCGTGTCTGAGTATTGATCTTCACACACAATTAAATGGCCGCTAGGTGCGACTGTTATATTGTCTCCAAAATTAAAAGTAACTTTGTCTAAACTTTCCACAAACAATGTCAAAGTGCCTGTTTGCTGGTCTTGTTTAGGCGAAGGTTTATAACGCATAATTTGTCCAAGCTTTGCCTTGCCGCCACTGGTGCAACAAAAGTACATTTCATCTGTTCCAAAATGAATACCTTCACCGCGAGCAAATAGAGCAGCGCCTTTTGCAAACCCGCGTATCCGTAAATCATCATCTTGGCTATCCACATTATCCAGATCTATCCATTCACAAGCATAAGGTTGATTAACCTGCATGCGCGATTCTTGCCAGTTACGGGTATCAAATTTAGACTCTCCTTGAATTACCAAAGCTTGTAATTGACCTCCCGCTTTTAAATCTCCTTTTTGATTTGGTATATATCGATAGAAAAGACTATCTGGGCGGTCTTCTGTTAAATAAACAATTCCACTTATAGGATCCACACATGCTGCTTCATGATTAAACCTCCCCATGGCTTTTATCGGATCTGGTTTAATCAATTGTCTTGCTTGAGACGGCACTTCAAACACGTAACCATGATTTTTGTTAATTTTAGCAGATGCAGTGGCAACGGATTCTTCACAGGTTAACCAGCTTCTCCAAGGAGTAATACCACCAGAACAATTTCGGATAGTGCCAAGCAACGACATACACTGGTATTCAACTTGGTGTGTTTTAAGGTTGTAAACAACATTACTGGTACCACCTGGCAACGGATTGCCCGATGAATAGGTATCATAAACGGCTGCCGAATCTACGCTTGTACGAACCTGCCCGGTTGTGCCGTTAGAAGGAGAGAGTTCATGATTGCGAACTAGCACTACACGTTCCTCATCCACCATAAAACACCCCATGCCATCGGCACGATCAGGCACAGTTAAGCCGTCATTCATAACCTCGCCCAATTGTGAAATCGCTCGATAACTAAATCCCGGCGGCAAATCAATTATGCCTTTAGGATCTGGAACCAAACCGCCTAGAGAATTGCTACCGCTAGCCACATCAGTTAAATAACGAGTTAGCTCACCACCGTGTAAATGAGTAGCAAGACCACCAAATGCCATGGCTACAAAACCTTGATTAAACTGTCTTCGGGTAAGCATAAAAATTCCTATTATATTGGTGAGTATTATTCTGTATTGGGTTTATTCAAACACCAAAATATTGCATAAACATGTACACAACCTTAATTGTGCTAAGTCTAGCTATTGTGCAGCATAAAGTGTGTTTCACTTTGCTGACAGATTGTTATCTCAGCATCAGTCATAATATTTATTGACAAAAAGCCCCGAAGAGCACTAAAAAACACAGCAAAATATTGATATGTTATACTATATCAATTAATAAAGTAATGTTATATTATCTCAACAATAACCAAACTAACAACCTTTAATCGAGATGGGGGGAGAGATGAAATTATCCATTTTAGGAGTCCTTATACTAGCTAGCTGGGCTAGTAATGTGCAATCTCAACACCATGTCCATGGACAAGGTAACGTTTTTATTGTTCAGGAAAATGAGCTCTGGCAAGTACAGTTTTTACTACCCGCCTCAGACATATTGGGTTTTGAACATAGCCCTGAAAATAAACATCAGCAGTATTTAGTTGACCAGTTTGAGAAAAATCGAACAGACTTTAACAATCTTGTTCAGTTTGATTCAACGTGTGTTCAGCGTAACGATTCACAAAGCGCTTTGGCATCCACTGGACAGGATGAGAGTCCAACTAAGCAACATCACGATCTGGAATTTATTTACTTACTCGAATGCGAGCAAGCCATATCAGAAATGACTTTTCCGATTCTACAGCAATACCACAATCTAAAAAGTTTACACGTTCAATGGAGCACGCAATTGGGTCAGGGTTCGAAGCTGATAACTGCAAGTGCACCTCAATTGCAATGGCGTTAAACATGAACCTTTTAAAGCCATCCAGCTTAAACTCGAATACATCTATTTTTACTTAGTATTAGAGTGCGATAACAAACACCTTTAAAAATAAAATCAGGTACTAATATGATGTTAAAAAAACTATTAACTTTTGCTGACCGCTCTGCAATTACAATATCGACTTTATGTGTTGTTCATTGCCTACTGTCACCGATAATTTTAATTGCGCTACCGACTTTGACGAGTTTCGCGATTTTTGATGATGAACACTTTCACATTTGGCTACTTTATGCAGTGGTTCCCATCAGTGTATTTGCCATTGCATTTGGTTATGTGCACCAACGTAGTTTGTCTGTTCTAGTCACAGCATTAATAGGAATAATCATATTAGTCCTTGCAGCTGTGCTTGGACACGATGTTTTCGGTGAAACCGGTGAAGTGATTGCTTCTGTTATTGGCGCTGCGTTAATCGGTTTTGGTCACATTAAGAATTTAAGTCTTAGGAAGTCGAATTATCAACCTTACCAAGCAACCTCTTAAATGAATTATCAACTCGATTGATTATCCTAAAATAAGTAAAGGTAGAACTTTCTATGTCAACAGCGAGAGCCTTAGAACCAGAACTAATAAATCCCTTAATTCGGCGTTCAGTGTCCTCACAAGACATCAACACTTTGACCGACATTTATGCTCAAGATGTCAACATTGCAATCTGGAAACGGTGCTTATCCGAGGCGGTAATCACAGATGTGGAAAATCTATTAGATACAGCGACATCCTTAAATACATCTGCATTCATCCGAGCTAAAGATATTAAAGGCGATATTTGTGACGGATTAAAATCTACAGAAATTGGCAATGCATTTTTAGACTGTACAACTGAATTAGTAGATATATTCTGCACATTATTTGAACTTGATGAAGTAGGTTTGCGTTTACGTTTAATTGATTCGCCTATGTGCCCTCGCTTTCACGTTGATCGCGTTCCTTGCAGATTAGTAACCACCTTTGCAGGGCCGGGCACTCAATGGTTAGAGCATAACAAGGTAGAAAGGGATAAATTAGGCCATGGTAGTAAAGGCTTAGAGGATGAAGTTTCAGGTCTTTTCCGTCATCAAGCAGATATACAAACCATCGAAACTGGTGATGTTGCCCTTCTCAAAGGTGAAGCATGGATTGGCAATCAGTCAGCGGGAATAGTCCATCGCTCCCCGCCGTATAACGGAGGCCAAAAACGTTTACTTATGACTTTAGATTTTTTACCTTGACTCAACTTAGCAAATTAGTGATTACGAAAATCATCAGGTTGACCGTTAAAAGCGACAATAGAAATGACATTTAGTGTGTATGCTGAAGTTCCCATAGGATCCTCAAATAATCCAATTTTAATTTGCCCCGTCAAGGTATAAGCTCGATTCAGTTCTAAGTGCGCAAAGCCTGCATCTAATCGGGCAAAAATAATCTGGTTTGGTGGTGGTGCGGGGTAATGCAAACAAGCCCCAAAGTATGGAACTAGAAACATGTTCTTCACCGTTTTGTCAGGATGAAAATCGATCGGAACGATGAAACCCGATATAGCGACCATGTGATTTTCGAAAGTATTTACCGTGTTAATCGATTGCAGAGCTGCTTTGTATTCAGGATCCGTCGCAGCTTCGATTGAAAGTAATATTTGCGACTTCATATCAATATTTTTATCTGGTTTATTTGCCTGATACCGGGCAATCACATCCAGTTCATTTTCAGGCAAAAGTGATACCCAATCTAAGGGCATCACCTTAGCTTTTTGGTAATGTTCTTGCAGCAGTTTATTAGATGTGAAATACAGTTGGGGCGTTGTAAAAAATACATTCTTCACGGATGGCCAAAAATAAGCACCCAAACGCCCAACCAATAGCCCCAAACCGACACAAAACAATATGCTAATTGCAAATTTACGATGTGCAAATACTGACATTTTCAAGACTGTTTTAACTGCGATATCACATACAAGATACTTTAGTTTTCAACCAGAGTTATTTTGGCGATTGAATTATCAGTCATATATTTCAATATTATCCAAGGTCATTGCATAAGCAGATGTCCCTGTTTCGTTGCTATTGGTTTCAATATTAATGACACCTTCAAACCAAAACGCCACATCTAACTGAGTAAGCTTAATTCCCTTACTAAATTTACCGTAAATGATTTGATTTGGTGGCGGTGGCGGCATATGCAAACATGCACCAAAATACGGAACGATGAAAAACTCCACTACACGTTTCTGATCATCAGAGCTCAGAGGAACAATAAACCCAGGAATTCTTATCGATTTTTTGTCGAAACTCTGAATAATACGAGTTGACGTTAACGCTTGTTGAAAGCGTTCTACATTTTCACTCTTTTCGCTCATACCAGATAGAGCTTGAACAGAGTCTAGCTCACTACCGTCTTTTATTTCGTTCAGAAAGTCAGGTGGATCAAGTAATGCGTCGAGATCGCTCTGCGGCATTAACTCTATCCATTCAATTTCATCATAAATCGGATTACTTTCCGCCTGTGCAGAAGTGCATAAGTGCATAAGTGCATAAGAGTAATATTAATGAAAGGAATCCAATACTGTAGCAACGACCCAAAGCAATTTTTCTGTTCAATTTTTTATCACTCTAAAATTATAGTTAGCAGAATTTACAACCCAAATATAAATTTTGTTATATCGTAATACCAGTTTTCTAAGATAGTGCCTATCAACACCTTAGTTGTAAATTTGGAAGCGTTGCTTTAGCTCAAAAGAACGATAACTAACATAGCCGATGATGTGTTTTAGGGTTTTTATCAAAGACTAGATTACCAACTTGAGGATAAATGATTGGGCGGGATATTTTGTCCAACAGTCTCTGTTGTTGGTCACTTCGTCGATATAACTTGACCGATAAGCGGACATCTTGCTAGTTTATTATTCAACCAGCATGGGAGTACGGGTTGATATTTAGCCAGTTTTTTCCAATACAAACGTTGAAACACTGTCGTTTTTTCTAACTAATAGACAGTCATCGCGTTTTTGCCAGACAAATTATTGTGAAAACCTCACTTAACTAACAATATAGGCATAAAGATGAAAAAATTATCGCTTTTTCTTGGGTACTGTTGCGTACTATTCTCAGCATATAGCTTTAGCTGTCAGTACCACGATTATGGAACGAGTAAGATCCCCCAATTTCCGCCTTTGTCACCAGAATTGCACCCTGTGATGTTGCAGCATTTTAGGCCGCCACAAAACGCGCCGCTGAACGTAACCCTTTCAACTGATAGCCAAGCCTCAGCTAAAGGCGGAGTATTCACTATTAGTTATGATATCCATCCTGATTACCACAATGTGAAAGCAGAAGTGGTAAGCAGTAAAGGCGTTAAATTATTAGATAACTCAACGATGTATTTGACCCGTATTAAAGGGAATCAATCGTTTAAATATCAAGCTCTATCTGATGATACTCAAAAGGTCCGAGTTCGTATTTCTGCTGTGCGCAAAGATATGCCCATCATAGTTGAAAAACGACTCAATCTTTCGTCTACATAGAGTTTAATAACGGCTATTAATAGCTGATTTAAATAAGTAGAAAGATAGTCAACACGCCTAATTGGCGTAATTTCGCCAATCCCGTGAGAAAGCGCAAAAGTGCCAATTTAATGCCAATAAGTGATGGGTCTTAAATACATCCGTTATTTATTGGCACACCAACACTTACGATTGTTATATTAACCAATTTTATAACTTGTTTTGGAATCCTAGACTCCTCCCCCTTTTTTAAACTGATTGAAACTTAAAGTGGTCTAAAACCGGACAAAATCCGTTTAGAGTATATTAAAGTTTGAAACTTATTTATCAAAACGGTAGGGTGCAGGAAATCAGGAACATTGATTTTCAATTCAGCTAAACTCCATAGTGCTAAATGCTCAATTTAAGCCTACTATTGGTTTAAATTTAGAAGGAAACAAATTGCGGTGCATAATCTAAAACAGTTGTATCAAATCACCTCAGATAACAGACTGTCAGATTCTGAAAAAATGGTCTCCCTGCTGAAAATGGGTGCCGATTATTTTCAGTTGGAACTTGGTATTATCAGTGAAATAAACGATGATATTTATACGGTTCGATATGCGATTTCCCCAGATAACTCACTCCTAGCTGGTACCACTTTCAATGTAGCTGAAACTTATTGTTTGCACACTTTAGCAACCAATCAAGCACTGTCATTCTATCATGCAGGAAAAAGCCGTATTGCTCAGCACCCTTGTTATACAAATTTTGGTTTGGAAAGTTATATAGGTGCACCTTTGATAGTGGAAGGCAGACGTTTCGGTACCATTAATTTTTCAGCAAGCGCACCTCGCTCAAAACCTTTTAGCGACCAAGAGCATGACTTTATCGAATTACTTTCACATTGGATAGGGAATGAAATTGCTCGCCATGAGAAGATCCAATTGTTACAAGCTCAGCAAAAAGCCATGGCGCGTCAACAAGATATCTTAGAGCAAATGGGTCAGGTAGCAAATGTCGGCGCGTGGGAACTGGATTTAGCAAGCGAAAAACTTTTTTGGTCTACAGAAACGAAAAAAATTCATGAAGTAGACGATGGTTTTGAACCAACTATTGAATCCGGATTAGATTTTTATAAACCTGGTGAAAATCAGCAACGAATAACTTCTTTGCTCAAAGGCATCGTAGAAAAGGGTGGCCACTTTTCTGGCGAGTTTGAGATTATTACCCAAAGAGGCACTGAAAAATGGGTTGCAGTAAAGGGTAAAGCAGAGTTAGATAATGGGAGATGCGTAAGATTAGTAGGCGCTTTTCAAGATATTACTGCGCAAGTTAACAATAGGGTTGAATTGGAAAGTAGGCATAAAGAACTCTCACTAGCACTTGAAGCTCGTAGTTTATTTTTAGCCAATATGAGCCACGAAATTCGCACACCGATTAATGGTGTTCTAGGCATGTTACAAATATTGGAGAGCTCTCCGCTTAACCCTAAACAACAACGATTTTTAGGATTGGCCAAGGATAGCGCAACCTCTTTACTGGGAATTATCAGTGATATTTTGGATTTCACCAAGATTGACTCAGATAAGTTAACCCTCGAAGAAGTGCCAATAGATCTCAATCAATTGCTCAATAATTGCGTCGAAATCTTTAATCCACGGGCGCAAGACAAATCCATCAAGTTAGTAAGAAAGTTTGAATTAACCGATAAATTTTTTGCCGTATCTGACCCGACGCGATTACGTCAAATTTGCTCTAATTTGCTCTCGAATGCTATAAAATTTACTCATCAAGGGCAGGTTGATATAACGACCCAAATAACACGGAAAGACAACAATCGCGCTATGTTGACGATTCTTGTGGAAGACTCAGGTGTGGGTATAAATGAAGAACAGTTAGCGCAATTGTTCTCACCTTTTAATCAAGCGGATGCATCAACCACGCGTAAGTTTGGGGGGACGGGTTTAGGGCTTTCTATTACCCGAAAATTATGTCAACTAATGGGAGGGGACGTTAGCGTAGAAAGCACCCCTGATGCAGGTAGCAAATTCAAAGCAAGCATTAACCTTGGGATAGTTGAAGCCAGTGAATTAACCTCAACCACTTCTGCTGTTCAGACCACAGAAATGGATCTAAGCCACTTACGAATACTCATCGTTGAAGACAACGAAATTAATCAAGTGGTGATCGGCGAAATGTTAAAACAACGACACATCGTTTTCGACATTGTGAAAGATGGTATCGAAGCACTTGCTATTCTCAAACATGGCATCAAATTTGGGCACGAGTATTCAATCATTTTAATGGATTGTCAGATGCCCAATATGGATGGCTACCAAGCCACACAGCATATTCGACAACTACCAGCACCGGTTAATTCAATTCCAATCATTGCGCTTACTGCTAACGCAATGTCTGATGAACGTGAAAAGTGTTTTGCATCTGGAATGAATGAATATTTATCCAAACCAATAGAGCAAACAAAGCTGTTTAGCATGATAGAAAAGTTTGCTTAACAATGTAAAAAGTTAATACATCATTTCGGCTCGGCTTTACTCGCTTTTATTTTTTTCGCTATCTTTTGAAACTCGTAGGTCGGATAAAACTCGGTGGTAAACGAGCCCCATGCAGATTTTTCCACTGCTAAATTTAAAGTTCTCAAATCTTTGGGTGACACACGCAAAGTAATAACCTGGCCTAAGCCCATAGCCACATACCAAGATTCAATCTGCATACCTTCGGGCGGAAATGATTGCCAAAACTCGTTTTTATCTTGGATGGCCTGCAGTTCAGTCAAACTCTTGTCTTGTTGATGTTTTAAGATCACCGTAACTAAGATGCTATCACTGTCGATGCTGGTATCTTCTGCATTCACAATACCACTAAACATCACAATAAGGGTCACGAGCAAATACTTCATAATGCCTCCTAGGCTTAGTCAACTGCTTGGTTGTATGTAATTGGTTGCATATAATAAGTTTCATACTATCAAGCATATTAACTTAGCATACAAGCAAATCGATAAACGTTGATATGCCCAATGACAGGCATATCAGGGCACTATTACCAACGTTGTTCATCTTCCTGTGAGGCACTTTCCTGACACTCACCGACTATTTCAGTTTTGCTGCGCATTTGTGAAAAGTCCAGTTCAATGAAACCATGTCGACAATAACCTGTTTCGGTTAATTTTTCGTCTAACAATTCCAAGATGGCCTCTCGTTTATCTTCATCAGAACCGCCTTCACTGCGCTGAATAGAGCTGACTTGCGAAATATCTTGGGTTGACTCAGATTGACCTCGGCCACCTCTACCTTGCCGTGAGCGGCCACCTTCGCCGCCCCCTCTTTTGCCCTCTGGCTTGCCTTCGCCGCCACGACCTTCGCCTTTACCCTGTTCATACAATATCGCCAGCACAAAACGCTTCGAGCCATCAGCGTGAATTTTGGTAGTGAATATTTCTTCTGCTTCTTGGTGGCGCTCAGGTTTGCCTGCACAGGCTGACAAAGCAAACAAAAAAAGTAGAATCACAAAACTTAAACGGTAAGACATAAGACGATTTCCAAGTAACAGATTTTAATAACCGCAGATTCAGACCTAAACCTCAACCATAGGTTCCAAGCAAATATAACTTTCTAAATTGCTTATGATTATGGCTTTTAATCATCCTTACTTGTTCAATTCGAACTGTGTTGAGCAATACTCACTGCTTTAGTCTAATAGAATAACGCCTGATTTAAACTACAATGAGTATTTGTCAGGCTTAAATTCCCGAGTTGCGGAAAATTTTAAACATAACAAAGTGAAAGTTTTCGCCGATAACATTGTTCTTAAACTAGCGATTGATAAAACACAACGAGATGCGATTCAACAAGTTGTTTAACAATATCATCGATATCGCCCTATACACTTGGTTTTTAAGAACCCTTTGCATAGGAGTTTTCAAGAAATTGAAGGCGGCAACTCTACAACACAGTTTACTACAGAAGGTGACAACGGTGTTTACGGCAAAACAACTTAAGACAGCAATTTTTATTAGTATAGTGGTAGGAACAATACTAACGTTAATCAATCAAGGAGAGGCGTTTTTAGGCGAAGCAGAAATAATTTGGTTCAAGGTAATCCTTACTTATATTGTGCCATTTTGTGTATCGATGTACTCAAGTAGCGTGGCACGATTAGATACAAAGCCAATAGAAAAAACAAAACCTTTGGATGGCTAAGTCGCCCAACTTTGAACTGGAAAGATAATGGATATGTTGAATAACTTTAGTATAAATAAACGTTTGCTTATTGGTTTTAGTATTGTCACTTTACTTATGGTGATACTTACCATGGTAGGCATTTATCGAGTCAATATGATCGGTAGCACGCTCACCACAATGACAAACATTAATGTGGTAAAACAAAGGCACGCAATTAACTTTCGCGGAAGTGTCCATGATCGTGCCATTGCGATTCGCGATTTAGCCACAGCTCAAAGCCCTGCGAATGTTAAGGTTCATATAGACGATATTAATAGGTTAACCGAATTTTACCGCTCATCCAGTGATAAAATGCAAGCAATGCAAGCAGCGGGAACTATTTTTAGCAGCCAAGAAACATCGATTTTGCAACAACTCGATAATCTCCAACAACAAACAGAACGCGTGATACAACAAGTGATAAAGGCCAAAACAGGTCAGTCGAGCGACGATGGTTTGTCGCTGCTAAGAAATGGTGGTAGCCAACTCTTCGTTCAATGGCTCGATACGATTAATTCGTTTATCGATTTGCAAGAAAGCAAAAACGTTGCTGCTACCAATCAGATTTTAGAAAACGCCGCTAGCTTTAAAACTACCATGTTGGTGTTAACCTTTAGTGCGTTAATACTTTCCATTTTAGTCGCCTATGTTATCGCCAATAGCTTTAAAGCGTCACTTGGCGCAGAACCTGCGGTTGCAGCAGAATCCCTGTCTCAAATTGCGCAAGGGAATTTGGCTCAATCATTCAGTACTAAGCATGACCATAGCATGTTGGCAACGATGTCAAAAATGCAGGAAAGACTGCGCAATACAGTACTTGAAATTGCGGCGGCATCTCACGATTTAAAACAACAATCCACATTGGTTACCCAAGGCTCGAAAGAGATAGTGTTACTCGCCCAAGAACAAGATCAACTCACCGTGAGCACTCGTACTCGTTTGAGTGACATTAAAGAAAATATCGTTTTTGTGTCTGAAACCGCATCTAAAAACAAAGTTAATGCGAAACGTATGGTGGAACGTGCGAGCAATGGAATCGATTCCATGGCATTGAGTGTCGATGCCATGCAAAACGTCGCAACCACAGTGGCCCAAGCGGTGGAACAAATTAGTAAATTAGAGGCGTTAACCAATCAGATTGGTGGCATTACCAATGTGATTAACAGTATTTCAGATCAGACTAACCTTTTAGCGCTCAACGCAGCCATAGAAGCGGCTCGAGCTGGTGAATCTGGACGCGGTTTCGCAGTGGTTGCAGATGAAGTAAGACAGTTAGCCTTGCGCACAGGAGAAGCAACCAGTGAAATTCAATCGACCATTGAAGAAGTGCAACAAGAAACTTCCACAGCAGTAACTGTCATGCAAAATACGTTGCCCAAGGTACAAGATGGTCAAACCAAGACGCACAATGCCATGGATTTACTGCAAGAAATTGAAGAAAATGCGAACAATTCATTTAATAATGCGACCATAGTGGCAGATACGGCTTCTGACCAAGTTGTCATAATTGGCACAATAAATGAGGTTGTCGCTCAAATTGATGAAATCAACAAAAAAACCGTTTATTCGTTAGAGCAGAATAACGCAGCAACCATTGCTTTAGATAAACTCGCGGAAAAACTAAATAAAGAAGTCGGTTTCTTTAAAACAAGTTAGTGACCAAATAGTAATTGCGAGCCTAGCTAAACCAACTTTGATAGTTTGGCTTGGCTAGGTTTTATATTGCTAAGCAATTTAATCGTTTACGTCACTAGCGACTTTTTTAATGCGGTGACGAATTGATATTTTTGAGACTTCATCCAATTTAATAACGTAAGCATTTCCGCCGATACCACGAAATGATTCATCTGTGAACACTATGCTATTGTCATCCAAGAATGTGATAGCTTCTTTTTGGGTCACAATACCTAAGTCGATGCGCGACACATCACCGTCAAAAAACTTATCACCCTCGAAGTTTTCAAATAGCCAAATGCTAGTTGAATCTAATAGGGCTAACTGTTTGCGGTTAGGGCTTAACGCGGCAGATGTAATCCAACATAACTTGCCCATTGTGGTACAGGTTTTAAATGAACCAATTAATTCAGCATCAAAGTTAGCTGCATGATCACCGACCTTGTAAACATTTGTAATACCATCAAAAGGTTCGGTTCTATTCTTAGTGAACAAATACAGATGCCTATCAAATTCAACAAAAGCTTCTAAATCGTAGTTCCTCTTATCTGGCGTGACAGGATTTTCATCTAACTCAGGATAGGTAAACTTAATAATTTCCGCTTCAGTGGTATTGCCTTTAATATCAATGGGATTTTCTATTTTATAGATAGTTAGCCATCTGCGTGAATTGTCGTTATTACCAAAATCACCAAGAAAAAAATGCCCAAAACTATTTTGAGTCATGTCTTCCCAATCTATATTTTTAGCGTTAGTCACTAATATTTCTTTGGCAATAGAACCGTCTGTGTTTATTTGATAGAGCTTAGGATCGTCGCCACTATCATTGATCGCCCACAAACGATTTCTTTTATCAATTTCTATCCCTGAAATTTCATGCAACTTTGGGTCAATATTAATGTGTTTTTTACTGTAAAGAGTATGAATAGATGAGCCAATTAATATTGCTGCAATGACTATCGAGACGCTAACCAGTGTCAAAATACTTCGTTTTACCATGACATCGTTGTTGTACCTAAAATTAAGTTGGCGCAAGTATGTCGTATGCCCCAAAGAAAAAAAAGTAAATTAGCTAATCCAAAAGTTGTTAATGTGGATTGCCAATGACGGTTGACTGAAGAAGCTGTAGCCTGCGGTTTCATTTAGCTTGAATTTAGCCGCGCTCCCCCCATATTTGTATGTATGAATTGACGCCTTGAGCTAGCGTCAACAACAGTCGCTTGAAAATTGCTTATGCATTGCAATTTAAGTTGGCACAAACAGGAGTGAAAATTGACAGTTTTAATTATATTGGGTGTTTTGTTTATTAGTCTTTTGGTTGTCATTCCGTTACTTGAACGTTCCAACTTTAGATTGTCTAGTGAACAAATGTCTAAAATGAGTCGCTGGATATTACCCTTATTAGTGGTAATGGTAGTGATTCAACTGATAATGTATTACGCCTAGTTAATCGGCCTAAATCTCTATCATAAAAGAGAATAGCCCCGCCTTGTCGTTAATAAAAATTCACGCTGAGCAATGAATCACACAATTGCTCAAACTTAAATCTCCCTACACATATAAATGATTATTGTGCTTTTCCAAATTCAAGGTATTAAGCCGTTATTAGCAGTTTGATTATTCAACGTGTGAAGACTCCAACTTTGTCAAACCCAACGCAATGATAGTGATTTTTTGAATCCTTTGTCTCCAACGCCACTGTTTCTGTGTATTTTCCTTATATTTTTTCATTCCTTTATATTTATTTAAAACTCCCAAATAGGAATTGATATCATTCGCGTTTGTGTTAACATCCTCTTCCACGTAATTTAGTTTAAATAATTTCAGGGCTTTCCATGCAGTTTAACCAGATTTTTGTTGGTGTTAGTTTAGGACTAATGTCTCTTTCAAGTGCCGCTCAAACACCAGATTCCAGCGATAGTGAAAAAGACCTTGAGGTCATTAGTGTAAATGGAACATATTTTAATGATTATCAGGTGCAAGATGCATCTGGTGCCATGCGTAGCAACATTCCGTTACTAGAAACAGCCCAAGCAGTAACCGTAATTCCTGATACGATTATCAATGAACAGTTAGCCACGACACTCGGTGAAGTACTGCACAATGACGCAAGTTTGTCACCAGGAACTAAACAACGAAATCGTGAAGTCTTTAGCTCCAGAGGTTTTGAATTAAGTTCATCTACCGGTTATTTACGTGACGGCCATCAGCATTGGTCCCATTACCAACAACCCATTGAAACCTTATCCCGTGTCGAAGTTATCAAAGGGCCTTCAAGTATTCTATATGGCCAATCTGCACCGGGCGGCTTAATTAACATGGTTACCAAAAAGCCCACCAATACACGCTTGTTAGAAATAAGCGCGGATACCGATCAACAGGGTTCAACTCGCTTTATGCTTGATGCCGGTGGCGAAATCACGGCTGACACAACTTACCGTGCAGTTGTGGTTAAACAAGACGTTAATTTTGATCGCGAATATCAAAACGGTGAAACACGTGAACGTGATCGCTTTTTGGGCTCTCTTGCCCTAGAGCACAAGTTCAGCGACGACTTAGTGATAAGTGCCTACTATGACCGCACTAATGATAAAGCTGGTTTAGATACAGGCGCTTGGCTAGATAGCAATGGTGATATCGTCAGTGAGAAGCACACCATTAATGACTTTTCATGGGCATTTACTGATATAACAGTAGAAAATATCGGCGCTAAAGTAACTTATTTCTTTACCCCGGAATGGCAAGTGAAACTTGGTTATAACGAACAGACATTTGAACGTCAGCGTTTTGAATCTTCACCTTCCTTACCTTCTGGTTATCAACAGGGTGATAGCTATACTTCCAATCCTTATGATCGTTTTGATGATTGGCAGTTTAAAACCGCCTTTATAGATTTAAATGGTGAATTCACCTTCGGTGGTATTGAACATAACCTATTGTTTGGTGCTAACGGTCTTGATTATTATTACGGTCAATTAATCGAAAGAGGTGATTCAATCACTTTTACTCCAGGTGAAGTTGAACCAACGGTTCCAGACCTTGATTATCACAGAGATACAACGTTAAGCACCACTGAATATGATTATTATGGCGTTTATTTCCAAGACTTAATGACCTTAAATGAACAATGGCAAGTAGCTATTGGTGGTCGTTACGACAAGCAAAATCGTGAAGGTGCAGACAACGAATCATTATTACCTAAAGTAGGTGTGCTTTATCACCCTGCAGAAAACAGCACTATTTATGTGAACTATTCTGAAGGTTTTGAACCACAATCAAGTGAAACTATTGAAGATGAATTAGATAGAAACTTTGGTATGGAAATCGATGCAACTACCTCTAAACAAATTGAGATAGGTGCTAAATGGGAAGTATCAGATCGTCTATTATTAAATACTGCCATTTTCAATATTGAAAAATCGGGAACACTCATTTCTGAACAATTAAATGACGATCCAGATTATGAGACTGTTACCACTCAGTCTGGTTTACAAACCCATAAAGGGTTTGAAATATCCGCACAAGGTGCCGTTACCGACAAGTGGTTTGTAATGACATCAGCGATGTACTTGCATGCAGAGTATGAAGTAGATGAAACCTATCAAGGTAACACTCCTGCAGATGCCCCTAAATGGTCGGCTTCCATATGGTCACGTTACGAATTATCTGAAAAACTAGCGCTTAATGCGGGTATTTTCTATCAAGGTGAGCGTTTCGCTGACAATGCGAATACGGTCACTAAAGATTCATATGCCAGAGTCGATGTAGGTGCTACATACCGCGCAAACCTAATGGGTAAAGATGTTGATTTTCGTTTGAATATTGAAAACCTTTTGGATAAAGATTACTTAGCTGGTGGCGGTACGAATAACGTTACTATTGGTGATGGTGCAACTGCAAGACTTGCAGTAAAAGCGTCATTCTAAATCCGAATCAACCTTTGGCTGAGCCAATCAGCTAAAGGTTTACCATTGCCGCCTTTGTTTACATAGCGCAACAAGGGCGGTAATTATCTAACACTAACCTTCGTACTCTTTCTTTTCTGGTCACAAACCGTCTCAATTTTAAAAAGTATATTGAGCCGCGCTTTATTAACTTGTACTCTAAAAATAAGTTGAACAATCTGCCAATCCACAATTCGTCAGAGTTTAATTTTCAACTCAACCATCACAATTCAATCATTAAAGCATAAGCCTTAGGAGTAAAATGAAAAACTACTTTCAATTATCTATTCTTCGATCACTTTCATTACTCATTGTGCTTTTCATTGCTGTTTCATTCCGCACTCATGCTGCACAGCAATATGAAATTGACCCTAATTTAGATGAGTCAATTAAATGGTACATAGGTGCCACGGGAAAAGTGGATGATGGCAAGGCTAAAACACTGCTAGAGACCGCAGCTTTGACCAAAGATCCACTAGCGGTTATGTGGATAGCTAGAGTGTATTCAACCGGCAGAATGGGATATCCAGCGGATAAAGACAAAGCAAAAGCTATTGCTAGAGGCGTTATTGCTGATGTAGAAAAACTAGCAGAACAGCGGGTGCCCGAGGCAACTTTTTTGATGGGAACCGCATATGCAGAAGGACTGGCTAAAAAGAAAAATCCTCAAGAGGCAGTTGAATGGTATCGACGAGCGGCCAAGCTTGGCAATGTTCTTGCCCAACATAATTTAGGCAATGCCTACGCATCAGGTACAGGAGTAGAGCAAAGTGACGAGTTAGCCGTAAAGTGGTGGCTGATGGCAGCTGAACAAGGAGATGCCATTCCACAATATCAGTTAGGAGTGATGTATGAGACGGGCAAAGGCGTAACTAAAGATCTCGATCGAGCAAAAAACTGGTACCAACTATCAGCAGAAAAAGGTTACGGCAAGGCGAAAACTGCCCTCAGTAGATTGAACCGGATACACCGACTAAATAGATAGCCAGCGACAAAGCGACATGCTGCTCACAAAACTGGCTTGACCAAGACAGAAATGGATTAAGCATGAGTTAAGCAGACAGCGCCTGAATTCTAGTTTTCAATTTTGGTGATGCAAAATCTAGAAAGCTGCGCATTTTTTGCGGCATATACTTTCTAGTTTTATGAATTATATGCACAGGTGCCGCATCGGGTTCGAACTCTGGCAATATAATTTTAAGGGTTCCCTCATCTACCGCTTGTTTAACTTGGTAGTGTAATTGTTGGGTTATACCAACCCCATTAATTGCCGCTAAAACCGCAGATTCACTATCGGTAACGGTCAAGCGCGATCTAATATTCACATTAATAGCAATATTGGAGTCAGGGCGTTTATAACTCCAATGTGGTGTTGCCATAGCCGTATTGAGAGTGACACATGAAAAATTCACTAAATCATCTGGGGTCGCTAATCTGTGGTGCTGACTTAACACCTGTTGATTGGCACAGGTCACAATTCGCATGTTTCCCACTTGTGTTGCAATCATTGAGCTGTCGGTCAATTTACCAATTCTAAATGCCATATCTACCTCGTCTTCGAATAGATTCACATTTCCATCTGACAACAGAAGTTGTACATTGATGTTGGCATACAGCGCTAAAAACTCGGTAACAATAGGCAAAACATATAGCCGACCAAACATCACAGGGGCGGTGACAACTAAATCTCCTCGCGGTTCTGAATATTCTCCTTTAACCCCGCGTTCAGCCTCTTCAACCTGCTCAAGAATTCTTTTACAGGCTCTGATGTAATCAAGACCAGACTCCGTAAATGATAATTTTCGTGTTGTTCTGTGGATCAAGCGAACGCCCAGCTGATTCTCAAGTTCCGATATTTTCCTGCTCAACGTAGGCAGCGGCACTTTCAGCTTCTTGCTTGCAACTGAAAAACTGCCTGCCTCTAAGACTTTTATCAGCATAGACATAGCTTGTAATCGATCCATTATTATCTCACTTTTTGAAAATATCTTTACCAAATTTACCGTATTATCTTTTAAATCACAAAATGTCATAGTGTATTGATTAATGAGCGGAATCAAAATCACTATGAATAATCAACTACCTGTTAACCCTCAAGTAGCACAAGCATATGATCATGTGGGTATCAGAGTGAGTAATAGAAAAATCTCCCTTCAATTTTACCAACGTCTTGGTTTCAAGGAGACATATCGAATTCCTGAAGGTGAAGCGAATGAAATGGTTACATCAGCAGGTGTGCGCATTAACCTTATTTTTAATGGCGCAAAAACTAAAGATCAAAAAAATGTACTTCTTGATGAAGCAATAAAGAAACCAGGCATTACCCATCCTGCATTTATAATTGATGATATGAATGAATTTTTAGACTGGTTAGCGAAAGAAGGCATAAAAATTACTGAAGGCCCCAAAAAACTAGGGCCTCGCAGAATCTCATTATTCATCCGTGATCCAGACGGAAATGTTCTTGAATTTAACCAATTACTACCTAAGGAAGGAAACAATGAAGCTATATGATTTAGAACTATCAGGCAATTGTTACAAAGTAAGGTTATTCGCCTCACTTGCAGAAATTCCGTTAACTATTACCCCAGTGGACTTCATGCAAGGGGAACACAAAGAAGAACACATATTGCAGTTAAATCCTTGGGGTGAGATTCCAATTTTAAAAGACGGTGACGTGGTTTTGCGAGATGCACAAGCCATTCTTGTCTATCTAGCAAGTAAGTATGGCGGTGAAGCTTGGTGGCCAAGTGAGCCACATTTACAAGCTGACGTGATGCAATGGCTGTCTGTGGCATCCAATGAAATTCAACACGGCCCTAACACCGCTAGGCTAATTGAAAAATTCAATATACAAAGCGATCTGAGCCTATGTTTAGAGCGTTCAACGCGAATATTAGAGTTAATCAATAACCACCTTTTCAACCACGATTGGTTAGCAGCAGGCCGACCAACCATTGCAGATTGTGCTATATATCCCTACATCTCCGTTGCTCATGAAGGAAACATCACAATGATTAAATACACCAATATTACAGCGTGGATGGATCGCATTGAACAGCTACCTGGTTACATTTCAATGCCAGGGAACTAAGCAACTAATCGCTCAGAAAGGTAACGATAAACTGATTTAAAGCGGTGGCAATGAATAGTCAGGACAACAAAGGTAAATATTCATTTACCTTTGTTGGTTGTTATTATTTACGAAGCCTAAACACCATACTCCATCTTTCTAGGGATGATAGAAAATTCCTCGCTTAAAGAGTTTAATAGCTGAGTTTTCAGCTCATTCAGCAATCATACTAGCGGTTTTGGGGTTACTCAATAACTCTTCAAATACTTGCCAACGTGTATCGACGTTATTTGCAGTGCCTCCATTTGATGTTACATACTCGGCTACCAAGTCTTTGCCAAGATTGTAATTGATAACATAACTGCGATATTTATCGATAAAACGTGTTCTTTGATAAGCTTTTTCTTGGCTATACAGCTGGTATTTTTGCATTATTTCAGCCGCTTCATCTCTTGTGATCATCCCGTTCAAATATTGTCTTGCAGCTTCATTTCCAGCATAAGTTAATTTTCCGATTAGCTCATGTACTTGGTAATACAAATCGGCCTTACTTACATCTAAACCAGCTAAGGGAAACAATACTTCTTTTTCATAGTTAAGTCGTGATTCGCCAGGGAAGGCAACGTCGATCCCGTAATTAGCACTGCCTTCAGCAATTAAAGACTGGGGCGAAAATAATTGATAAACGGAAAATTCTATCCATTGATTTTCCTTCACCAATTTCTGTTCTAACAAAGCATTGTATACGTGATGTCCTGGGTATCCTTCGTGGGCAGCAAGGTCTATTGCGCGGGTGATATAAATAGGAAAATCAATATTAATTTGAATAAGACTTTGCGCGTTACCTTGATAATAGTTATATCCGCTCCACGCCTTATCGGTAACATATTCCAATACAAAGTTTTCGTTTTCAGGCAGAGAAATTTTAGCTAAGGTGCGTTTGCGCGCCTCTGCAATTGCGGTTTTAAATACTATATCTATCTTATCTTTTGGAATTTCAAATTGGCTGGTAAAATCAACATAGCGTTGCGATAAAGCCCCTTCTCCTGGCAATAAGCCGTTTAGCTGAGCAAGCAGAGCGTCAAAGTATTCAAGCTCAAATTTGGGTGGTGCGGCGTCATATAACAAGTTCGCTTCTTGGTCAAAGCTATACTCTTTCCCAGCTAACATATTTACTTTTGTTTTGATCGCAATTAGCTGTTTTTCTAGCATTTCTCGCCGGGCTTGCTGGTCTGTTGGAATAGCATCGTCTGCCAGCTCTTTAATCTCACGAATTAATATTTCGACAGTTGCGCTTAACTCATCGGCAGGAAAAGCAGCCCCCTGCTCTAAGTCATCCGGCTTGAGCTCCTCTGGTCCGTAATAGGCATCAACAATATCACCGTCAAACTGCCCTACCTGTAATACCAGTTTTACATAGTCTGTGGCGATACTATTTAAATCCCGTTGCACAATCTTACTTTTAACATCTTGATTGGCGACGGCTTGGTTACTTTCAGTGGTGGTATTGCAGCCAAATAAACTGGCGATGAGAACGACCAGAATCGGTGATTTTTTCAATCTATATTCCTTAATATCAGTGAAGGGGTCAGCACAAATTTCAAGGATTTAATATGCCGACAAGTGCCATTTGATGAATGATAAGGGAAAGTGAACCTGGCCCGCAACCTCGGTGATTTTAAACAACAAACAACGAGTAAAGCAAAACCTTGCCACATAAATAGCTGAGTTTTGCGGTTTCGTGGCGATTTTTGTGTTTTTTAATGGCTAGCTTTTTCGCCCCAAATTTCTTCTAAACGCTGATCACGACCACAGTTCCAACGGTATATTTTGTAGCGAACGGGGCTTTTTTTATAAAAATCTTGATGGCCAATCTCTTCGCCTTTAATTGGGTAAAAACGGCTTGCCGCTAATACAGGAGTTACCAGTTTTTGTGCGGGAAATTGAGTCTGTACAGCAGCTTTTGATTTTTCAGCAATCGCACGCTCTTCATCATTAGCAACAAAAATTGCACTTAAGTAGCTGTGACCTTTATCGCAAAATTGTCCTTTAGCATCGAAAGGGTCAATATTAACCCAGTAGTGATCTAAAATTTGCTGATAACTCACCACATTAGCATCATAAGTAATTTTAACCGCTTCATAATGTCCACGATGATTGCCGTTGTATGTGGGATTAGGCGTATCACCACCGGTAAAACCAGATACCACATCAGATACGCCATTTAATTTCTCAAAATCAGACTCCATACACCAAAAACAACCACCCGCTAGGATAGTCTCATCAGCTTGCACATTCGCCGTAAAAATCGACACACTGAATATCAGCGCAGACAAAATAGTTTTCATAAACATCCTTCAAACAACAATCGTAGACCCACCAAAATGTGGCACTCTAAGATAAAGAACAGGAAAGTCGCTTTCTGCTTTCATTAATGTGTGCTGCTAATATTTTGTTTCGGAAAACCAACAAGAATTTTGCACGCCATTATTTATATAAAATCGTTAAACGATGTTTTGGGTATTGCGTTTGCGGGAATTATCAGTTGCTATGGGTTGCATGGGGTAACTTTACCCCATGAGTCGTCGAATGGAACTGATCAACGTTCGCTTAAAACAAGTCTCAATGCGAGCGCGGTAAACACGGTTCCGGCAATTCTATTCATAATCACCTGTGCTTTTGTCGATCCTTTTAACCAATCTCCTAGATAGCCCGCAAACCATGCAATCAAGCTAAAGATAACAAGCGCGGTAATAATAAAAACAGCGCCAAAAACTAACATTTGTAGGGTAACTGAGCCTTTACTGGGATCGGCAAATTGAGGAAGAAAAGCAAGGAAAAATATCGCTACCTTAGGATTGGTAATATTCATAATAATGCCCCGTGAATAGAGCTGCTGCCAAGCTAGCTTTGCGTTTCCTGCTGCTTCTAATCGAGTGGCACCTGCGCGAAAAGCCTGAAAAGCTAGGTAAAGCAAATACACTGCGCCCACGACTTTAAGAATATTGAACGCCAGTTCGGAGGTTTGAAAAATGACAGCGACACCTAGTGATACAGCAGCAGTATGCACTAAGAGCCCAGTGCAGAGTCCTAGTGTCACTAAAATCCCTGCTTTACGACCATTCAATGCCGACTGGGTTAAAACAAAGATATTATCCGGTCCAGGTGCAACAGAAAGTGCCGCCGAAGCTGCCAAAAACATGAATAAGGTCTCAATGGGTATCATCTATGTACGCTCTTTGATTGCCTAATGTATAAAAACTCGTTTCTCACCCTTTCAAGATTACCCAGCATACAACGCCCTGTAAACCGGTATAGCCAGAATTCTTATGAGTCAAAAATAGGGATAGTCGAATAAAGTTTGCAGCATTGTGCGCTAAATCTCCTCCAAAAATGCACATTTCCGCGTTTTATTTAATGCTAAATTGCACACGAATTAAACGCATGAATGCGAATAACAAGTAGCTTTGTGAAGAAAAGTGAGTGAATTATGTTTGAAAAAAAATATCGAATAAGAGAACTATGCATTGCCAGTGTTTTGTCATTGTTGGTCGCTTGCGGAGGCAGTTCATCAGATACTGCGCTTGCCCAAGATGATAGTGACACTGATACAGGTTCAGGAACAGATACAGGTTCAGATACCAGCACCTGCGACACTCCGATGACAGAGCTATCCAGCGCTTTTCTTGAATTCGTAGCTGCACCAAATGTTACCGTTGTGCTGTCTGAAGATGGCTGCACAGTCGCGCTTGAATCAGCAGGTAAACCCGACCACACATCGTCCTATTGGGATTCAGGCAACGAAAGTGGTTTATATGTTGAACCTGAAGATGCTGAATTATTTGATCAGCAACGCTCACCGGGTGATATTGAAGATTATATTAACGACTATGATTTAACCGTTCCGGTAAATCCTGAGCTTGCCGCTACTTCATCTGCCACACCTCTTGGCGCTATTGGTATTGCCATAAGCGGCGCTCCCATATTCAATGATTCAGAAGGTAACGGTGACGTATCTTTAGGAGTTATTCAAGGATTCGACCGCAATGGTGCTCACACAGGGCCCGAAACCTACCATTATCATTTAGAGCCTAGGGCAGTTTCATATGATGATGATTCACTGGTTGGGATTATGGCCGATGGATTTTTTATATTTGGAAGACGCTGCTATTCGACAGCCGGCTACCCAACGGATCTAGATGAGTCCAATGGCCATACGTCGGTCACTCTGTACACTGGCGGATCAGAAGAAGATGCTGAATATCATTATCATGTTTCAACCGAACAATACTTGAACGGTGACTACTATTTAATCTTCCCAGGTAACTTTCAGGGTACACCGAGTGATATCAACTGATAAGCAAAGGTTTTTTTGCTTAGGCCTGCGCTCAATATGTGTACTGGCAGTGCTGATGGTGGCTGCCATAACGGCGGCAACGACATTAGCACCTGTTAGGCCGCTTGTTATTGAAAAATCAGAAATTTCGATAAACAGCCAAGGGCAGCGGGTATACCAAGACGAACCCTTTAATGGTGACATGGTGAGTTATCACCCATCAGGAAGTATCGCGACCAGCGACCAATTCGTGAATGGTAGGCGTCAGGGCCATGCAAGGAAATGGTTTGAAAATGGGACTTTAGGTTATGAGTCCCACTATGTTTCAGGTAAACGTGACGGTGACACCAAAACATGGTGGATCAATGGTAATCCACGGTCTCACTTTGTGTATGTCAATGGCAAAGCAGAAGGCACCGCTTGGCGCTGGTATAGGAACGGTGCCAAGTTTAAGAAATTTAACTATCTCGCGGGCAAACCCATAGGGTTACAACAAGCCTGGCGATTAAACGGAAAACTATTTTCCAATTTTGAATACAAGAATGGACGGATTTATGGTCTTAGAAAAGCAAATAACTGTGTTGGGGTTGAAGATGAAGTCGTTTCACCAGATTACTACCAAAATCAAGCAAACAATTCTCTTTAGCGGATTAGTACTAAGTGCGTTTGCTCACGCATCCGATACTTTACCTTACTACAATAGTGAAGAATTTACGCCTATCTGGTTAGAGCCAGATAGTAAAGAGCTTGAAAACTTTCATCAAATTCCGCCGTTTAGTTTTATTGATCAAGATGGCAAAGAAGTAAGCGAAAAAACCTTTGAAAATAAAATCTATGTTGCCGGATTCTTCTTTAGTACTTGCCCAGGAATTTGCCCATCGATTAGATCGAAATTGATTGCGGTTCAAGAAAGGTTCATTGATGATCCTGAGGTGAAAATTCTTCAACACTCTATTAGACCAACCTCTGATTCAGTTGCTTTGTTGAAAGATTATGCGGATACCAATGGCATCGTTAGTGGCAAATGGCATTTAGCCACCGGAGATAGGGACGCGATATATTCACTTGCCAAGTCGGCCTATTTTGCCAGTGAAGATTTGGGTAACATTCAAAACACAGATGATTTTTTACATACCGAAAGTCTGTTATTGATTGATCAAAACCGACACGTTCGTGGCATATACAATGGTCTTAACAAAGCCTCTGTGGCCTATCTAATAGCCGACATTGAAAGCTTAAAAAAGACAAACACGGCAAAACAATAAGACCAGCAAAACCTGCGGTAACTGCAGGGTCAGAGCCGTTGAAACCTGCGGGATCTGACCCCGCAGTTTTTTAGCTATTTTTGAACGAGCTTAGCGATTTACGCTATGACAGTTAGTACAGGCACCAGACACTTTCCCAGCCAAGTAATAACTCGGTTTTTCTAAAGACGCGGCAATGCGTGCATTGTCTACTTTACTAACAAAGTCACGCATATAGTCTTGAAGAAAAGGGTGACTGGCCCCCGCATCTCCTGCGCGCAATCCAGAAGCTATCTTTTCAATATTCTGCAAAGTAGATAATACTTGCTGTTGTTGCTTAGCAAAACCGACACTTTGCGGCTCATGTTGCTGGCTTAACGCAAACTCCAATACCCGCATTTGTTGCGCGAGACGATCCATATCCGAACGTAGCTGTGACGGCTCCACGTATTTGAAATCAGGTGGGTAGGTTACTTTTCTGAGATTAGCGGCCATCTGACTTGAGCATCCCTGAATTAACGTAATACTGAAAAACAGCAGGGAAACGGAGAATACAAATAAACTTTTGTGCATTTTCATCTTATAGCCGCCTTATCATTATCAAAAAGTTAGCGAAAAATTACAGCGCTTTCTCAGTCTCGGTTATTTGCGCGAATAATTGATCTTTAAGTACCACACGTTGTTTTTTTAACGACTCTAAATAATCGTCTGAAACAGCTTCATTCTGTTCTTCAATATGATGAATTTCTTTATTTACATCATGATACTGATCAAATTGTTTAGCAAAATGTCTATCGTTCATTTTAAGATGACGAATAGTATGATGATGTTCTGGAAAGTCATTAGTTAGTGTATGTTTTTCTATTTGCATGCTGAAATTTACCTTATGTTTATCGCTCTAATTGGATAACTTCAGTGTACTGCTTAGGTAGTCTTACATATTGATCTAGGTCAGGTTTAGGGTGATAAAACGCTGAACTTATAGCGCTGCTAATTTCCTAAGTATGCAACCTGCTTGTGGCAATGGCATTTGATTTAATTAATTGTAGTCGAATTATAGAATAGTGCTGGTTACAACTGAATTTGACCGCCACTGCGCAGTGCCGGAAATTTTATCTACAAACAACAGGTCTAATATATCGATAGTATAAAAGCTATTAGGGTGACAACTCACTCATAGCTAACCAATTGACACTGTCCTATATGCATGGAGTAACCAAATATTGTGAACAATACGGAGATTCAAATTGGCATACCATGCGTATATGAGCAATTGTGTTTTTGGTCTGGAGTAGGAATCGCTGCCTTATTTGTTGGCATAATAGCGGCAATCGTTGTTTCTGTTTGGCGAGACAAAATAAAACAGCGGAAAAAGCGCGAAAAGCGGCTAAGGCAACGAAAAAGCAAGTTGCAATAGTTAACAGTGCGTTTTTCTGATCAACGAGTTTTGTGCCGCGGTTTTTCAGGTTACTTAAGCGCTGGTTGTAAATACACAGTACCTTCTTTCATCACAAAAACAACGTTCTCAAGTAAACTGATGTCATCTAATGGGTTGCCTTTGATCGCGACTATGTCGGCCATTTTCCCTTCTTCAATGCTGTCAAATAGCTGTTCTTGCTGGAGAAGCTTCGCCGAGTTGATAGTAGCTGCTTGTAGGGCTTGCAGTGGTGTCATACCAAACTCTACCATTCGCGAAAACTGTTTGGCGTTGTCACCATGGGGGTAAACCCCTGCGTCGCTGCCAAATACCATATTGACGCCCGCCTTTACTGCTTTTCTGAAGTTTTCACGCTGCTTTTTACCTACCGTACGTTCCTTCGCTAAACTCTCCTCTAATATGCCTGCGTTTTTGCCTTCACTTAGAATAAATTCAGTAACGTAGATATCCATAGAAAAGTAAGTTCCGTTTTTCTTAGCTAAAGAAATCGCCTCGTCATTAAGAAATGAAGCATGTTCTATTGAATCTACACCCGCCTTTATCGCACTGACAATGCCGTCGGTTCCGTGTGCGTGAGCCGCCACTATTAATCCTCGCATATGAGCTTCGTCAACAATGGCTTGCATTTCTTCTAGCGTATATTGCTGAACGCCTACTTTAGTGCCTTTAGATAACACCCCACCTGTGGCGCAAAACTTAATCACAGTTGCGCCGTACTTAATATTCTCCCGAACTTTTTTACGCACTCCCCAAGGACCATCTGCCACACCATCGGCTGTCACTTTATATTCAGCAGGCAACAGATTGTTATCACAGTGCCCACCGGTAACACCTAAAGAGCTTCCTGCGACAAACATCCGTGGCCCTTCAATGTCGCCATCATTAATCGCATCACGCAGTGCCACATCGGAAAAACCTGGAGCGCCTACATCCCGCACGGTAGTAAAGCCAGCCATTAAAGTTACTTTCGCATGTTTTGCGCCCGTTAATGTCACTCTAGGTAAAGAGTCAGCTAAGCCACTATAACCATGTTGTTGTGAATCGGCAGTAAGATGAACGTGCATATCGGTCAGACCGGGTAAAAGTGTATGACCGCTCAAATCGACGGTGTTTTGCGGCATTGGGGCACGCTTATTGGCGGTAATTTTGACAATTTTACCGTCTTGAATTTCTAATAACGGACGCGTGACCAATTTACCGGTTTTAACATTCACAAAGGCGTCTGCATAAACAAACTGAGTGTCTGCAATGGCCAGAGTATTTACCGCAAATACGCCAAAAACAGAAAATAACATACTGCGAATGAGCTGAAATCCTTTCATACCTTAGATACCTTTTATGAGTGTGATTGTATTTTTACTATACAATTTTTTATGAAAACAATACTAATGGATAATTACGACACGCCAAATAGCCTGAGAGGTTCTGCTTACTTTCTTTTTAATGCAAAGTGCTTATTTCTCAATTAAATAATCAGAATCCAGTGACCAAAAGTTATTTTCGAGTCTTTTCAATGGCCGTTCTTTAGAACCAGGTTCGGCATTGAATAAGATCAGGTTGATAAGGTCAGAACTGACGGCTGGATTACTATGAAAATAATCATGTCCAATAAAACTGCCCGACTTTGGTACTTTGATTAAGCTCACATTTCCTACTGAATTAAAGATATTGCGCTCATTGAGATTAACATCTTTGGTATTTAATCGACCAAAACTCAAGCTGTTTGTTAACCATTGGGAGATACCCAAGGCGCTATCTTCTTGAGACGTATAAATAGTAATTTTTCCAAAGGCTGGCCCAAATTGTTCGGCCATTAATCGCTGTTTAATAATCCCAAAATCGAGATCTGGCGCCGCCAGAATGAGGTTTTCGATACGTAAGTCTTTCCTTGGGTTTCCGCCACTGGCTCTATTCTCAATGATCAGCTCCCGTAGCGTTGTGGTGACGACATCAGTACCTCGACTGTGGGCAATAATATGAATGTTTTCGATTTCAGGATTTTTAAACAGTAATCGTAAGGTTTCTTTTAAATGGAAAATCGTAAATTGTCCCGACTCTCTATCTGCAAAATAGGCATTCAAGCCTTTTGCCGCCGCAGGCCAAGAATATACGATAGGCACACCTTGGCGTTTTAGAAAATGCCAAATACCAGCAAGAGTAAATACGGATTCATTAAAAGTATTATTGAAACCGTGAACAAATAAAATTACGTCTTTATTTTCACTTTGTTTTAAACGTTGGCTAATATTGTTGTTGAGTTGATTTTCATGAAAAGACTTTTGCGCGAGAATTTCTTCGTCAATTTGAAGTCGATCTCCTACCCGTCTAAATTTATACGGCGATAAAGGAAAGCGTCCCTGCTCGTCGACGTTTTCTAGTACATAGGTTAAATCAGCTGAACGATTTTGCAGGTTACTTTGCGCTAATAATGTATTCCACGGCAATAACTTATCTGCAAAATTCACTTTGGCAACACCATAAGCAATTGATGGCGAACGACTCGCATCGTATATAACTCCTTTTTGCTCAGAGCTACCTCGGTCTGTCACATATATCAGTTCCATACTGGTTTCACGCAGAGCTTCGGGCACCTCACTTTCTGCATAAGGCGTATTGATAAATACATTAGGTGTCGGCATTAATTTTGGAGCGGAAGCACACGCAGATATCAGCAGAACTAAAAAGGAGATAAAAACTGAGCGTTGAGCTCTGTGGTGAAACATAGTTATTCCTTTTTCGCTTGTTCGGGAATTTACAAGGCCAATACAAAAAGTAATAACCAAGGGAGCAAAATATAACAGATTTCAAATCTGTGGCCCAACAGATTTGTCGGAAATGCTTTGCCTGAGAATCAGGTCTTATATATCACTAAAAGATAAAGAGGCAGCGTAAACAATATGGAAATTAGCATTGGTTTACCTTGCGCGTATGAACAGCTATGTTTCTTGTAAGGCGTGGGCATCGCCGTTTTATTTATCAGCATAATCGCTGCAATTATTATCTCGGTATGGCGAGACAAAATAAAACAACAGAAAAAACGCGAATTGCGGAAAAAGCAAAGACAAAAACGTCGGCAAAAGAGCTCATAAAGATGCCTATCTTACTTTTCCCGCCTTCTTATACTGTGGACTCGAATTGACCGATTAATAAAGTAATACATTACTGAATGACGCTATTTGTCAGCTTTATTAAGTTCTTTTCGAACTGCAGAACTTCCGGGCTTTGGCAATCCAAGGTTCTAATTCCGTGCTCAAGACCAGCAAGGATATGCCCGCTTTTTTCCAGTGTGAGGAAGCTATCTAAAAAATCAGCAAATTCGCCGCTCGCGGGGCCGCAGAATCTCTCACATAAGGTTTGAAATTCGGGGTTTACACGATAGACCTTGCCTATTCGTATGCCGCCAGCACTACCTGCGTAGTTGCCCATCTGGTCTTGATAGTCAATCACTCGAGTGGTGGTGCGGGTATCCACTACTTTGGTTCCTTCACGAAAACAAGCATCCTGACGATTGCCGGTGAGTTTTGCCTTACTTACCGCGAAGCGACTGAAGTCGTAAATGTATTTGCTGATCAAAAGCGATGGGAACTGCAACGATACATCAGTATTTTTGGCACCTTTGAGCCCTGCCTCAGCGGCTAGGTCAAAAAACCGTTTAAGTTCGGCTGTTCCCGCTTTCTTGGCATATTCAGCTTCCAGTTGCTGGTTTATTTTGGCAATCGTTTGAATGTCATAGCGGTAGATAGCATCTAGATACACACCTCCGAGCATTGAACAATAAGGGGAGGAATCACAGGTGCCAAATACTCGCTGATTAATCTTCAAACGTGCATATGACTTGGCTTTCTCGCTCATATTATGTTGGGCGATGGATACTGAACCTTGATAACTAAGATTAAACCTCATGGACTCCCACCGGTTAACTGAACCTCGTTCATAAAAATGTAGCTCTATAGCCATAAAACGTTTGCAGTGCTCCCGCACTCTTGGCAACACCTCTTCACTAACAAATCCTTCAAATCCGATTTTATCATTCCCTTTATAATTGGCCTTAACCCATTCATCACGCTCATCTATGGTGCTATCGAACTCTGCATCGACGTGAGCTATAGAGCCGTAACAAAAAGGATCATTGCGAGGATAAAGCGAGAAAGGACCGATTTGGCCAAGGACTTTATCTACCCGGTCTAGCTGTTTTGGGGGTGTTAATGCGTCTATACCGTCCTCCCCGAGCGCGGTACGAGCTGCACTTGACGGGTTATACTGAGTTCGAGTGACGATGCCATCACGATAGCGAAATACAAAGTTATCAAAGTCGTAATAACCATAAGAATCTGACCAATCTTGCATAGACAGACGAATGTTATAGTTTGTCCGAAAGCCTGCAGCTCCAGAGCACGTTTTTTCGATAGCAGGAATAACCTGTTGAAGTACAAATTGTTCGAGATTCGGTTTGAACAACTGAGCTCGTTGTTTGGGGCTGAGCTTATGCTCTACCCGCAAAGGGATCGTTTTGGGAAAACTTCCTTTATTTTCCAACTTACACCAACCGGACAACGAACCATTATCGTAAGGCATAAGTTTTAATTTATCAGTCTGAAGCAGAATGTGTTCAATAGCTTTGCTCTGGGCGGCAACGAATGAAGGAGATGACAGCAAAAAAAGTGAAATGACCGAGGCCATAATGAACTTTAGATTCCTGAAAACGCTATGTCTTCCCAGAGCATACTTTTGTAGACTTTTTTGTGACCTTGTCATGGGTTAGCCTCCATGAAGAATAAAGACTTCAATTGGTATTTAAGGAATAGCAGAAAATCCCTGATTGGTCTAGCCGCTTACGGATCACGCTTCAAATGACAATGAGTAAACCATAAGCAATTGATGGCAAACGACTCGCATCGTATATAACCCCTTTTTGCTCAGAGCTACCTCGGTCTGTCACATATATCAGTTCCATACTGGTTTCACGCAGAGCTTCGGGAATATCGCTTTCTAAAAAAGGCGTATTGATAAAACCATTCGGTGTCGGCATTAATTTGGGACTCGAAGAACAAGCAGATAACAAAAGCACTAACAGCGAAATAAAAACGGCAAATTGGCCTCTAAGGTGAAACACCTTATTTGTTCCTTTTTTCGCTTGTTCGGGAATTTACAAGGCCAATACAAAGGTAATAACCACGGGAGCAAAATATAACAGATTTATTCGACCTTAGGATTTTCGTTGGTATTCGGTATAAAAATACACCTTGACTACCCTGCATATTGAGAGTACTTTAGTCCCAAGGTTTGAGAAAAGGCCTGTTTTTGTGAATCCCTCGTTGTTTTCCATTTGTAGTAATCTAGTCATAATAGTTTATTTGTAATACTTCGCGTTATCCTCAGTACAATCTCCATTTTTCACGCTCAATTGCCAAATTTTTTGGCACAATTTTAATTATTTCTAGGATATCTATTATGTCTAATACAACTACTGGTTCAGTAAAATGGTTTAACGAAGGTAAAGGTTTTGGTTTTATCGAACAAGAATCTGGCCCTGACGTTTTCGCTCACTTCAGCGCAATCGTTAGCGATGGCTTTAAAACGTTAGCTGAAGGACAGCGCGTACAATTCTCTGTTACTCAAGGTCAAAAAGGCCCACAAGCAGAAAACATTGTTTGTATCTAAACCGCTTTAACTAAACAGATAAAGCTAATGTCAGATTTTGCTCATATGTAAATGTGAGCAGAAGACTGACATACAATTAAGTCCAACGAGTTATCAATACTTTTACTCGTTTTATTATTTCGACTCATTTTCAGAGTCACACCGCCCTGTTTTTCATAAGTTCTATTTCCAACATACTGATTTACATCCCCATTTTTGAAAAAATACGTAAAACGCAAGGCGGCACAAAGAGAATTTTATTAATTTGAATCAAACTGCATCAATTTCAGCAACTCACCCTGCAAATGTTAGAACCTATGACAACCCTATTCCCGGTCGTGAATTTATATTAAGCCTGTTTAGCAACGTCAAAAAACACCTAAACCGCGAACAAATCGCCGATGCATTGGCATTGCACTCCTCACAAGATAAAGAGGCACTAAGAAGACGTTTGCGCGCCATGGAACGTGATGGTCAACTATCATTTCAGCGCAAGGGCTATCAACTCATCGATCCAGAATCACTGGTAAGTGGCGTCATCAATATTCACCCGGATGGCTTCGGATTCGTCACTTATAGCGAGTCTGAAAAAGACTTATTTCTACCCAAAAACCAATTAAATCACGTATTTGACGGTGATATTGTTCAGGTACTTATTGAACCCACAAAAAACGCAAAACGTGCTTTTAATACGCTGATTAAAGTGCTCGAACGCAACACCACTCACATTGTTGGTTTGCTCCAACGAGAGAGTCAAGGTTACGTCTTGCAGTCAGATAACAGCAAGACTACACACATTATCCAGGTTGATAAGAGTAAGCTCAATCAAGCACGCGTTGGTCAGTATGTGAATGCAAAAATCCTAAATTACCCTAATTTTCGCCAACACACACAAGTTGAAATTACTGACGTACTTGGTAGCGTTAGCGATGCCGGAATAGACAGCAAACTTGCCCTTTATCGACACGGTATTTCAGCTCAATGGGATAACACCCTACTTGAAGCAGCAAGCGCTATGGGTACGCAAGTGTCTGAAAAAGATAAAACCCAGCGCGTTGATTATCGCTCTCTGCCATTTGTGACCATTGATGGTGCCGATGCGAAAGACTTTGATGATGCGGTTTATTGTGAAAAGTTAGAAACTGGCGAATGGCGTCTATTGGTTGCAATAGCGGATGTTTCTCACTACGTTCTGCCAAACGATGGTTTAGATATTGAGGCGCAACAACGAGCGACATCAATTTATCTTCCAGATCAGGTTGTTCCAATGTTACCTGAAGCCTTGTCCAACGGACTTTGCTCGCTAAACCCAGATGAAGATCGCTTAGCGATGGTTTGCGAAATGACAATTAATCAAAAAGGGCTAGTTAGCAACGCTCAGTTTTCTGAGGGCTTGATTAAGTCTCATGCTCGATTAACATACAATCAAGCCAACGCACTTGTTACTAAACCTGGTAGTAAGCTGGGTAAGACAATTTCCGATTCCAATCCAGAAATAGTGCCACATGTTGCAAACTTACACTCTTTGTTTAGAGTTTTAGGCAAACAACGCAAACAACGAGGTGCAATTGAATTCGAAACCCAAGAACTCGCGCTTAAACTCTACAAAAATAAAAACATCGCCAACATATCACCGCTGAAGCGCAACGACGCACACCGTATGATAGAAGAATTCATGCTTTGCGCCAATGTCGCCACTGCGCAGTTTTTAGAACGTAACAAAATTCCGAGTTTATTTAGAGTACATGCCGGTCCGCAACAGAAAAAGTTAACGGCACTTCGCGCATTTTTGTCAGACAAAGGTTTAAACCTCGGCGGCGGAGATAAGCCAACACCTCATCACTATAATAATTTATTAAAAAAGGTGAGTAAAAGAGCGGATGCAAAGGTGATTCAAACCTTGTTACTTCGCTCACAAAGTCAGGCGGAATATTCGCCAAATAATCAAGGACACTTTGGTTTAGCTTACGACGCCTATGCCCATTTCACTTCGCCAATTAGGCGCTACCCTGATTTATTAACTCACCGTGCAATTCGCGCAAAGATTCGAAAACAACAAAAAAGAACGGGGTTGCAATGGGTATTACGCCAATTGAAGTTGGATAAATTGCAAAATAAGACACTGCCTAAAACGGCATATCCCTATAACCCCGAAGAGATTGAGCTTTTATCAGTGCATTGCTCTAACCAGTCGCGCTTAGCAGACATCGTTAGCCGAGAAGTTGAAAACGCAATGATGTGCAAGTATATGCAACCTTTTATCGGCAATTCTTTTGAAGCATGTATATCGGGAATGAGCAGCTCAGGTTTATTTGTTACGTTAGCGCAATCTGGTGCCGAAGGCCTAGTGCACATTGCAAGTTTGCCCGGTCAAGGATTTAACTTTGACGCAAATAAGCAAAAATTAACCAACAACCATCATGAATTTGAAATAGGGAATGAAGTCACCGTTGTGTTAAAGGACGTTGACTCACTTAACCGTAAAATGAATTTCGAACTCCCTTTAGATTCCTCTGCAGTCGTTTAAATGCATAAGATTTACGATGAGTTTAAACCTGATTGAACTCGATAGCCTCAAGCGGCCAGATTCACACTTTGAAAAGATGACACAAACATAGTTGCTTCGCTTTTCTTAAGAATCAAGTTTGTGGCTGTCCATATTAAATTCCATGTAAATTTTGTTTGTGGCTGTCCATATAAATTTTAAATTTGTGACAGATGATTAACACAACAAACTATTAACATTTACATGTAATGATGATTATTTTAGGATGATTTAATTACAGGCCCTTAGATAACTGAAAAGACAAGGTATATGAACCCAATATCAGATGAAAATATGCAGCAATATCTGCAGGCTACCGAGTATTTTGACTTCAATGACCCGCACATTATAAGTCTATCTGAGCAAATAAAAGTGGGTAGCGCTAAAGCAAAGGCGATTGATATATATTATCTGGTTAGAGATAAATACTTATATAACCCTTACTGTTTTGTGGATGGTAAGAATAGCTTTAAAGCCAGTTACTGTTGTAAAAGGAACGAAGGATATTGTATTCCCAAAGCCGCATTAATGATTGCTTTATGTCGTAACGAAGGCATACCCGCACGCCTTGGTTTAGCTGATGTTATGAATCACCTAGCTACACCTAAATTATTAGATATGCTCGGAACGAATATTTTTTCTATGCATGGATATGTTGAAGTGTTCATTGAGGGAAAGTGGGTTAAAGCCACCCCAGCCTTTAATCGTTCATTGTGCGAAAAAATGCATAGCCTTCCCTTAGAATTCAATGGTGAAGATGACTCTATATTTCAACCCTTTACCGAGAAAGGCCATAAACATATGGAATATATCACCGACTGGGGAACGTTCGCTGAACTACCTGTAGAGTTTATTATGGATAATTTTAATAAACATTATCCGCATTTGATGGGAAAAGTGTCGAATACCGAGCTCAGCGCTGACATAGCACCAGCAATGGAAACCGAGTAGGGTGTGAAAAACCTGTTACACACAAATATCACTTTTAAGCTGATGAGAAAAGGTATTGGTGGTTAATTAGTTGCTATGTTTATCTAGCCACTCTAATGCAATCGGCCATAAGATCTCTGACCGTTTACTAAAGAATTTCATATGACCGATTTCTTTTAGACCATACTCCTTTGGTTGAACATTCAAAGTTTGTGCTGGTAACTTGGGGAAGACCGAGATCATATCAGCCACATTTATGTCATTTGCAATATCATCGTCAGCGGCATTTAGCCAAAAAGAGGGTAATGTTAAATCGTTATACTGATGTTGAAACACCGTTTTACCAAATGCGGTTTTTACATAGCCTTGGCCGTTACACCAAGCTCGCCACTGCTTGGCGACACCTTTTGGTAGAGGTTGCCCCATTCCCACCCATTGAGATTTGGCATGACCAAATAACAGGTTGCTTGCGGGAATAAAGAAATTCATAAAAAAGTGGGCTTTAAACTGATAGGCCAACGGCATATTAGTGAGCTTTCCCGATGAGCAAGCAAAATTAAACATAGAACTTAATTGCTCAGCGTTATGCATCAAACCAATTAATTGTCCACCAGCACTGTGACCCACTAAGTGATAACGAGTATTCGAAAAAGTCGCCTGTAAGTGTTCAAGTACCGCTGGCATATCTTGCTCACCCCAGCACTGTAAGGTCGCCTTATTTTTTTTGATATTGCCATTAAGAGATGCGCCGATACCGCGATTATCATAGGTGATAACGCCATAGCCTTGAGCTTGTAAGTAGCTCGCAAAGTTTCTGTAAAACTGCTGCTTAATACCCGTGGCAGGAGCAATCATGACGGCTGATTTTATTGGGCCCGCAGGTGCAAACACATTAGCATTTATCGTCTGCTTGTCATTACAAATAATCGTCACGGGCTGAGAGTTTGCTGTATTCATAAAAATGTTTCTACGATAATTCAATTCAAACATACTATCTGGTCTTACCAGAGTGAGCAAGGATTAGGAAAAGATAAGAAAGATAATGAAGGTGATTTGTTAGGTTCCACTAAAAAAGAGAACGTGTGAATGGAAGGTATATATATCTAGATATGATTTTAGACAGTATTTACAGTTTGGCTAGCATAATCAACATCCTAGCCAACTGTAAAATTGGTTGTTTATGACACGAAAAACTTATTCTGATTTGTTAGCGATTTTTTGTAAGTTTTCGTGGATTTTAAATAGAACAATAAGTAACTCACACCATATTCTTGCGCCAATAGCACCTGCAACAATAATACCTAAACCGACTAAAATACTGCCACCGTAACCGAACATCGCACCAATCCCAGACATTAAAGAACCTAGTAGCATCAACCAATACACGAAAGTGATGATTTTAGG